>JBAYRL010000003.1 GCA_041676705.1 Acidimicrobiia bacterium
AGAACCTAATAGCGTTCTTCATCAACTCAGCAGAACTAAACCACCTGCTAAACAGCGGCCGCTAAACACAAGCAACCACTAACAAAACAAGTGAGGGGAAACCACCAAGGTCTCCCCTCACTTGTTTTGCTACCCACATCTACTAGACCCGAATGCCTTCGCTCCATACCAAACGCAGAGCCAAAAGTGTGCGATAGGAACCCTTTATTCTACGCAGGACTGAAGTGCTCCTGATTTTGAGTGGCGACCCGGAAGTGTCTAGGTACCTGCAGAGATAACCAGGTACCTAGACAAAAACCGGGGGGCCACCCTTACATGTCCCGGATTTACGAGCAGCCGCTGGTGTTTCCGCAGCTGGGGCAAGCGTGGCAGGAACCCGAACGCTGCATACGCACTCCGCACATCATGCAGATAGGCGCATCGGGGCTATGCGAAATCGTCTGTGGTGCGGACGCTGCCTGGGTCTGTTGTTCACGAGCCAGTTGCGCTTCAAGTTCGGAAGCCGAACGCACGCTCACCGGATCAGGTGCCACATCGGAACCCTGCACCGTATCGACCACCTCAAGACCGGGCAGCGTGGGCTGTGAACGCTCACCCACACTGAAGATGCCCAGCTCGGCCCGCTCGTCGTAAGTTAGATACTCAAGCGCCAAGCGGCGGAACAAATAGTCCATCAAGCTAGAAGCGATACGAATATCAGGATCGTCGGTCATACCGGCAGGTTCAAACCGCATGCCAGTGAACGCCTCGATGAACGCCCGAATCGGCACACCGTACTGCAAACCGTGTGAAAGCGAGATAGCAAAGGCGTCCATAATGCCCGCCAAGGTGGAACCCTGCTTCGAAACCCGCACAAAGATCTCGCCGGGACGGCCGTCGGTGTATTCACCAACCGTCACGAAACCTTTCAGGTCGGCAACCCTAAACTCGAAGGTCTTTGAAACACGGGTGCGTGGCAGTTTCTCGCGCACCGGAACGTGCACAACCTTCTCTACCACTTTCTCCACAATTTCAACCGGAGTCGATTCAGGAGCCGCCTTCTTCACCGTCGATAGCGGCTGGCCGTTCTTGCAGTTGTCGCGATAGATAGCAATAGCTTTGATGCCAAGACGCCAGGCCTCGATATGAAGCTGCTCTACCTCTTCAATGGTGGCCTCTTCTGGCAGGTTCACCGTCTTTGAAATCGCACCCGAGATGAAAGGCTGAATGGCACCCATCATGTGGATGTGACCGCGATAGTGAATCACGTTGTCACCCATTGAGGTAGCAAAGACCCCAATGTGCTCGGCCTTAAGATGAGGTGCTCCGAGGATGGTCTTGTGCTCGTCCAGGTAGGCCAGAATGTCGCTTTGCTCAGTCTCAGAGTAACCCAGGTTTCTCAAAGCGCGTGGAATGGTTTGGTTGATGATTGACATCATGCCGCCACCCACCAGCTTCTTCATTTTGAACAAGCTTAAATCGGGCTCAACACCAGTAGTGTCGCAATCCATCATCAAACCAATGGTGCCCGTTGGAGCCAACACCGAAGCTTGAGAGTTACGCACCCCGTGAATTTCAGCCGTCTCACAGGCCTCTTCCCACGCCGAGCGACCAGCTTCTACCAAATCAGTGGGCACCAAGGAATTATCGATGTCACCATGGGCCTCGCGATGCATATTGAGCACTCGCAACATTGGTTCACGGTTCTCGGCAAATCCTGCGAATGGACCCATGCGAGCTGCGGTACGTGCGGAGGAGGCATAAGCATGACCCGTCATCAGTGAAGTGAGCGAAGCAGCCCAAGCACGACCGGCGTCACTGTCATAACCATGACCGATAGCCATAAGTAGCGCCCCCAAGTTGGCATAGCCAATACCTAGCTGGCGGAACTTGCGGCTGTTCTCGGCGATCTTCTCGGTGGGGTAATCAGCCCGACCAACCAAAATCTCCTGGGCGGTGAACACCACGCCAACAGCGGCCTTGAAACCTTCGATATCGAAACCGTCAGACTCAGAGTGGAACTTCAACAAGTTCAAACTCGCCAAGTTACAAGCCGAGTTATCGATGTGCATATATTCCGAGCATGGGTTTGAGGCATTGATACGGTCGGTGTTAGCGGCCGTGTGCCAGCGGTTAATCGTGGTATCAAATTGCATACCAGGATCAGCGCACTCCCAAGCTGCCGTAGACAATTGGCGCATAAGATCGCGGGCCTTAACCGTACGCAGAACTTCACCGGTGGTAACCGAACGTAAATCCCAATCGCCGTCATTAACCACGGCTTCCATGAACTCATCGGTTACTCGAACCGAGTTGTTGGCGTTTTGGTATTGCACCGAGTTCATGTCAACGCCGTCAAGGCTCATATCGAAACCGGCTTCAGCCAAAGCCTTGATCTTCAGTTCTTCTTTAGCTTTGACCCAAATAAATTCTTCAACGTCGGGATGTGAGACGTCGAGAATGACCATCTTGGCGGCACGACGGGTTTTGCCGCCCGACTTGATGGTGCCAGCAGAAGCATCGGCCCCGCGCATAAAGCTAACCGGACCAGAAGCAGTACCGCCGCCACGAAGATGTTCGTGTGAAGAACGGATCTTTGAAAGGTTTACACCAGCGCCCGAACCACCCCGGAAGATAGTGCCCTCTTCCACATACCAATTGAGGATGGAAGGCATAGTGTCTTCCACTGAAAGAATGAAACAGGCGCTGGCCTGCTGGGGAACACCCTTCACTCCAATGTTGAACCAAACTGGCGAGTTAAACGCTGCCATTTGGTTAACAACTAGATACTTAAGCTCAGCCCGGAACGACTCTGCCTCATCATCATCGACGAAGTAGCCACCTTCAACACCCCAGGCGGTAATGGTATCAACCACACGGTCAGCGACTTGCTTCAGCGAGCTTTCGCGTTCGGGTGTGCCCAAGGTGCCCCGGAAATACTTTTGGGCCACGATGTTGGTGGCATTTAGCGACCACGTGATTGGGAACTCAACACCGAGTTGTTCAAACGCCACCGAACCGTCCATGAAGTTGGTTATGCGGCTATCACGCCGCTCCCACTGCACCATGTCATAAGGGTGAACTTCAGGAGTGGTGTAATACCGGCGAATGCCGATACCTGCTTGCTCTGGGGCGAGTGTCATTCGCTGGTTTCCTTTGGTGAGATCGTTGTTAACTGGAGAGAATTTGGGTTCTGAGAGGTAGCTTCTAGCGCAATTGTTACGTTTCCCGCCAAAACTAGATGTTGTGCCGAATAGGCCCTAATACCTAAGCAGGCACAACATGTTGGGTACTTACATTACTGTAATTCTACCCGGGGTCAACCTCTTTTAAGATTTTTATCTGCTCAATCTGCACCTAGACCTAATAACTCACCAGCACGGCTGCTCCGAGCAAACGTAAACAAAGCAACGGGTCAGACAGGTTTAGACCGCAGCGCATTTGCAGCTACTTCGCCATGCGCTTTAGCCCAAGAGATACCCGGGCCGAACGCCTTGAGAATCTCGATGCTTTGCCGCCTGACCCATTACTAGTGGCTTACCTCGTAAGGGTAAGCCATGGACCCTGTTGATAGTAAGAGGGAATAACCTGTGTATAAGCGGTGGATTTCTAAGTGGTTGTGCACAACCCATCCACAGCCACATATTTGTATTTACCGAGGAGCACCCGATGGACGAAACGCTTATAGCCACCACTAGTTCTGCCCCGGTGGTGAACACCTCCCTCGACGCTAGTTCGCTGGCCAAATTAGTTCGCAGCGAGCACCGCCCCGGCAGCCGTCAAAAGCCCTGGGTTGTAGTAAATATGGTCACATCGATGGATGGGGCCACCGCAGTAGGGGGCGTTTCAGGAGAACTCACTGGGCCGGGCGACAAGGCTGCATTCCATGCCCTTCGCTCGTGCGCTGATGTGATATTGGCTGGCAGTCACACGGTTACTGCCGAGAACTATCGACCGGCAAAACTAACCGAAGAGGAAATTCAAACCCGCCAACGGGCTAACAAAGCGCTGCGTCCTCTTATTGCGACTCTCTCCAATCATGGCGATGTTGACATTTCACTGCCGTTTTTCGCCAAGGCCCGTCAAGGAGAAGAACCTATCGTCATTACCTCTCGAGCTGTAGACGAAGATCGCCAAGCAGCACTGGCGCAGGTGGCACATCCCGTGCCAACCGGCGACGAACTACTCGACCTAGCTGAAGCCATTCACGCGCTAGGTTCTCGTTTCGGTGCTTCGGTGATTTTGGTTGAAGGTGGGCCGATTGTAAATGGGCTTTTGCTGCAATCCGACCTAATTGACGAGTGGTGCATCACAATCTCGCCTTATCTCGTAGCTGGCCACTCAAAACGAGCGGCAGTGTCCACCATCGATTTGCCCTTACGTCACTACCGACTCGACCGCATGGCGGTGTTTGGCTCAGAGCTAGTACTTCGGTACCTTCGCCAACACTGAAACACCAGCTTGGTGCCGGACCACCATTGGGCTTCTCG
The DNA here is from genome assembly GCA_041676705.1 of Acidimicrobiia bacterium. Taxonomy (NCBI): domain Bacteria; kingdom Bacillati; phylum Actinomycetota; class Acidimicrobiia; species Acidimicrobiia bacterium. Next base: position 4,470 of record JBAYRL010000003.1, read on the forward strand.
CACCGAAACCGAACTTACGCCTCGCCCTCACGAGATTTTGGTGCCGTTGATTTCGTAAGCACAGCAGCCTCACGTTCAAAATCGGCTGGGCCTTCGAAACCTTTGTAAACACTGGCAAAGCGCAGATACGCCACATGATCGAGCTCACGAAGCTGACTTAACACCGCCAGGCCGATGGCTTCACTGGTGGTTTCGTTACCGGCTAAACGCAGCGAATCTTCTACTTTTTGAGCCAAGGATGTTAGATCGTCGGCGGAAACTGGTCGCGACTTAGCGGCTGCTTGCACACCAGTAATAATTTTGTTGGGATCGAACGGCACCCGCTGCCCGGACCGCTTTAGCACCATCAGTGGCTGCTCTTCAACCCTTTCAAAAGTGGTGAAACGACGGTTGCAAGCTAGGCATTGACGTCTTCGCCTGATTGACACGCCATCATCAGCCTGGCGCGAATCGACAACTTTATCTTCTAACCTGCCACACGATGGGCACTTCACACCCCAAACGCTAGCGCTTACGGGGCGTACAAGCCGCATTAGCACACAGCTCTAATCGCCTTGCACCCCGACCTGCACTACTTGGGGAATGCCTCGATTGGCATCAACCAACCGCCCACCATACACCCCGATAAGACCCGCCAGTAAGAGCGCCGCCACCACCATCACACTTGCCGCAACAATCGCTGCCCTACTAACGAGTTCCGGCGTTGCACCAGGAGCTGTGGTTGCCGCCGCGGGCGAGGCGGGCGCCGCTGGGGTCGAAACATTGCTGAAGTGACGAACCTGAAAATCTTGACTTTGAGTAATTGCCACCATTGCCGCACCACCTGAAGAAAATTGAGCTATAAATAGAGGCGGACAAACCAGAACACACATTCGGAACGTTTGTACGTTTCCATCATGGTCGGAACAACCGTTCGTGTCAAGAAAAAGTCGAACAATCGTTTCTTGATGACATTTTCTGTGTTATGATGTTAATTAGACGCTCGCCCGATGGGCCTAATACAACTCATTCCTGAGAGGCAATTGAATGATTGTTGATCGGCTGACACCACGTCAGCGCCAAGTTCTTGAAACAGTTGAAGAGTTCACTACTACTCATGGGTATCCACCATCGGTTCGCGAAATCGGCAAAATCCTTGGTCTTAAATCACCGTCAAGTGTTCACTCACACCTGTCTTCCCTTGAGCGTTTGGGCTACATCCGTCGCGACGAAGCAAAAACTCGTGCCATCGTACTTTTAGAATCGGGCGATTCAAGCGATGAATTCGATGAACGGCCTATGCGCCGAGTGCCCCTCGTCGGTGATGTAGCTGCCGGTACCGACGTATTAGCCGAACAAAACATCGAAGAACTGATCCCCGTGCCCACCGATTTTACCGGTGAAGGCGAGCTTTTTATGTTGAGGGTGCGGGGCGATTCAATGATCGACGCTGGCATTCTCGACGGCGACTACGTGGTGGTGCGCTCGGAAAGCACGGTCAACAACGGCGACATTGTGGTGACCGGCATTCCAGGGGAAGAAGCCACCGTAAAAACATGGACCACCAGAAATGGTCGGGTCTTCCTCTTGCCCGCGAATGCGCAGCTTTCTCCCATGGAATTCGATCCCAGTGAGGTAAGGGTCTTCGGTCGCGTTGTCACTGTAATGCGACGTCTGTAACCCAATTGCGCGACGCTAAAAGGCAATGTCTTCACATCTAATTGAGCCCAACCCCAACACCCCAGAAACAAATATTTCTTTGCATATTGGAATGGTGGGTGCGGGCCAATTAGCCAGAATGTCCCATCAGGCGTCCATTCCGCTTGGGGTTGATCTCTCGGTACTCGCGGCTCACGCCGATGATTCGGCAGCCCTCATTAGCCCCCGGGTCACCATAGGTTCACCACATTCTGCTCGTGACCTAATCGGTTTTGCCGCCGGTGCTGAGGTCATCACCGTCGACCACGAACTGGTGAACCTTGAAGCAATAGCACAGATCGAAGCAGAACAATCAGCCCACGTTCGGCCTTCATCAGCAGCACTCAAATTCGCGACCGACAAAGCTCATCAGCGTCGTCTATTTGCCCAAGCTTCGCTCCCCTTGCCTAAACACTCGATTGTCAATCATCCCGGCGAAGCAAAAACGGCCTTAGCGGAACTGGGTTGGCAAGGTGTAATAAAAACAGCTCGTGGTGGCTATGACGGCCGAGGTGTTTGGCTGGTTAACAGCGAAGCTGAGGCTACGGCGCTGCTGGAAGAATTCTCCAATGAGACAACCGCGTTCCCCGAACTGATCGTGGAAGAGATCGTTCCTCTGGTTAAAGAGCTAGCGGTCATTGTGGTGCGCGGTGCCAATGGAATGTCAGTTACCTATCCGGTTACCGAAACGGTGCAAGTGTCGGGCATTTGCCGCGAGACCATTACGCCAGCGGTGGTGTCACCAGAAATAGCAGCCGAGGCGGTTAGAGTCAGCGTGGCAGCAGCGCAAGTCGTAGATGCCGTCGGCTTGACAGCGGTTGAACTATTTTTCGATGGCACCAATATCACCATTAACGAAGTCGCCACACGCCCACACAACTCAGGCCACTGGAGTATCGAAGGCGCAATAACATCACAGTTTGAAAACCATTTGCGAGCGGTCGCCGATTTACCTCTCGGTGCAACTAGTTGTCGCGCCCCTTATGTGGTGAGCTGCAATATTCTTGGGCATTCGACTGGTCTTGACCCACGACAACAGCTACCACAGGCCCTGGGCATCAGCGGCGCTCATGTGCACCTCTATGGCAAAGAACCAAAGCCAGGTCGCAAGATTGGCCACGTCACCACGATGTCCGATTCGCTAGAAGATGCCCAGGCTCGAGCACGCCGAGCCGTCGGTTTTCTGGGTGACGCAGTCCCTCTGCCGTAAAGCAATTGGCCAGATGCGTGTAATTTCTTCGTAGTCATCAAAATCTGGAGCAAAAAATATGACAGTGGCCGTTGTAATGGGAAGCGATTCCGACTACCCAACCATGGGACAAGCGGTGGAAATTCTTAGGGAATTTGGGGTGGAACCAATGGTTAGAGTGCTTTCTGCTCACCGTATGGCCACCACCATGATTGAATTTGGCATCCAAGCTGCCGATAGTGGACTTGAGGTGATTATTGCCGGTGCTGGTGGAGCCGCTCACCTGCCGGGAATGTTGGCTTCGGTAACACCACTGCCGGTAATCGGGGTGCCTGTTCCACTCCAGTACCTAGACGGGATGGATTCGTTGCTCTCCATTGTGCAAATGCCAGCCGGCGTACCGGTGGCCACCGTTTCCATCGGAGGCGCAAGAAACGCCGGATTGTTGGCGCTGCGAATGCTGGCTATCTCTAACCCCGAAATTCGCCACAAGATGGTGCAGTTCCAACAAGACCTCAGCGCCGCTGCTCGGGCTAAAGGGGCTGCCCTAACCCAGCGACTAGCCGATGGGAACGCCTAACGTAACCACATACTGGGTCTAGCTTGGCGGCATGTTGGCTGCCAGGCGTTCTTGCACTAAGTCTAATTGCTCTTGTGGTTGCACCAAGGCTATGCGCACATAACCGCTCGCAGCGGGGCCATAAAACTCGCCGGGGCTAACCAGTACACCAGCATCGGTAGCCAGGCGCTTTGCAAAGCCCCAGTCGTCACCATTGGGCGCGGCTACCCACAAATAAAACCCTCCACCGGGCAGTGCAACAGAGATGTTATAAGCCTCACCAAAAACCTTCGCACCCCACACTAAGCGCTGCCAATAGATTCGGCGTTGCGCCTCCACATGATCATCATCGCCGTAAACGACCGCAGCCACTTCTTGTGTTGGGCCGGGCAACATAAACCCAGCATGCTTACGCAGTTCTTGGAGATAAACGGTTACCTCCGGGTCACCGGTATAAAAACCCACCCGCAAGCCCGCCAGATTCGACCGTTTCGAAAGGGAATGAACCGCCAGCACACCTTGGCTCGTATGGCTGAGCACGCTTTGGGGCGCTCCATCCCAAGTGAACTCGGCATAGCACTCATCAGAAAGCACCAACACACCGTGATCATGACCCCACTGCACCACCGCAGAAAGGTCATCAAGCCCGCCAGTGGGGTTAGCGGGGGTATTTACCCAAAGTGCCAAAGCCCGCTCGATGTCGCTAGGAGAAATGGCTGCTAAGTCGAGCTGCCAGTTTTCATTGACCGGAACTGGCAACGCACGACAACCCGCTAACTGCGCACCCATGGCGTAGGTGGGATAGCTAATTTCAGGGTACAAAACGGTGTCTTTTTGGGGTTGGCGCAGACGTAGCCAATGAGGCAAACCAGCCACTAGTTCTTTAGTGCCGATACATGGGCCAATAAGGTCGGCATCAACGCGAGCTCCAAAGCGACGAGCTAACCACGCACTGGCGGCTTCTCTCATTTCGATCGTGCCCGCGGGAGGCGGATAACCGCGTACCGCATTGGTCTTGGCCAGGACATCAGCCACGAAGGATGGTGGCGGATCAGAAGGGGTACCGATCGACAAATCGACCATGCCGCCGTTGTGACTGCTGGCGATTTCCGCTAATGACGCTAAGCGATCATGAGGATATGGCGGTGGTACGAAAGCTGCGTTTGTTGCCATCAGCGCAACATCCTTTAAAAAATCACTAAACCGACCAAGCCATGGTGACACAGCATCAACAGATGACAACTATTTCACCGAGCTGTTAGGGCTATGCTGAGCTCGCTCAGCATAGCCCTCATCGAAACCTATTCGACCAAAAACTCACTCAGCTGAGCAGTGGCCGAATCGTCTAAACGTACTCGCATCCGCATACCATGCTCTTCGGTGCTTTCACTCAAGACCTCACCTTCACGGTGAAGTCGAGCCAACACGTCGCCACGGTCGAAGGGAACCATCAACTCCACCAGTTGAGTTAAGGCCCGCAGCCGATCACCAAGAGCCAGCAAGAACTCTGGTATGCCCTCGCCCGTTTGGGCCGAAATAGCGACAGCATCGGGGTAATGACGTCTAATGAAATCAAGATCGGAGACGGCGTCAATTTTGTTGATGACCAGTATTTCTGGCACCCGATCAGCCCCGATTTCAAACAGCACCGACCGCACCGCGTCAATATTCGCAGCGATGTCGGGCGCGGTGGCGTCAACCAGATGGATTAGCAGGTCAGCTTCACTCACGATCTCCAAAGTCGACTTAAACGCCTCAACCAACTGGTGAGGCAGCTTTTTAACAAACCCCACGGTGTCGGTAAGCAAAATGGCTTCACCGCCTGGCAGCTGCAAACGCCGGGTAGTGGGATCAAGGGTGGCAAAGAGCCGGTCTTCTACCAAGACGTCAGCTTCGGTGAGGTGGTTCAACAGTGTCGACTTGCCAGCGTTGGTGTAGCCGACGATTGACACTTGGTGGAATGGAGAACGCTGCCGTGCTTTTCGCTGATTGTGCCGGTGACGTTCGATTTCAACCAAATCACGTTCGAGTTTGTGGATCAGCCGATCGACACGACGACGGTCTACCTCAAGTTGGGTTTCACCTGGGCCGCGACGGGCACCAATGCCACCGGCTTGTTGTGACAGCGATAGCCCCTTGCCTCGTAAACGGGGTAGGCGATACCGCAGTAATGCCAGCTGCACCTGCGCCTTACCTTCGACGGTATGCGCGTTTTGAGCAAAAATATCGAGAATTACAGCGGTACGGTCGATGGCCGAGCGCCCCAAAAGCTTTTCTAAATTACCTTGTTGCGCTGGGGTGATTTCATCGTCAAAGACCACCGTGTCGGCATCCACCGCGTTGGCAATCACCAAAATTTCTTCGACCTTGCCTTTGCCCACATAGGTGGCCGGATCGGCAGTGGTGCGACGCTGGATTACCCGGGCGACTTCATCCGCCCCAGCGGTATCGACCAAGAGCGCCAATTCATCGAGCGAAGCGTTGGTTTCATCATCGTTGCCGTGGGGCCAAGTCACACCCACCAACACGATTTTTTCGCGGAAAGTACGCTCAATGTAACCAACGCGACCAACTTCTTCAGCAAAGCTCATCGCACCACCTTGTGAAGCGCGAGAACATTGTGTTTGGAAAGAATCATTGGTTTAACTAGTGCTGCGGTGATGTATTGCGCGATGAACACCCCTTAACGGTTGGTTTGGTTATCCCAAATTTGAAGTAGCGACGACAGAAGCTGCTCACTCTCACCAATGGTAGCGGTTTCATCGTTCGCGCCATCTCGCGTATTGAGCCAGATAATGCGTGGGTCGCGTCGAAACCAGCGTTCCTGACGTCGGGCAAACTGTCGGGTGCGTCGAATGGCCAGCTCTAGCGCATCATCCAAGGTAGTTTCACCAGTTATAAAACCAGCAAGTTCTTTGTATCCCAAAGCTTGGCTCGCGGTACGCGACCAGCCTCTTGGGTGCGACAAGAGCTGGGTAACCTCATCCAGGAATCCTGCCGCCATCTGTTGTTGATAACGACTGGCGATACGCTCATCTAGCCAAGCACGCTCTCGCTTGATTCCAACCAGTACAAAAGATGTGGCCGGATAGTTTTCAAGGCCGGGTCCAAAACTTGAAAAAGGCTGACCGCTGCCAACACACACCTCTAATGCTCGCAGGATTCGCCGACGATTATTTGGCTCCATTCGACTAGCCGCCAACGGATCAAGGACCATCAACCGCTGATGCAATGCCAAGGTGTCGGCCTCGGCTTCGAGCTCCGCTAACACCTCCGGGAAACGAGGCGGGATCGTCAAGTCATCGATCACCGAACGTAGGTATAAACCAGTACCACCCACCAACAATGCTCGCTTATTTCGTCTAGCCACATCATAAATGGCTGCGTTGACCTCAGATTGAAATTGGGTGAGGGTGAAGTCTTGCCAAGGTTCAACAAGGTCGAGACCATGGTGGGGCACTTCGGCTTGATCGGCGGCCGACGCTTTGGCAGTGCCAATATCCATGCCACGGTAAACCTGCATGGAATCGACCGAGACGATTTCGATATCGGGTCGTCGACGCGCCAAGGCCATCGCTAAGGCCGATTTGCCCGAAGCAGTGGTTCCCACAATGGCAAGCGGGGGTGGAATCATGCCGATGCCGTTCACATTCATGTAATTATGACCGTGAAAGCACTAGAGAAGGTCTTGAAGGTTTACATAGAAGTCGAGTCGTGCCAGATCAGGCCACTCGATGCCATAACCTTCAAAAAACAACCCAACGGCGGCGCCACCAAGATTACGTGCCACGCTACGCGCACCGACCGCCAGATCAAGATACGGGTCACCTATTCCGCACAGACCTAGATCAACGTATCCGGGTGGTTCAGGCTGATTAAAGATCACATTCGGCATTGAGAAGTCGCCATGAAGGACGACCAGGTCACCACTTGTGGGCTGGGCACCCTCCAAGTAGCTCAGTAGTTCTTCGGGCTCGACGCCAGTGTTGACGCTTTGAAACTCATCGGTATCTACAGTCCCAGATTCAACCCTGTGGCGCGCTGTTGCGAGAAGCGAATCAGTGCTGGCTACGAATTTGCAGGCGGCTACGTCTAACCCAACATGAAAGAGCTTTAACGCTTCGCCAAAACGTCGAACTAGACCCTCGGCATCACCAGCGATTTCGGCACTAACACCGTTGACGCCCGGTAAGGCCGAAGTGACCATCCATTCGGCAACCTCATCTGAGCCGTACTCTTGAACCCGTGGGACCTTTATTCGACCTTCTAGCCACAAAAGGCGTTCATATTCAGCTCGCAAGGGCGGTGCTGAAGAGTTTTGTTGACGAAGCTTTAGGTAGCTTTGGGTAAGGCCATTCCTTCGAACCTCAACCACGTGAGCACCCGATACCCCAACTTCAACTGGAACAAGCTCAGCGTCCTTTAATTCGCGCTGTAACCCAGATGGCAGCTCGGCCAGCAATGAACTAACACTCATTAGTGACAGGCCCTACCCGGCCACAACCGGAATCTTGGTACGATGCTTCGGCACCATCAGTACCTCTTGTAGCTCGCCGCGGAGATGATGAGCGGCAGCATCGGTAACAAGCACCGAGGCGTAGGTACCAACGCGCAGAGGCTTTTCACTTGGGAAATGCACCAGTTTGTTTTGTCGGGTACGACCAGTCAGAACCTCGGGGTTGCGTTTTGAAGGTCCTTCAACCACCACTTCTTCGATTCGTCCGATTCGAGCCTGGTGCTTACGCATAGCTGCGCGCTCGACCACGGCACGAAGTCGCTCGAAACGCTCGACACATAGCTCGTGTGGCAGGAATAGATCTTGCATACCAGCAGCTTCAGTGCCTTCACGAGGAGAGAAAATGAAGGTGTATGCCGAGTCGTACTCGGCTTCCGCAACTACTTCTAGTGTGTGAACGAAATCATCTTCGGTTTCGCCGGGGAAACCAACAATGATGTCAGTAGTGACTGCCAAATCATCGATGGTGGCACGGGCCAAAGCTAGTTTTTCAAGGTATCGGTCGGCGGTGTAGCCCCGATGCATGGCGGCCAGAACACGATCAGAACCGGCCTGCAAGGGCAAATGCAAATGCTCACAGACACTTGGCACCTCGGCCATAGCCTGCAAGGTTTCCGGACGAAAATCTTTAGGGTGTGGACTAGTGAAACGAACCCTGTGGATACCATCAACTTCGCCAACACTTCGGAGAAGATCGCCAAAGAGCGGACGAACCCGCTTCGCTCCCTCAGCCACCCAAGCTTCGCCAGTTGCCGCTTTTGCTTCTGTTTCGTCTGCTGGTTCATTACGGAACTTAAGTGTTAAGTCGCGCCCGTAGGAGTTTACGTTTTGGCCCAACAAAGTGACCTCGGTGACTCCATCGGCGGCCAAGCGTTCTACTTCATTGACTAACTCGCCAAACGAGCGGCTCGCTTCCACCCCACGCACCGCGGGCACAATGCAAAAGGCACAACTATTGTCGCAACCAACCTGGATTGTGACCCAGGCCGAATAGTCGACTTCACGCTTTACGGGCAATGCCGATGGAAAAGCCTCGGCCTCATCGAAGGCGGCTTCTTCCCAAATCTCGGTTATTGGCCCTGAAACCCGTGAAGTGTGTAACAACTCGACGGCGCGATGCACGTTGTGAGTTCCAAACACAACGTCGACGAACGGGGCACGCGCTTGGATTTGCTCGCGATCTTTTTGGGCGAGACAGCCCGCCACCACAATCTCCATACCAGGACGTTGTGCTTTGAGAGACTTCAGATGACCAAGGGTTCCGTACAACTTGTTGTCGGCATTTTCACGCACGGTACAAGTGTTTAGAACGATTACGTCGGCTTCTTCATCGGAAGCCGCTGGAAGCATGCCATCGGCTTCCAGCAGTCCGGCAATTCGTTCGGAATCATGTTCGTTCATCTGGCATCCGAATGTACGGATGCTATAGGTGCGAGTCACACAGCCAGGTTAGGCCAATTCAATGGCTATTCATCAACGTTTGAGCGCAGTTCGCTAACCGGGGCTAGTTCACCTTCTGGCTCTTCATCACCAATGCCTACCTGTTCACGAACCCGTTCTGAAATCTCAACCATAATTTCGGGGTTATCTTGCAAGAATGCTTTAGCGTTCTCACGGCCTTGGCCGAGTTGCTCACCTTCGTAGGTATACCAAGCCCCCGACTTCTTAATAAGACCCAAATCGACGCCCACATCGAGCATCGAACCTTCACGGCTTATGCCTAAGCCGTACATAATGTCGAACTCGGCTTGGCGGAAAGGTGGGGCCACCTTGTTTTTAACCACCTTGGTACGAGTGCGGTTACCAACCACCTCGACACCATCTTTGATGGCCTCAATACGGCGGATGTCGATACGGACCGAAGAGTAGAACTTAAGAGCCCGACCACCAGGGGTAGTTTCGGGCGAACCGAACATCACACCAATCTTTTCGCGCAATTGGTTAATAAAGATGCAGACGGTGTGAGTTTTATTGAGGTTGGCAGTGAGCTTCCGAAGGGCCTGCGACATAAGGCGAGCCTGTAGACCGACATGGCTGTCGCCCATTTCACCTTCGATTTCAGCCCTTGGGGTTAGAGCAGCCACCGAATCGATAACAATGACATCGATAGCACCCGAGCGCACCAACATGTCGGTAATTTCAAGTGCTTGTTCACCGGTATCGGGCTGTGAGATTAACAGCTCGTCAACGTCGACCCCGATACGAGCGGCATATACAGGATCCATCGCGTGTTCAGCATCTATGTAGGCACAGATACCACCATTACGCTGGGCTTCAGCCACCACATGCATAGCCAAGGTTGACTTACCTGATGACTCGGGACCGTAAATCTCAGTCACCCGGCCCCTAGGTAAACCCCCTACACCTAAGGCTAAGTCGAGCGCGATGGAGCCAGTAGAGACTACCTCTACCGCCATTGAACCCTTTTCGCCCATTTTCATGACGGAGCCTTTGCCATACTGCTTTTCAATTTGGCCCATGGCCATGGCTAGTGCTTTGTCTTTATCCACCGGAAATCTCCCGTTGCTGTGAAACTTGTTTTACGGGGCTGTCACGGTGGTGACGAGCCCGATGTTCAAACCTTAAAGATGGGCTATGACATTTTGTGACGAGCCGGACAAAATCTTTAGTTTTAAGACCTTGCTGACCCAACTGCCACCATTGTAGTTTCGAACGGTCGTACGATCTACTATTTGGCCAAAAAAGTTTTGGAAAGGCGAGATTTTGGCTGCTGCAGGTTGAATTGTGATCATCAGCTGACACCATGGGCACTATGAGTGATGCCACCGATGTAACCCCCATTCACGTAGACGAAGACGAGCTTCGCGCCCGCCTAAGCCCTGAACAGTTTGAAATTACCCGCCGTTCTGGCACTGAGATAGCTTTCACAGGTATCTACTGGGATGAAAAACAACAAGGCAGCTACCACTGCGTAGTTTGCGATCTCCCGCTATTTGAATCATCAACCAAATACGAATCAGGTACTGGCTGGCCTAGTTTCTGGCAGCCTATTTCGCCAGATCGAGTGACCTTAGTGGAAGATCGCAGCCACGGAATGGTTAGGGTTGAGGCCAACTGTGCTCGTTGTGGTTCACACCTGGGTCACGTCTTCAACGATGGCCCCGCTCCGACCGGTGAACGCTTCTGCATGAACTCAGCTTCGCTCAATCTCATACCCGAGGACGACGCTTAAGTGCTTTAGCGAAAGGCGGGGAAAACTTCTTCGATCAAGGTGTCCATAATTTCACGTTTTTGGGCGCCTTGGGGAAGGTTGAAATCGGGGATGATTAGCTCATCTACACCAGCCTCACGGTAGCTAGCGACCACCTCAACTAATTCACTGGGCGTACCAACCAACATCGGCCTGCCCAGATCGCGTGCCCGCATTTTGGCCGACTCTTCCGCATTGTCGAAAAGGAATAACAAGCCTTGGGCCGACCGAGTGATGGCGGCTGGATCGCGGCCCAAATCTTCACAGTGCCGATTGAGCACCTGATTCTTGTGTTGTAGCAGCTCGGGCGTACCCCACACGTTCCACTCATCGGCATATTGAGCCGCGATTCTCATGGTGCGTTTCTCGCCACCCCCACCTATTAACAACGGCACATTACCCACTGGCTTTGGCTCTAGCGGAGCATCATCAAGCTGGTAATACTCTCCGTTAAACGTGGTGCGCTCATCACGTAACAAGCCGGTTAATACGGCACAAGCCTCTTCAAAACGGTCGAGACGTTCTTTAACCGGAGGCAACTCAATTCCATACTTTTCATGCTCATTTTGTTGCCAGCCAGCGCCAACCCCCAACACCGTCCGACCATCGTTAATGTGGTCAATAGTGGCCACCGCTTTCGCCAAAACAGCTGGATGACGATAGGTGTTGCCCGAGACCAAAACCCCCAGGCGCAGTTTAGAAACTACGGCCGACAAACCAGCAATAGCCGACCACGCTTCGTGCATGGGACCGCTGGCAGCTTCGTCGTTTGACATGAAATGGTCAGCTACCCAGAGCCCATCCCAACCAGTGTCACTTGCATGGCTGGCAGTGGCCAGAATCTCGCTCCACGGGTTGGCGTTATTAATCCAGAATGAAAACTTCATGTCCCAAGCATAGAACGAAGCCACTGCTGCCAGCCGGAGGGTAGACCAAGACCCAACTTTCAGACCTTGGCAATGCAACACTCAACCATTACCGTCGCAACCTGGGCATACATAGCCACGCTAAGCAGCAAAGGGTACAAACCGCCGGTAATCATCTACGCGGCAACGGCCGGTATCACAAGTTCACGTTTTAAGCCAGGTTGAGCAAACGCCGACGCAGCCAGTCGAGCAGCCCAATGGTAGAAAACGCACGAATGCGTTCCCGATCGCCTGGCATCCGCATTGGTCGGCCCTCAATATCATCGCCTAAAGCCAAGCCGAAAAACACGGTGCCAGGGGGCAAGCCTTCCTGTAAACCGGGGCCCGCCACTCCGGTTATAGCGATTCCCACATCGGCATCAAGACGCTTGCGAACTCCATCAGCCATGGCCATGGCTGCTTCTTCGGTCACCACCGGACCTTCGGGCACACCGAGCACTGAATATTTAACTTCTGAGGCATAGGCCACTACCCCACCGCGGAAAACCTCGCTGGCACCCGAAACATTCACAATTCGGGAGGCAATGAGGCCGCCGGTTACCGATTCCGCCACGGCAAGGGTTAAACCGCGCTCGCCAAGTAGCTGTACCACAGCATGTTCCATGGTTTCATCGTCAACACCAAAAACGATGTCGCCCACAATATCGCGAACAATTTCTTCTTCGGCCCGCAGTAACGCCGCTGCTTCTTCTTCGGTGTCGGCCTTAGTGGTGATTCGAACTTTGATGCCTTCGATGCCGCTAGCCAAAAAAGCAATCGTGGCCGAAGGTTCAGCATCCAGACGCACGATTTCATCAGCCAACATTTCAGCTAGACCCGACTCTGACTGACCCCACGTGCGTAACGTTCGACTCTTGATCACAGCGGTTGAACCAGAGCGTTCCCGCAGGTCAGGCACAATAGTGCCTAGAACCATCTCTTCCATTTCCGACGGCACCCCAGGCACGGCGTAAATAATCTTGCCTGCGAACTCGTTGCCCTCTGGGATCGGGCAAACTAACCCCGGCGCCGTGCCAGGTTGTTGCGCAATGGTAGAAGCGCCGTTTGGAACCATGGCTTGGCGCAGGTTGTTTTCAGGCATCATACGGCCTCGCGAGCCAAACATCTGGCGAATACGTGCCTCGATCGCCTCGTCAAAGACCAGCTCTACGCCCATAATGTCAGCTATCACTTCACGCGTAATGTCGTCTTGGGTGGGGCCCAATCCGCCACAGCAAATAACAGCATCGGCCCGGCTGAGTGCCAAGCGAATGGTGTCAACCATACGCTCGTGATTATCGCCCACCTTGGTTTGAAATAGACTGTCGATTCCGGCCAATGCCAGCTGCTCTCCAATCCATGAAGAGTTGGTATCAACAATTTGGCCCAGCAACAGCTCGGTTCCGATGGCGACTATTTCACAACGCATGGGGCAACATTATCGTGCCTGACCAAGCTCGTCCGGGTTTAGGAAGGGATGGCTTCGCTACCACCTAAACGGCTGCCATCATAAAAATATTGAGCACCGGTAACGAGAGTTAAGGCGACGGCGGCCCATAAAGTGATGTCGGCCACCCACGCCGGGTTATCGCCCAGGGGTGGGAAAACCGCAAAAGCCACGGCGAATTGTTGAACCACGGTCTTGAACTTGGCCGAAGAACGTGCCGGAATCGACACGCCACGGCGTGCCCAAAAGGAACGAAACATACTGATCGCGATCTCTCGAGCCGCGATTAGCACCACCGGAAGCCAGATAAAACGCCCAATGGCCACCAGCGCTATCAGTGCCCCCAGAACCAAAACCTTGTCGGCCAGTGGATCGAGAAAAGCACCAGAACGGGTGGTGCCATGTTTGCGGGCTAAGTAACCGTCAACACCATCAGAAAAACACAGACCGGTCCACAGGGCAAAAGCCAACCAGCTAGGCCCACGATCAGTTAGCACCACCAAGAACAATGGCGACAACAAGATGCGACCAATGGTCACATAATTGGCAGGCGTGGCTAAAGCTGTCGGGCCAAACGCAGTATCACTCACCCCGGCTCCTCGTGCTGGTTCCCAAGTTAGGATACTCCACCCAAAGCTTCGAGGTCGGGCCCTAACGAATCGGTAACCACGACCCTATAAAACTGGCCCACCGCTAAGTCGCTCGGAATGCTGACAATGCCATCAATTTCGGGCGCTTCGCGGTGACTGCGACCAACACCAGGCTCGTCAACGAGCACCTCAATAGTTCGGCCGATCAAAGCGGTTCGAGCCTGAGCAGTAATCGAATCCTGCAGCTCGGAAAGCTCTCCCAAGCGTTCTGCCACCAAAGCCGAATCGACAACTTCCGGTAAAGATGCGGCGTAGGTGCCTTCTTCACGTGAATATGAGAAGAAACCACACCAATCAAGCTGAGCTTCTTCAATGAATGCCAACAAAGCGTCGTGGTCTTCTTCAGTTTCACCCGGATAACCCACAATAAAATTCGACCGAAAAACGGCGTCTGGATAATGGCGACGAATGAACGAAATTCGCTCCAAGAATTTCTCGCCGTTACCCCAACGCCGCATACGTCGCATGAGCGGTGGTGAAACGTGTTGCAAGCTCAAATCAAAATAGGGAACCGAAGACGAACCGATCACCTCGATTAGAGCTTCGGTTAAATCGGCCGGGTACAGATATAACAACCTGACTCGAGGCACCCGCTCCCTAAGGGCCTCAACGAGAGGCACAATCCGGCGCTCTCCTATACCCTGATCACGACCAAAAGCCGCAAGGTCTTGAGCTACTAACACAATCTCTTGAGCATCAAGCTGGTCGACTTCAGCCATAATCGACTCGACCGTGCGAGAACGCTGTGGACCGCGAAAGCTTGGAATAGCACAAAATCCGCAGGCCCGATCACAGCCCTCAGCCACCTTCAGGTATGCCCAGGGTGACTGACTTGGAGGTCGGGGTAGATTCAAAAGATCGAAAGCGGGTGCCTTGCGAGTTGGACCGAGGCTCACCGGCACACCAAAACCGCTAACGGCGTTGACCTCGGGAAGTGCCGCTGCCAGTTCGTCACCGTAACGTTCGGCCATGCAGCCGGTAACAACAATTTCGGCGCCCTGGCGGCGCGCATCAGAGAGTGACAAGACCGTGTCAATCGATTCGCGACGCGCATCTTCGATAAAGGCGCAGGTATTCACCACAACTAGGTCGGCCTCGGCTGGCGAGGCAGCCGCGGAAAGACCGTCGGCCACTAGGGTTCCAACGAGTTTGTCTGAATCAACCTGGTTTTTGGGGCAGCCGAGAGTCTCGACCCAATAAGTGCGGGGCATTAAGGCTCTATGCTACTAGCACAACTACTTCGATCTTCATCTTGGGGGTCTCGGGCGTGGCTAAACCCCCGGCAGTACCGAGTCGAGCTCTTCAGGGGTCATGAGCACCGTGCGTGGTTTCGAACCTTCGGAGGGGCCTACTATGCCACGTTGTTCTAGCAAATCCATTAAACGACCAGCGCGAGCGAAACCAACCCTTAGCTTGCGCTGCAGCATCGATGTGGAGCCCAACTGACTACGAACGATTAGCTCGATGGCTTGAAGTAACAGTTCATCATCATCTTCATCGCCCGAGGTGCCGCCAGGGAGCAACGCCCCAGCCGCCGAGGGCTCTTCAGCTTCACCCTGGACATCTTCGGTATAAACCACAGCTGGAGCTTGGCTTAACCAGGCATCCGCAACGTCACGAACTTCTTCCTCCGTCACCCAAGCACCTTGAACCCGATGGGCAGCACTCGAGTTGGCGGTCACCATTAACATGTCACCCTTACCGATAAGGCGTTCCGCTCCAGCTTGATCAAGGATCACGCGACTGTCCGCCAAAGACGAAACCGCGAACGCGATACGGGAAGGAATATTGGCTTTAATCAGGCCGGTAATCACGTTTACCGAAGGGCGCTGCGTCGCTAGTACCAGGTGGATGCCAACCGCTCGAGCCTTTTGCGCGATGCGACAAATGCTGGCCTCAACATCGCGTGCTGCCACCATCATCAGATCGTTCAGCTCGTCGACCACTATCACAATAAATGGCAGGCGCTCGTATTCAGCTACTGTGCCGTCAAGGCCCACCTCGCCCGCTCCGGGGGCGCTGGTAAGTTCACCTCGATCGTAAGCCTTGTTGTAGCCGGTGATATCACGAACGCCAACGGCCTCAAGCACTTCATATCGACGGTCCATTTCTCGCACCGCCCAATCCAAGGCATTAGCCGCCTTCTTGGGGTCGGTCACCACCTCGGTGAGCAAGTGGGGCAGCTTCGAATATTGGGTTAGCTCAACGCGTTTGGGGTCGATCAAAATCATACGTACTTCATCGGGGGTTGAACGCATGAGCATGGAGGTAATGATCGAGTTGATGCACGACGACTTACCAGCACCAGTTGCACCAGCGATAAGTACGTGGGGCATTTGAGCCAAATTCGCCATCACCGAAACGCCGTTTATGTCGCGTCCAATCGCTACTTCCAGCGGGTGTTTTGCCTTCTTGGCCTCGGCCGAGCTGAGCAGGTCGCCAAGGGCCACGATTTCACGTTTAGCGTTCGGCACCTCGACGCCGATGGCCTGCCGACCTGGGATAGGGGCCAAGATTCGAACGTCCGCCGAGGCCATAGCGTACGCAATATCTTTATGGAGGCTGGTCACCCTGGCCACCTTCACCCCGGCACCCAGTTCCAGTTCGTAGCGGGTGACGGTAGGACCAACCACCATGCCGATCAAACGTGTCTCCACCCCATGTTCAGCTAACGCCTGTTCAAGAACTCGACCAGTACGTTCTACAGCTTCACGATCCACCACATGGGCGTCTGCTTTTTGTAACACGTTAGGTGGAGGCAGTTCCCATGCCGACGTTGATGACATGTCGACTTGAGTCAGGTCAACAGACCCCAAATTACCTCCGCCGGTAATCGGCACAAGGTTGCGCTGTTGTGCAATTTGGGGGGAATCCCCGTCCTCACGATCATCAACCGAGCTAGCGCCCCGCTCAAGGTGGACATCTTGGTCGAACAAGGCCGTGGAATTATCACCGGAGATGTTGACAAGCTCCGCCGAAGCCTGAGAATGGTGCGTTTCGAGGTCGTTTACCACGGTCGGGTCTACTTGGGCCTCACCACCAACGACCAAGGTGGGACTCGAATCACCCCAACCACGAGGAACAGAGGTCGTATCGACGGTCTCATCAGCTCCGATACCATCGCCCATAACCTGATGTCCTAATTTGGCTACCCCACCACCGGCACGTTTAAAGCCGCTGCCAATCATGGTGGCTAACGAGGCCGCCGTTGTGTGGGTGGCCACTAGTACACCGATGGTGATGGTGGTGCCCAGAACAAGGGTGGCTCCAACCAAAGATGCCACCGCCTGGGTAAGTCCACCGCTGGCCAGGCCTACCAACCCCCCGGCTTGGCTTAAGCCATCAACTCCGTCAACCAGACCAGGCTGGCCTAAATATAGATGCAGTAATCCGGTTACCCCCACCACAGCTATAACTAGACCCACCACAATTCGGGCTGGAGAATTATTACTCTGGTTGTAATTGCGGGCGTAGCCAATAAGTGCCACACCACCAACGGCTAAGAACATTGGAACGGTGTAACCAACTAGGCCAAGCGTGCCACCGGCCATGCCTGCTATTGCCCGTCCGGCAGCGCCGGTAAGGTTGCCGTACATTCCAAGGGCACTTAGTACGCCTAGAGCGACCAGCACTATGCCCCAGGTGTCGAACGCTCGCCCTTCGAAAGCCCGTGCAAACGCCGAGCGGTTGCGCGGCGAGGTTGTCGAACGTTTCGTCGTTCGGGTTTTGGAGGTTGATCGGGGGTTGGTGCGAGTAGCCACTAAAACCTCGGGCGCGGTTAAAATACGGGCTCCACCCGATACCCATGTTTGCGCTCCAAGACGCCCAGGTCAAGCATCGGGGCTTAGGAAACCACGATAACGGCTAGGGCTCCATCACCAGCGGCACGATCATTGGTCGCCGTTTGGTGGTGTTATTGACGAAACGGCCCACGCTTCGGCGCGCCACGCGGGCTATAGCTTCGGCATCGGGTTGTTCGGCGGTCAGTACCTCAAGAATTGCGGCCTTCGCTTCCTCCGCGGCTTCGTCCAAGAGTTCTTCGGCTTCATCGGCGTGGACCCAACCACGAGTGATCACTTCCGGGCCAGTAAGAATTACGCGGGATTCGACATCAACCGAGACCACCACCACTACCACGCCTTCTTCAGCTAGCACTTGACGATCTCGAAGCACACCGTGGTTGATGTCGCCAACGATGCCATCTACATACAAATAACGTGCCGGTACCGGATCGGTTCGAATAATTCCATCGTTGGTTAAAAGGACGGAATCACCGTCTTCACAGACCAAAATTCGGTCATCGCTCAAGCCCATTTCAGCAGCTAGACGGGCATGTGCGCGCAGGTGACGGTATTCACCATGAACCGGAATGAACCACTCGGGGCTAATAACCGAATGAAACAATTTCAGCTCTTCGGCTTTCGCATGACCTGTGGCATGGACGTCGCTGATACCCGAATGCACCACTTCTGCACCCAAACGTACTAGGCCATCAATCACCCGCGACACGTTCATTTCGTTGCCGGGAATCGGGTGTGACGACAAAATCACAGTGTCATTGGCAGTTATTTGAAGCCACTTGCTATCACCGGTAGCCATTCTGGCCAACGCCGACATTGGTTCACCTTGACTACCAGTGGAGATGATACAGACCTGGCCAGGGTCAAGGTCTTCGACCTCTTTAATGTCTCGAATCGAACGATCTGGAATGTCGAGCAACCCAAGATCACGAGCCAAGCGAAAATTCTTTTGCATGGAAAGACCAACGGTCGCAATGGTGCGACCAGTAGCCAGTGCCGCATTGGCGATCTGTTGTACCCGATGGATGTGGCTGGCAAAACTAGCCGTGATAATGCGGCGTCCTTCATGGGCTTGAAACAAGCTCATCAGAACTTCACCAATTGACGATTCGGAACGAGAGTGACCGGCCTCTTCAGCATTGGTGGAATCGGCGAGCAACAACCGCACACCAGATTCCTTAGCGATCTGTCCCATCCTGGCTAAATCGGTGCGACGGCCATCAACCGGATTCAAATCGAGCTTGAAGTCACCGGAGTGCAAAATTGTGCCTTGCGGTGTGTGAATAGCGGTCGCGAAAGCGTGCGGAACCGAGTGAGTCACCGGAATAAATTCAACGTCGAAAGGACCGATTTGGCGTCGTTCGCCGTCGTAAACCGGTATCAGCTCGGTGCGATCGAGTAGACCGGCCTCGTTAATGCGATTACCGGCAATCCCCAATGTTAACGGTGAACCGTAAATTGGGAATTTTGCGTCACGCAACAAGAACGAAAGGCCTCCCACATGATCTTCGTGGCCATGGGTGGCAATACAGCCCTCAATTCGGTCGGCGTTTTCTCGCAGGTAAGTAAAGTCGGGGAGCACAAGATCGACACCCAACATGTCTAGGTTGGGGAACATTAAACCGCAATCAATCAAAAGAATTCGACCGTCGACCTCGATTCCAGCGCAGTTTCTTCCAATGTCACCCAGCCCCCCAAAAAAGCTGACGCGAACCGACTCTGGCATAAATATGTTCCTTACCTAAATGATTTAGTTATTAAAGGCTGGCTAGAAGTGCTTGAGCTTGGCTGGCTAAACCATCGGGCTCGGGACCCATTGGTAGTCGACAAAAGCCACTCGGCTGACCTAAGGCCCGGAGCACGGCCTTAGTAGGTACCGGGTTTGGCGCTAGCTCGGAAGCTTCAAAATTAAATGAGGGAATCATTGCGGCGTTCAGTTGGCGCGCCAACTTAACGTTTCCGCCCAGAAAGGCCTCAATCATCTCCCTCATGGTTGAAGCCAACCAGTGAGTAGCAACGCCAACCACGCCTGTCGCTCCGACGGCCAAGAGAGGCAGAGTTAAGCTGTCATCCCCGCTGTAAACCTCGAACCCATCAGGTGCTTCGGAAAGGAGATGAGCAGTAGCGCCAGGGGCACCAGCCGCGTCTTTCAACGCCACGATGTTTGGATGTTGGGAAGCCAACGAAAGAATGGTGGCGGTATCTATTTTGCGCCCCGAACGCACCGGAATGTCATAAAGCATGAGAGGTAGATCGGTGGCTTCAGCCTGCGCTGCGAAATGTGCCGCTATCCCCGCTTGTGAGGGCCTGTTGTAATAAGGCGTGACAGTTAGGTAGCCGTCCACCCCCATGTCGTTAACGTCTTTAATCATGGTGGTGACATAGTTGGTGTCATTGGAGCCAACCCCGGCCACCACCACGGCCTCGGGAACCGCCTCACGAACGATCTGAATGAGGTCCAAATGTTCTGAGGTCGACAAGGTAGGGCTTTCGCCCGTAGTTCCGGCTACCACTAGGCCATCGTTGCCTTGCGCAATAAGCCACTTGGCAAGTTCAGCGGCACCGGCACGATCGAGAGCACCCTCAGGGGTGAACGGCGTGATCATGGCGGTCAGCACGCGTCCAAAACGGGCCATTGGTACTCCTTGCACAATTCTTTCCTCTGGGCTGACAAGTTGAGCAAATGTCGCAGCCCTCAACCAATCGGCACGAACATTCTAGATCGGCCCCAGCTTATCAGTCCTCGCCTTTGGGCAAAGACGCTGAGCAAGCGGCTAATCGTCGACCGGTACCAGCTTCGAGCGTTTTGGCCGCAGAGCAGAACCTTTTTGTCCTGCGGCGCGTTCTCGGGCAACCTTGCGCAAAATTAATGGGTAGCCACCCAACGCGATTGAGGTGAAAATGAACCATTGCACGGCGTAATCGCGGTGTGGGCCTTCATTTGGTGGCGCAGCTTCGACCATCACCGGAACATCGCCGGGGGCGGGCGATTGTGCCTCAAGTGTTACATAAGCGGGCAACACTGGGGCGTCTACTTGGTGTGCAATGCGCGCAATATCGGCTCGGGCGAGTTCTCGCAGGTGACCTTCGGCGGGGTCGGTGGCCCCAAAGGCGCCTTTAGATTGAGTGGCGGTCACAGTTCCTTCCACCACTACTTCGCCCTTTGGAGGGGCCGCAGCCTGCATTGCCTCGGCCGTTTCGCCAATGGAATACGGTACCCATCCACGGTTGATTACCACGGCTTCTCCCGAGGGCATCAAGAGTGGAGTCAATACATAAAATCCGGGGGCCCCTTCGTAGGTACGATTTCGTACGGTTACTTGTTCGTCAGCTAGGTAATGGCCACGTACCTGAACCTGACGTAGCGTCAGTTCTTGAATTTGTTGCGGAGTTGACTCCATTGAAATCAATTCACCCACCGGGACCATCGGTACGGCGCTGAGTTCCTTATAGCGATGAATAAGGTCTCGCTTTTCGTGCCAGCGACCTAGCTGCCAAAACCCTGCAATCAAACAACCCGCCACGATTAGCAACACAAATAGGTGCGACAGAATCCATCGTGGTTTTAAAACGAACCGATACACGTTTCCTAGGTTAGGTCAGGCCGAGAAGAACTACTCAGCCGCTAGTCCCAACCTCGCTCTTGCGAGCTTAGAACCTCACGCCACGCGGCCAAGCGCCGTTCGTCGAGTTCACCCGAGGCAATGGCGAGTTGCACAGCGCAGTCAGGTTCGCTGGTATGAGTGCAGTTGCTGAAACGGCATTGTTCGGCCAACGCTTCTATGTCGGGAAAGGCCACCGAGACAGCTTCGGGCTCGGCCCAGATACCGATGGAACGAATCCCAGGTGAATCAACGATCACGGTGCCATTGGGCAGTGGGTGCAGCTCGCGCCAGGTGGTGGTGTGTCGCCCTTTGGAGTCTTTCGAACGAACTTCACCGACGGCGGTTAGGGCTAAACCGCTCAAGGCGTTTGTAAGGCTAGATTTCCCAGCTCCTGACTCACCTACCAAGACCACACTCTTGCCCGCTAGCTCTTTAGCTAACTCGTCAATGCCGTGGCCCGAAACCGAGTCAATGGCGACCATTGCCACATCGGGGAAATCGTATGCCATCTGTGCTTCGGCAGCCGCCAGGTTTTCAGCTAGATCGACCTTCGTCAACACCACCATGGCCGGAATCCCGGCTTCATGCGCCAACATAGTGGCCCGCTGAATTCGCGGTGTCGATAGTGGCCGATCGAGACCGCAGACCATCAACACCAGATCAACGTTGGCGGCAAGACGTTGTTCGGTGTCACGTTCCTCGTCACGGCGTCGCAACAGCGAATAGCGGGGAAGAATTTGTTCTACAACTCCGTCGACCACCACTACCCAGTCACCGACAACAGCGGCACCCATGCTTTTGCGGGTTGGATATTGTGCGATGCCTTCGGCGGTAACGATCCGCAGCGCTACACCGTCATGGCGTACCACACGACCCAAGTCGGCACCACGATGGGCCCGTTCACGCGCCTCAGCAAGTATCTCGTCGGCTGCGCTGCGAATTTCGGGAGTCAATCCCCACGCTTCGAGGCCGCCCGTGTTGTCCGCGTTGTTGGGCGTTTGTGTCACGTGCTGCCAGAATCTTTTTCGTTAGTAACTTTCGGTGGTCCGGCCTGGGTGTGCCTGGTTCCTTCGGGCTCATCCGCCCAGCTAGCCTCAGCTTCCCAAGCATCATCAAACACCAGCCGCTTTACTGGCTGTCGTCTCACCGGACCGTGTTTACCTTGTGGAACGCCTAGAGGAATCGTGGCCATTATGAATACTTCGGGTGGAATTCCCAGTAGCTCACGTAATTCCCCTTCCACCATGTAGTGCCACATGGTCAAAACGCCGCCATAGCCAAGCGCCCGTGCTGCTAGCAACAGATTTTGGCAAGCCGGATAAACCGACGCTCCATCACGAAGATGCCCGTCGCGGCCCACCATGAGAGCCAGCACCACCACCGGAGTTTGCTCGAAGTGGTTTACAAAATGCTCCATGGCTCGGGCCGTTCGGGCCTTAGGCGAATTGTCTAGGGCACCACTACCAGATTCATAACCGTCACTGCGGCGTTTTTCACCCCAGCCCTTTCGAAAAGCAGCGCCCAATAATGCCTTGGCGGCAGTGGCGTTCGGGCCGTCACGTAACACCAGAAACCGAAAACTCTGCCTATTTGAACCCGATGGTGCTCGAGTGGCCGCGAACATGATCTTTGCCAGGTCTTCATCGGGGATTGGATCTTGCCTATAACGCCGAATCGCTCTGGTCGTGGCCATCATCTCGAGAGCTGTTTCTGCTTCTGACCGCGAACGCAACGACGCAAGCCCCGTATCATTTTTGGTACGGGATTTATCCTCGGTCATATAAGCAAGTCTCCCTCGACGTTAGATGCAGCGAAGAGCACAAATAGCACCATAGGCGCTCGGTCGCCCTAGGCGTCGGTGGGTAACTTGTAGTCGGCAAAACGGCTGCGCAAATCCTTCTTTGAGAATTTGCCAACCGAGGTCTTAGGAATCTCCTCGATGAATTGAATGTCATCAGGCAACCACCACTTGGCAACCCGCGGCGTAAGAAATTCCATTAGCTCGTCTTTGGTTACCGAAGCCCCTTCACGTACCACCACACAGGCGAGCGGCCGTTCTTGCCAGCGTTCATGACGAACGCCAATGACGGCTGCCTCAGCTACCGAAGGATGCGCCATGAGCTCATTTTCAAGCTCAACCGAGCTAATCCACTCACCACCCGATTTGATGACGTCTTTCGTGCGATCAACTAGGCGTATGTAACCCTCTTCATCGATGGTGGCTACATCACCGGTCTTTAACCAACCTTCGGGAGTGAACGACTCGCTAGAGCGATCATCGTTGTAATACGAACTGATCACCCAGGGTCCCTTAACCTGCAATTCACCCGAGGTTTCGCCGTCCCAGGCCAGCTCTTCATGACTATCAGGGTCGGCGATTCGGGCCTGCAGACCAAACACGATCGGGCCAATGGAGGTACGGATGTCGGCCTTCTCGTCTTCCGAAAGGTCATCCATGGACGACTTGAGGTTGCAAATTGAGGCCACAGGACTGGTTTCTGTCATACCCCAAGCTTGCAAAATGGGCATACCAAGTTTGGCCCGGAATGCTTCTGAAAGTGCCTTCGGCACCGCGGAACCACCACAAGGGATGGCACGCAATGAAGAGACGTCGCGACCATCGATTTCGTTCAGTACGCCCATCCAAATAGTGGGCACCCCGGCCGCCAGAGTAACGCGTTCGGCTTCAATAAGATTGACTATGCCTTTAGGCGACAAGTCTGGTCCGGGCATGACAACTTTGGCACCGGTGGTCACCGCAGCGTGTGCTAGGCCCCAGGCGTTGGCATGGAACATGGGCACTACCGGCAGCACAACATCACGCTCACAAATACCAATGGCGTCGGCGGCCATTGCCGTTAGGGTGTGCAGGTACACCGATCGATGCGAATAGAGCGCACCTTTCGGGTTCCCGGTGGTGCCGCTGGTGTAGCACATTGATGAAGCCTGATTTTCATCGGCCACATTCCATTCCACCGGCTTGGCTTTGGCCAAGAGCTCTTCATAGTCGTGAACCTCGATATCACCGTCGTAGGTTGGTAGCTCTCCGCCGGTATCATTCATAATCACCAAATGCTTGACCGTGGTGAAGGTGGGCAACAGCGGTGCCAGCAGTCCCATTAACGACAGATCGGCGAAAATAACCTCGTCTTCGGCATGGTTGACGATGTAGGTCATCTGGTCGGGGAAAAGACGAATATTCAGCGTGTGCGCCACCCGGCCAGAACACGGTGCTGCAAAATATAGTTCTAGGTGGCGTTGCGTATTCCAGGCGAAAGTACCTACCCGGGCATCGGGACCAATGTTCAGGTCATCGAGCACCCCTCCTAAGCGCCTGGTGCGGTCAGCCCATTCGCCATAGGTGATGCGAACGGTGCCAGTCGGCAACGCAGTCACGATTTCCTTTTCGGGAAAATACTTTTCGGCACGCTCAAACATAAGTGCCATGGTGAGCTGGCTTGCCTGCATAAGACCTTGCATGGTTCCCCCAAAGGACTTGAATAAATGTGACGGTTCTTACACAGTAGACGCTACGACGAATTCGCGCCGGATTCGCTTAGCGCACTAAACGTGGCAGAATCGAAAGTCTTGGTAACTAGCAAACACCACAGCTCTCAGCCACAACCTCAACCCAGCCGCACGTTACTTTGGCTCTTGTCCGCCCCGCTAGTGGTGCTGGTGATCTTGGCCAATATCGGTGATGCACTAGCGCCCACCTTGGTGGACAAACACCCGCTGTTGTTAATCACCCTAAACGCTCGTAACCGCAACTTAGCGTTAGTGACCAACCAGTTAGGGGCACTTGAGTTCTACCTGGTGGGGTTCCTGCGCCTAATTATCAGCGATCCCCTGTTTTATGTCTTGGGTTGGTTCTATGGTGATTCGGCCGTGCGCTGGGTAGAACGCAATACCAACACCTTGGGCGGAAGTTTGCGCTGGGCCGAGAAACATTTCAAAAACTTTGGCGTCCCGCTTGTTTTCGCTATGCCCAACAACTGGATTTGCCTGTTCGCTGGCGCGGCGAAGATGCGCCCTTGGGTGTTTGCCACTGCCAATATTGCTGGTACCGTTGCACGACTTTATGCCATTCGGGTGCTTGGGAACGTGTTCTCAGGACCTCTCGATTGGCTCTTAGTGCAAATTGCGAAATACCGCTTGCCACTGCTGGCGTTGAGCATCGCAGCCGTTGCTTTCACATTCTTTAGCGAACGCAAACGGGACGGAGGCGAGCTCACCGGTATCACCAAATTGGCTGATGAACTGGGGTCGAGCGAGCCGTCAGGCGGTGTCGTGAGTGCTCCCTATGAGCCCCACTCGGATCGGGTGACCAACGAGCACGGTCACTTCGATACCAACGATCGCGACACCGAAAGCGACGCCTAATCCCTAATCGAGCGCCTATCGTCTATAAACATAGGCCGGTTGGCACAAGATTTTTGGCGGTTAAATCCCCAGCAGAGCGTCGAGGCCAACCGTCAGACCGGGATGCTCACCGATCGCTTTGATGGCCAAAACCACACCGGGCATAAACGACGAGCGATCTAACGAATCGTGGCGGATAGTTAGGGTTTGACCGGCAGTGCCCAAAATCACTTCTTGATGGGCCACCAAACCCGCAAGGCGAAGCGAATGCACCGGAATACCACCAGCGGCGGCGGCGCCTCGTGCGCCTTCAATGGTCTGTTTCGTGGTGGGGTCAGCCGCCCAATTTGGTTGCACGGCCGCCATACGATTAGCGGTGGCAACTGCGGTTCCTGAAGGGGCATCAATTTTTTGGTTGTGGTGAAGTTCGATGATTTCACCGGTTTCGAAAAAAGGTGCCGCCAGCTCGGCAAAGCGCATCATCAAAACGGCGCCGATAGCGAAATTAGGCACGATCACGCAGTTACTTTGCGTGAAAAGAGCCCCAAAAGTTTCGTAATCAGACTCGCTGAAGCCACTGGTGCCAACCACAGCGTGAACACCTGCCGCGGCCAATGCCCGCAAATTCATGCGAGCGGCATCGATGTGAGTGAAGTCGACGACCACGCTCACATCAGCCGACAAAAGTTCGTCTGTGGTGCTACAAACAAGCGTTGTCTCTGGGTCAACCCCAAGGTTGGGGTCAACTTCGATGACCGAAGCGCTAGGGTCGGCGGCGGCTGCTAAGACAAGAGTTGGATCGGCCAGAACAGCTTCACAAACTGTTCGGCCCATCCGTCCGGCGGCACCCAGCACACCAACCCGTAGCTGCTTCGTCATTACGCTCTTAGTTTCTCTCAGCCTTAGCGGCGGTTACCGCCTCGACCACGGCCACGAGGTCCGCGACCAGGCGCACCCGAGCGAGAGGGGCCAGGACCAAGGTCACCGAAATCGTTGGCAAGTCCGGCTTCGAACTCTTCTTCGAAAGAAACATACTCTCGCGAATCGCCAGAGTTGTCGCCACCGGAATTCTCGGAGCCGTTTGCACCCTCAGCACCAGCTGGGCTTACTTCATCAACGTCGATCACCGAAGCAGCTTCACCTTCGGCGTCACCTTGGGCCAACGAAAGTGAGACCTTGCCTTGGGAATCTACTTCTTCCACTACAACCTGAATAGATTCGCCAAGCTCAAGCACATCTTCTACTCGGTCAATGCGTTTACCGTTACCGATCTTAGAAATATGTAGAAGACCGTCGCGGCCGGGCAAAATGTTGATGAACGCACCGAACTTGGTGATATTCACGACGGTGCCCGGGTAATGCACGCCAACCTGTGCCGTGGGTGGATCGAGAATCAGCTTGATTCGGTTTTCGGCTTCCCGAACTACTTCCCCATTGGAAGAAGCAATCGAAACGATGCCGACCTTGCCATCGTCATCCACGCTGATGTCAGCACCAGTTTCTTGTTGGATGGCGTTGATGACCTTGCCCTTGGGCCCAATCACTTCACCGATCTTGTCCATTGGGATTTCGAAGCTGATGATCTTTGGTGCCGTTGGGCCAACATCGTCGCGGGGCTCGGCAATGGCTTTAGCCATTTCTTCAAGAATATGAAGGCGAGCTTCACGAGCTTGGTTCAAGGCCGCCGCCAGAACGTCGGCGGGGATGCCGTCAATCTTGGTATCGAGCTGTAGAGCAGTAACGAAATCGGCAGGACCAGCGATCTTGAAGTCCATATCGCCAAAGGCGTCTTCCGCACCCAAAATATCGGTGAGCGTGGTGTACTTGCCGTCTTCGAAGACTAGGCCCATGGCGATTCCGGCTACGGCCGCCTTAATGGGCACACCGCCATCCATAAGTGAAAGCGACGAAGCACAAACCGAAGCCATAGAGGTAGAGCCGTTGGAAGAAAGGACCTCGGATACCAAACGAAGGGCGTACGGGAACTCTTCTTCACTCGGCACTACCGGCAATAAGGCACGCTCGGCTAAAAGACCATGCCCTACTTCACGACGCTTGGTGCCACCCACCCGGCCAGTTTCTCCATTGGAGAATGGTGGCATGGTGTAGTGGTGCATATAGCGCTTCTTAACGGTTGGGTTAAGACTGTCTTTATAGGTGATATCCATGGCCATGCGTGGGGTGCCCAGGGTTAACACATTGAGTACCTGGGTTTCACCACGCTGGAACAAACCAGAACCATGGGCGGTTGGCAACAACGCCACTTGGGCCGAAATAGAACGGATATCTTTAGGTCCGCGACCGTCGATACGAACGCCTTCATCGACTATTCGTTGACGAATAACCTTCTTCGACAAGGCTCGAATGGCCGATGAAACTTCTTTGGCACGGCCTTCAAACTCTTGCGCCAAAGCCTCATGAATTTCGGCGGAAATAGCATCATTGGCGTCGTTACGTTGTGTCTTATCGGCAATGCTGTTGGCTTCACGCAACTTGTCGGTGCCAAGCTCGGCAACACGTGCTTCTACATCTGCACCAAAATCGGCGGCTGCCTCAAACGGGAGGGCTTCTCGCACTCCGGCTTTAGCCACAAACTCACGCTGCAGCGCTATCGATTCCCGAATCCAGGTTTTTGAAGCTTGCAAACCTTCCGCGATCACTTCTTCGGTGACCTTCGGCGCACCATCTTGGTAATAGTTCCAAGCATTTTCGGTACCGCCAGCCTCAACCATCATGACGGCAATATCAGAACCGTCGGATGTTTCGCGACCTGCCACAACCAGTTCAAAGGTGGAGGCATCACCCTCGGCATAGGTGGGGTGCGGAATCCACTGGCCATCAATGGTGTAGGCCACTCGAACGGCACCAATTGGGCCTTCAAAAGGAATGCCCGAGATCATGAGGGCGGCACTAGCGGCGTTGATGGCCAGCACGTCGTGCGGGTTCTCCATGTCAACACCTAGAACTGTGCCAATAATCTGGGTTTCGTTGCGGTACCCCTCGGCGAATGACGGGCGCAGCGGGCGGTCAATCAGGCGACAGGTAAGAATCGCTTCATCAGAAGGTCGGCCCTCTTTGCGGAAGACGGAACCGGGGATAAGGCCAGCGGCATAGCGCTTTTCTTCGATGTCGACCGTGAGTGGGAAGAAATCGATGCCCTCACGGGTGGACTTTTCAGCGTTAGCGGTAACAAGAATCTTGGTGCCACCTAAGGTGGCTACAACCGCACCCTGGCTTTGTGGTGCCAAAAGGCCCGTTTCCAGAGTTATTTCTTTGTCGGTGCCCGAAATAGCACCACTTGCGACGATGGGATCAGCCATCTCTATTTATTCTCCTTGTGGGGGACACTCCCCCGTTTGACGACCAGTTCCCAGATGAGAAGCCCCCAACAGTTTTGAGAGATCCACAACTGGCAGCTGGCCGGAACAATTCATTTCAATTAGGCAGGCCCCCAGAAGTGGGTGCCTTATACGAATCGGGCGACCACTTAGGGTCGCCCGAGCACAGTGTGATTAGCGGCGCAAACCGTGTTTAGCAATGATTTCACGGTAACGCTCGACGTCGTTCTTACGCACGTAAGACAACAGACGCTTACGGCGACCTACCAACTGCAACAGGCCACGACGACTGTGGTGGTCTTTCTTATGCAACTTAAGGTGTTCGTTTAGATGATTAATACGATCAGTCAGAATAGCAATCTGGACTTCTGGAGAGCCCGTGTCGGTGTCGTGCAACCGGTGGTTAGCGATGGTTTCCGACTTGTTGGGCAATTGGTGTAGGTCAGCCACTTAGATGAAATCCTATTCGATATGGGACTAAAGACCCGGCTTCTGGAACCGCTGGGCGAGAACTGAAGCGGATGCGCGCTAGAACACAGAATTCTGCGGCTGTTAAACCTTAGCAGCCAGACGAACCAAAACCATCTTTAGACCCGCCCGAATTGGAGGCTACGCTTCCAATGTAAAAGCAGGAGTGTTTAATTGTTCACAGGATTAGTGCAAGAGCTGGGCACGTTCATACACCGCCAAGGTTTGCGTTACCGTTTTGGGGCTACCAACGTGCTCGAAGGTGTGGCACTCGGCGATTCAATAGCTGTTAATGGCTGTTGTTTAACAGTGGTCGATTTTGGCGATGATTGGTGGGATGCCGACGTTTCCGAAGAAACGCTCGCCAAGACGTCATTGGCATCGTTTCATGAAGGTGACCCCATCAACTTTGAAACCGCGGCCCGTGTTGGAGATCACCTAGGCGGGCACATCGTCCAAGGCCACGTCGATGGGGTGGGTAAGATGCTCGAAACGCCACCGGAACTGAAAGTTTCGGTGCCCGCCGAGCTGCTGCGGTACTGCGTAGCAAAAGGCTCAATCACCATCGATGGGGTCAGCCTTACCATTGTGGAAGTACTAGGCGACGCAATTACGGCCGCCATCATTCCACACACCGCCGAAGTAACCACTCTCGGCCATAAACCCGTTGGCAGCCCAGTGAACATCGAGGTTGATGTAATCGCTAAATATGTAGAGCGATTGGTGTTACCTCACCTACCGACAACCTGAGCAATCATCTGAGCCATGGCTTTACGCCGCACAGCCAGAGCTGCTACTGCCAAAGAGACACTAACCGCGGCCGTGACGCCAACAATGATCCAAACACCCTTAGTAATTGACGAGGACAACCCATGGCCTTCCCCAAGCAGTAACTGGGTCGCCGAAACGCCCAGGTTTCGTCGCTCCAGGGTGTAGGTACCGGCTTCGGGGAAATTAATGGTCCAAGCCGCTTGACCAAAGCGTGTTCCACTGACGCGATACTTCAATTCACCCGGAAATGGCTCGGGCCGAATCATTCCTTCAGGGCCTTCAAAGCCAAGTACCATCAGTTCCAGCAGTTCTTCTTTGGGTGGAACTTGGCAATAACCACTGCATGCAGCGCCAGCCCAAATGGTGTACTCACCGGCATGTGCAACCTCAACCGGGAGCCCGCTTCTAGGAGGCAGTTGCGTAAAGCTCGCTATCTCGTTGGCCTGGTCGCTCCACGCGTAGTTGAACCACGCGAAAGCCGCGGCACCCCCTAGTAAGACCACTGCTGCTGCCAATTGAAAGAGGCGTTTAGCAGTGGTGGTCGTAGCTTTCATCCATTCCCCAGTCGGCCACAGTTATGCGAAGAGCATAGCCACGTCGCATGATATTAGAGTGCGTCTAGGATCGCTTAGTTTGGCCCAACCAGTTGTACTCGCGCCGATGGCTGGTATCACCGACGCCCCATATCGCTTGCTTTGCGCCTCGTACGGTGGCGGCTTGTACGTTTCAGAAATGGTGACAGCTCGGGGCCTGGTGGAGAGCGGTGTGCGTTCTTGGCAAATGGCGGCTCATCATCCCCAAGAACGCATTCGTTCGATCCAGCTTTTTGGATCTGACCCCAAGGTTATGGGCGAAGCAGTAAAACGGCTGGTTAACGAGCTGCCGATTGACCATATCGACCTTAACTTTGGTTGTCCGGTGGCCAAAGTGACCCGCAACGGCGGTGGTGCTGCGCTGCCGTATAAGCGTAACCTTTTCGCCGCGGTAGTAGCCGAAGCCGTGCGCAATGCAGGGGAAGTTCCACTCACTATCAAGATGAGAATGGGCCTAGACGACCAACGCCTCACCTACCTTGAGGCTGGCAAGATCGCGGCCGAGGCTGGGGTGGCGGCCATCGCGTTACACGCTCGGACTGCCATTGCGGGCTACTCGGGTTTGGCCCGTTGGGAGGCGATTGGACTCTTGCGCGAAGAGGTAGATGCCAGCGTACCTGTACTTGGCAACGGTGATATTTGGCAAGCCGACGACGCCATTGAAATGATGAACCAAACCAGCTGCGATGGGGTTGTGATCGGTCGGGGTTGCTTAGGAAGACCGTGGCTTTTTGAAGATTTGGCCCGAGTGTTTAGGGGTGAAAAGGCGCAAGGCCCACCGCCGCTTGGCGAGGTTAGCGCCATGTTGTTACGCCACCTCGAGTTGATGATCGAATGGTACGAACAGGAACGTTACGCAGTTCACCGAATGCGGAAACACATCTCTTGGTATTTGGCGGGCTATCCAGTTGGTGCCAGCGTCCGCCAACGCACCAACAACCTTGAAACCCTCGAAGATGTCCAACAAATGTGCGCCTCGCTCGACCCACGAACTGAAATTCTACCGAGCGGAATTAGTGCCCCTCGGGGTCGTACCGACGCTATGAAACGACTCGTCCTACCCCAAGGATGGCTCGATAACCCCGACGCAATGGCCCAGGTTGCAGATCCGCTGGGCACTGTTAGCGGGGGCTGATGTGGGAATTCTCCGAAATCGTGTCAAGATACATTCTGTGTGGATTCAACCCGCGGTCAAGCCGCGCAAAATCAGCTTAATTTTTGGTGCGGGGGCCTTGGCCTTGGCATTGGCAGTGACCTTCAACCTGCTAGTACCCACGGCCGCCTCGGCGGCAACGCCAGCGGTTAGCGCTCAAGTTATAACCCAAAACGATCTGACCAGCACTACCGAGATCGATAACGGGCAAGGCGGCGATTTGGGCATTTTGCCACGTCCCAATTCGGGGCATTCACCCAAGTCTTCAAGCGACCGTGGCGGCTGGGAACAATATTTGGTGATGGGCTCTATTGTGTTGGCCCTTGGCGTGATCGTTCTTTTGATTCGCCGGGAATCAAAACGTTCCAAAACAGTTTTCGATCAACGCCATGCGGACCAATAGAGCGAACTAATAACCAGAATCAACGCTAAGCCATGAACCTAGTTCCTAGGAACGTCTTTCCATGGCACACCCTTCGAGGCGTCAGGCTCACGGGGAAGCCCTAGAACCCGATCACCGATGATGTTACGTTGAATTTCCGAGGTCCCGCCTTCAATGGAATTTCCACGAGACCTTAAGAATGAACGGGCCCTAAGCGCCGCTTCAGCGTCGCCTTCTTCCCAAGCCATTGGGCCAGTCATCAAGTCGGCCGACAACACTTGTGCCGCCATGTTGAATTCGGTGCCGAAGAGCTTCGCGATCGAACCTTCAGGACCGGGTTGACCGCCAGCTTTACGGGCGGCAGCAGCGCGAGCAATGTTCATGGCACTCACTCGTCCGGTGATGTAGAGATTTATGATTCGATCTCGAATCACTGGATTTTCCCACTGACCGTTGGCCTTTGCCAAGCGAATGAGTGCTTCGATTACCGCACCACCGGTTAAGCCACCAACACGTATTTGAGTTTCGGTGGAAGTGCCGGTGTTGGTCGAGCTCTTCTGGGATGCTTCGGCGGCACGACGCCTTCTGGCAGCACCCCCAAAAGCCCCTGAAAGTGCCACTCGCTCATTCAAAAGGGTGGTTTGGGCAACCGACCAGCCTTGGCCTTCTGGGCCGATTCGCCATTTGTCGGGAATGCGAACATCGCTCAAGAAAACTTCATTGAACTCGGCATCGCCGGTAATTTGTCGCAGCGGACGTACTTCCACACCGGGCGCTTCCATATCCAGCACGAAGTAACTGATACCGGTGTGCTTTGGAGCATCGGGGTTGGTCCGAGCAATTAGCATGCCATATTTCGAAATTTGTGCGCCCGAAGTCCAAACTTTTTGGCCATTGACAATCCACTCATCACCATCGCGTTCGGCCCGTGCCGCCAAACCGGCCACGTCAGAACCGTTGCCAGGCTCGGAAAACAGTTGACACCACCAATCACCCTGGGCCATACCCGACAAAAAGAACTGCAGCTGCTCTTCTGTGCCCCATTGCCGAAGCGTGGGTGCCGCTAAGCCAAAGCCCAAAATGTTGTAGGAACGAGGGACTCGGTACTCGTCTTTAACATCTTCCACAATCGAAGCTTGATGGGCATTTAACCCAGCACCCGAATACTGGACTTCCCATTCCGGCATTGCCCAACCGGCTTTACCAATCGCCCGTAGAAACTCGCGTTCATTGAGGCTTGCTTTGCCGCGTTCGAAGAGCTCATCGTCATTGTTGTCGATTCCGGCTACCCAATCACTGGGTAGGTTTTCACGTATCCAAGCCGTGACTTCACTACGAAGTTCATCGTCGGTACGTACTGGGTGGTTTTGTGCCATCAGTGGTTCCTCTCAGAGATTCGGAATAATTAGAAAATTCGGAGGTGGGCTGACTCTCGCTCAGGGAGGTGGTGGTGCGCCGGTTGAGCGCAATAAACACTCTTGGGCAATTGATGCCACAAGCACACCGTCAGCATTGTGGAAAGTGCCTTTAGCTAACCCTCGCGCCCCAAAGTTGGTAACCGGCTCAGCCGAGAACAAAAGCCAATCATCCACACGAACCGGTCGATGAAACCACACTGCATGGTCGAGACTGGCTCCGCCCCAGCTAAGTGGTGCTCCAGGGGCGATAGCAGCACGGACAATAGCCATATCTGATACGTAGGTTAGGCCACAAGCATGCATAGCCGGGTCATCGCCGAATGGCTCGGCGACACGCACCCAGGCAGGGTGAATCGCGAAATCTTCGGCCGGGTAGAGGGGACGGATATCGAACATCATCGAAGCTCGGGACCGGAACTTACGGTTGTGGCCGCCGAACATGTCGCGAGGTTTGGCCTCATCGGGGCCAAATTCGGGCTTAGGTGCCGGTAAATGCCAGTCAAAACCGTCTTCGGTTACGTGGAACGAAGCTTCAAGCACGAAGATAGCTTCATCATGTTGCATAGCCGTAACACGTCGGGTTGAAAACGACCGACCGTTCCGTATACGTTCCACCACCAACCGCAATGGAACACCTGGTCGGCCAGGCCGTACGAAATACGAGTGCAGAGAATGCACAAAACGGTCGTCTTCAACGGTTAGGGTAGCCGCTCGCAGCGATTGTGCCGCCACCTGTCCGCCAAAGAGCCTCGGTGGTCCTTCAGCTGGGGTAATGGCAAGAAAACAGTCGGCTTCGTCCTCTTTTAGGTCGAGCAGTTCGCTAAGAGTGAGGGGCTCGAGCGGCTCTTCGGTCTCTTCCATTTCGGCGGTAGTCAGCTTGCGTCCTCCTTGGCACGAAGCAATTCACGTGTGGCATCGACATCAAGGCGCATTTGATCAATGAGCGCTTCGATCGAATCAAATTTCAGTTCAGGACGTAAGAATTTTACGAACTCAACGTGGCCTTCTTCGCCGTACAGGTCGCCACTAAAATCTAATAGGTACGCTTCGAGCAGCGAGACTGAGGCCGTTTCATAAAAGGTAGGTCGACGGCCAAGACTGATAGCCGCCATGTGCCTAGCACCATCAGGTCGAACGTAATAGCCGGCATAAATTCCATCGCCGGGAATGCACATGGAATGCGGTACCGCAATGTTGGCGGTGGGGAAACCCAGGTCGCGCCCACGGGCATCACCGCGTTCTACGGTTCCACGAAGTTCATAGTTACGTCCAAGCATCGCAGCAGCCACTTCAACCTGGGTGTTGGCAATGGCTTTGCGGATCACGGTTGAAGAAATTGAGGTTGTGTCGTTGGACTCTTGGCCGTCATCGGCCACCAGTTTTAAGCCTTTAGCTACAAAGCCACGGCTTTGGCCCATCTCTTCGAGCAACGCCACACTGCCCCCACGGTTATGACCGAATCGGAAATCCTCGCCCACCACTACCGCTTTGGCACCGAGGCGGTTAACCAGGACTTCATCCACGAAATCGGGGGCCGCTTCCTGAGCACGTTCATGGTCGAAATGCACTACGTAAACGTAATCGGCTCCAGCGTCTCCAAGGAGTTCGAGCCGTTGCTCGAAGGTGGCCAACATGAGGGGCGCAAATTCGGGACGTACCACCGAGGCCGGATGTGGTTCAAAGGTTATTACCACGCTTGGCACACCGAGTTCGGTAGCAATCCGGTTGGTTTCGCCAATAACGAGCTGGTGCCCTAAATGTACGCCATCGAATACCCCAATGGTCACCGCACTTTGGCTTAGGCGTGGCGCGTTCGTGTCGCGTTCGTCGATCAACTGCACACTCAGAACGCTACCGGTCAAAGTGCCTGCCATACCAGATTGGGAAGAATTGGGAACCAAGCCGGCTCAACTCGCCAACACCACCGTGGGCTTGGCCATGCCGTTGGCGGTAGGTTCATAAACTGCTAATAGTTCACCGGTTGAGCTGAAGACTGCCCACGGAGATGACCCGATTTCGGCCAAGTCACCAAGAGGGAACATTCGACCGTTCTTCACCAGCGCCGCTTGTTCATCACTCACGATCCACTGGCTCATGCCACGCACCGCTTCGGCCATGGGCAATAACTGTGGTGCTTCTACGGCGGAAGCCTGGTCCACGTTATATGTGCCAATAGCGCTTCGACGCAACCATTGGAGGTGAGCACCGCCTCCTAATAGATGTCCGAGGTCAGCCGCTAAAGTTCGGATGTAGGTTCCCGAAGAACAATCTATTTCGGCGTAATAAACGTGGTCTTGGCCTGCCAACGGCGAAACATCAAAGCGACTCACCGTAACGGGCCGTGCTTGGCGCTCAACTTCAACACCGGCCCGGGCCAATTCATACAACCGTTGACCTTCGATCTTGATAGCCGAGACCATTGGCGGCACCTGCAAAATATCGCCGGTCAGTTGTGCTGCCGCTTCCTGCACGGCTTCTGGGGTTACATCGCTCATGTCGTGGGTGGCTACGACCTCGCCAGAAGCGTCCAAGGTTGTTGTTTCCACACCCAACGCAATGTAAGCTTCATAGGTTTTCGATAGCGACGTAGCAAACCGCAGCAAACGGGTGGCCCGGCCCACTCCGATCACCAAAAGACCGGTGGCGTCGGGGTCGAGAGTACCCGCATGGCCGATCTTGCGAGTGCCTAGGACCCCTCGTAGTTTGGCCACCACATCATGGGAGGTCCACCCCGGAGATTTATCAATAAGCACCAAGCCGTCGGGACCGTTGGTGTTGGCGCGTCGTGCCACCGCAGCTAGTTGCCTTGACCGTCCACGTCGCCACCAGAGGCTCGAGCCGTACCGTCTTGCGCTACGTCATTCAGCGATTCGGAATCGCTCGCACTTTGGGGATCATCATCGTCATCATTCGCCTGGAGCTCGGGTAGTGAACGCAAAATATTTTCAATGCGCGCCGCACCAGCAGCTACTTCGTCGGCCTTGAATTGCAGCTCAGGAGTGCGACGAATACGTGCTTCAGCGGCTATTGCGCCTTGTAGGCGAATCCGATTTTCATCTAGCGCCTCGCGAATCACCGCGTTTTCGGCGTCAAAGTTGTCGTCGTCAATATCGGCTGGACCCGAGAAATAAACCACTGACCAATTCAGGTCAGGGTCTACTTCCACGTCTACAAATGAGACCAGCTCAAGGCGGGGGTCATCGATTCGAGCCAGTTCCTGGGCCAGAATCTCTAAAAACAGCTGCTTTAGACGAGCAGTGCGCGGATAGTGCCGTTTAGGGCTGGGTCGCCGACGGCCACCGCTTCGTTTGTTCGGCATGTTTCCAATCTTTGAAATCTAGGGCAAAAGCGACTTACGTTCGGGCGATCTCTCGCTCTTCATAAGTCTCAATTACATCGCCAGGTTTGAGGTCTTGGAAGTCGGAGAGACCAATACCGCATTCATAACCGGCTGCAACTTCACGCACATCATCTTTAAAGCGACGCAGCGACGAAATTTCGCCCTTCCAGATCACGGTACCTTCACGCAAGAACCGCACCAGTGAACCGCGGGTGATAACACCGTTGGTTACATAACAACCAGCCACGGCACCAATACGCGGCACCCGGAAGATTTCACGAACCTCGGCGTCACCGGTGATGACCTCTTCGAACTCGGGAGCGAGCATGCCCACCACCGCGTTCTCAATGTCTTCCAACGCCTTGTAGATGACTTCGTAAGTACGAATTTCTACGCCTTCGGTGGCCGCAAGTTCTCGAGCGTTGCGATCGGGCCGAACGTTGAATCCGATGATGGTGGCGTTTGAAGCCGCTGCCAACTGAATGTCGTATTGGCTAATGCCGCCAACCCCACGGTGAACAAACGAAAGCTTCACTTCATCACGCTCTAAGCGTTTCAAACTTTCGCTCAAAGCTTCCAAAGAACCGTTTACGTCGGCCTTAACAATGAGATTTAAGGTGGCAACTTCACCGGCTTGAATTTGGCTGAAGATGTCTTCCAGTCGGGCACCACCACTCATGGCGTGGGCGTCGCGACCTTGGCTGGCCAAGCGCTGCCAATGCTCGCGCGTTTCGGCCACTTTGGCGGCACGACGTTCGTCGGGTGCCACGATGAAATCGTCTCCAGCTTGGGCCACATCCGACAGGCCCAGAACCTCGACTGGTGTCGACGGCAAAGCTTCTTTGACTTGTTCGCCGCGATCGTTGATGAGCGCTCGTACCCGACCCCAAGCAGCACCCGCTACCAGCGGATCGCCGACTCGCAAAGTGCCCCGCTGTACCAAGACACTAGCTACCGCACCGCGACCAATATCGAGGTGCGATTCAAGCACAATGCCACGGGCTCGGCCATCGGGAGTAGCACGTAGCTCTTCCAGGTCAGCAATGACCAAAAGGTTGTCGAGCAGCTCGTCGATTCCGAGATTCTGTGGAGCAGAAACTTCGACCACGATGGTGTCGCCACCCCAAGATTCGGGCACCAAATCATGTTCTGAGATTTGCTGCATAATCCGATTGGGATCGGCGTTTTCACGGTCAATCTTGGTGATCGCGACCACAATGGGGACACCTGCCGCGCGAGCGTGGCTCAATGCTTCAAGCGTTTGAGGCATAACACCGTCGTCAGCCGCCACCACCAAAATGACAATGTCGGTGGCGTTGGCACCACGAGCTCGCATAGCCGTGAAAGCTTCGTGACCAGGCGTGTCAATAAAGGTGAGGAGACGACCTTGGCGTTCTACCTGGTAGGCACCAATGTGCTGAGTGATACCACCGGCTTCACCTGAGACCACATTGGCATTACGAATGCGGTCAAGCAGAGTGGTTTTACCGTGGTCAACGTGACCCATCACCGTTACGACTGGCGAACGCAATGGGGCATCTTCGTCGTCGGCTTCGGCTTCTTCAAGCACATCGACTTCTAACATCTTGAGAAGTTCGACTTCTTGCTCTTCACCCGGGTCGACCAGGCGAATATCGGCTCCGACCTCAACCGCGAACAGCTCGATCATCTCATCGCTAAGCGACTGAGTGGCCGTAACCATCTCACCTTGTTGCATGAGGAAACGCACCACGTCAGCCGCGGTACGGTTCAGCTTGGGACCAAGATCTTGCGGGCTTGAAGCGCGCTCGACCACCACCGTGCCGGTTGGCACCGCGGCGTCTTGAGGCGTATAGGTTGGTGCATCCATCGGCTGAAGCTCGTCACTTGAACGACGACGACGGCCTTTACGACGACGAGGCGGCCTACGACTTTGAGTCGGTGGACCACCGCCGGGACGGCCACCAGGGCGTCCGCCACCAGGAGGCGGCGAACCGGGCATAGAGGGGCGACCGCCGCTTGGAGCTTGGGGACCGGTACCAGATGGTGCCGAAGTGCGAGAAGGCCCAGGACCACCGGGTGCGCCGGTGCGGCCAGGACCACCACGACCTCGTGCTGGTGCTGGTGCTGGGCCGCGCCCGCCTAAACCAGGAGGCGGCGGAATGGGCTTGCCCGAACGCGATACTGGAGGACCGGGAGGAGGTGGAATTGGTTTACCCGAAGCCGACATCGGTGGCCTTGGTGCTCCGGGCGGCATTCCGGGAGGAGGACCACTTGGTCGCGGTGCCGGTGGCATTGGAGGTCGAGCTGGAGGTGCTTGCCCGGCCGGACGCGCCGCAGGAGGCGCCTTGGGCGGGGTGCGCCGCTCGGGTGCCGGAGGACGGGGGGCACTTGGAGCACCACCGCTGGAGGTTACTAGCGGGGTACCACCAGATTCGCCTTTAGGCGCGGGGCGATCAGGCCGAGGCGGTGCAACTTTAGGCGCCGGTGGTGCCTTCGGTGCTTGGCTCGGCACAGAGGATGCCGCTGGTGCGACAGGAGGTGCCGGTTCGCTCTTTGCGTCGGCCTCGGTCTTAGCAACCGGAGTTGGTGTGGTCTTGGTCGTCTCGGTAGTGCTTTCAGCTGTGGCGACCTTTTGGGCCGCGCCAGTGGCGGATTCTGTCTTCGGCGCTTTTGCGGCCGGGGCGGCTTTAGGGGCAGCCGGAGCTGCCGGTTCAGCCTTAGAGGTTGTGGTTTCGGTAGCGGCCGTAGCTTGAGCAGGGGCTTCTTCATTCTTCTTCAGAAGACCGTCACGCTCAGCGCGACGACGAACTCTGTCAGCCTGTGCTTCCACGAGGCTAGAGGAATGGCTTTTCACACCGACCCCAAGCGCGTCGCAGAGATCGAGCGTCTCTTTGTTGGTTAGCCCGAGTTCTCTTGCTAGTTCGTACACGCGGATCTTTGCAGCCAAGGTCCTATCCAGCCCCTTCGTTGTTGCTCAATGTGCTCAAGGTTCTATGTTCATTCTCGCGCACGACACCGTCGCGCACGAACACCGACAGAAACTGCTCTATTGCAGCATCTGACACAGGTGCTCGAAAGGCCCGATCGAAGGACCTTCTTTTAGCGGCTAGAACGGCACAGTTCGCGGAATTGGCACAAAGCCAAGCACCACGTCCTCCTAGGGTAGGGCCTAGGGCCAGACTTCGCACAGATAGCCGCACAATCCGTACTAAATTAGATTTTTCGGTGGTCTTTCGACAGCCAATGCAAGTTCGCAGTGACGTTCGAAGCTTCGGGCCTATTCCTCGGCCTCCATCTCATTCGGATCGGAAGTTTCGGTGTCTTCGTAAACCTCAGGTGAGTCGTAACCGTCGTCCTCGCCTTCCAAGTCGAGGTCTACGGGTAGCCCTTCATCAGCCAACGGGTGGTCTTCACCGGCACCGGCCGACCATTCTTCGGCTGACAAAGCGGGGCCACCTTCAGCTGGTCGCCAAACCTGCTCACCGGTTTCCGCATCAACCACCCACTCCCCTTCCGCCCACTCTTCCGAAGCATAGGCTTCATCTTCGAGCAGCTGGCTTTCACTTTTGATATCAACCCGCCAACCAGTTAGCCGGGCAGCCAAACGAGCGTTTTGTCCTTCCTTGCCAATGGCCAAGGAGAGCTGATAGTCGGGAACAATTACTGTGGCGGTACCGGTCTCTTGGTCGATGTGAACTTCTTTGACCTTAGCTGGGGAAAGTGCCTTCATAACGAAGTCTTGCTGGTCTTCAGCAAAAGGCACAATGTCGATTTTTTCGCCTCGTAGTTCGTTGACCACCATGCGAACCCTAATTCCCTGGGCTCCAACGCACGCACCAACGGGGTCGACGTTGGGGTCATTGGAATAGACGGCGATCTTAGTGCGATGACCGGGCTCGCGGGCACAGGCCTTGATCTCTACTACCCCATCGGCAATTTCGGGTACTTCAAGCTCAAAAAGGCGCTTGATCAAGCCGGGGTGGGTTCGACTCACCACGATCTGTGGGCCTTTGGCGGTTTTACGCACTTCAACGATGTAGGCCTTTAAACGTGAGTTCGGTTCAGGCCGTTCGTAGGGAACTTGTTCCGCCTGTGGCAACAACGCCTCGACCCGACCCAAATCTAAAAGGGTGTAGCGATTGTCGCTTTGTTGGACAATACCGGTAACAATATCGCCCTCACGGCCAGCGTATTCCTCATACTTGAGCTCGCGCTCCGCTTCACGGATGCGCTGTGACATGACCTGCTTCGCCGTTTGTGCCGCAATACGACCAAAGTTGGTTGGCGTAACATCCATTTCTGGCCCAAAGGGCACATAGTCTTCGTCGAGCTCTTGGGCAATGACACGAATTTCGAAGGTGTTGGGATCGATCGTTACCCAGGCATACTCCTGGGCATCGGGCATCCGCTTGTAAGCCGACTCTAAGGCGTCGGCTAGCGCTGCGAACAAGGTTTCTACCGAAATCCCTTTGTCAGCAGCTAGCGCTTGAAGAGCCTCCATCATTTCAGGGTTACTCATGGTGTGGACCTCCTATTGGGCGCTACCTGCTCGCGGGATGAAGCGGCCGGTGCGGCGGTTGAGCCCCACTCAAAAACAGTGCGGGCTGAATTAATATCTTCAAAAAGTATTTCGAGGCTCGCCTCAGCCTCACTGGGCTGAAGCCAAACCGTGGTGTCGTTGGTCTCTTCAATTGTGCCTCTCACCCGACGTTGACCATCTATAGCGTGGCGCAATTTAATGCTCACGGTTTCGCCAACTGCGCCAGCGAAATGACTTGGCGTTCGTAATTTTCGTTCTAAACCCGGAGTTGAGACTTCCAAGGTGTAGCTAGCACCGATTGGGTCGACGTCATCGAGCATCCGCGACAACTCACGACTGATACTGCTCAGGTCGTCGATACTTGGGTTCTCGTTTTCACGAAGTGACGAGACCGTTACTCGTATGACCGGCCCGTGAGCCTCAATGTCATAGAGCGAGAAGCCTCGGGCAGCGATAATGGGCTCGGCGATGGGCCGAACGCGGTCAATATTACTCATCGACGAACCTCCTTAAGTGACCGATTACAACAAAGGCGTGGGCAGTGCCCACGCCTTTGTGCGACTTGCGTACAAGAACGACTAGCCAGTATAGCCCGGAGCGGGACCAACAAGTGAAGCCCTAGTAGGCCCTAGCTGTCACAGCTACTAAATCGGCTTCTTCTGACGAACGAGGTAGCCGCCCATCAGGGCGAATAAGACAGCGCACCGTTACACCCGATTCTGCCAGAGTATCTTCGCCATCTTCACCCAACACCGACCATGGCACCTTGGCGAAACCTACTCTCGAGGCCTCAATAGCCTCGGCCAGCGTAGTGACCTCTTCTATGGCGCTATTACGTCGCGTCTCAGCTTCGGTGTATAAGTCGTCTTGGATCCGCTCCAACCATTCCACAACGAGGCCCGATGCTTGTGTGGGACTCACCATTGCGTCGCGACCATCTTGGCCCTGATCACGATCACGCCGGATAACTTTAACCGTGTTAGCCGCAAGGTCGCGGGGCCCAACCTCTATGCGTACTGGCACACCCTTTAGCTCCCATTCGGTTACTCGCCGACCAAATGAAACCGAGACCGAATCATCAAGTCGAGCGCGAATCCCGTGGACCTTCAGCTCGTCGACAAGCTGCGATGCGACACTCTGGCAAGCTTCATCGTCGCGAACTACCACCACCACAACCTGAATCGGGGCCACATTTGGTGGCATTCGCAGCCCGTTGTCATCACCGTGGCTCATAATGAGTCCGCCCAACATTCGAGTTGAGACCCCCCATGAGGTGGTCCAAGCCATCTGTTGAGACCCGTTTTGATCCAAAAACATCATGTTGAAAGCTTGAGCGAAGTTTTGACCTAACTCGTGGCTCGTACCCATCTGTAGGGCTTTGCCGTCGCGCATCATAGCTTCAAGGGTCATGGTGTTGGTGGCCCCAGCGAAGCGTTCACGACGCGTTTTACGGCCCACGATTACCGGCATGGCCAGCTCTTTCACCATGAAATCTTGGTAGACGTTATAAAGTATTGTTTCCGCGTATTCTCGGGCGTCTTCTTCGCTGGCATGAGCAGTGTGCCCTTCTTGCCACAAGAATTCGGTACTGCGCAAGAACACCCGTGGTCTCATTTCCCAGCGCACCACGTTGGCCCATTGGTTCAACAGCATGGGTAAGTCGCGATAGCTCTGCATCCACTTCGCCATGTATTCGCCAAAAACCGTTTCGGAGGTCGGGCGTACCACGACCGGTTCTTCTAGCTCTTTACCGCCAGCATGGGTTACCACCGCCAACTCGGGGCTGAAACCCTCTACATGCTCGGCTTCTCGCTCGAAATATGACTGGGGAATGAAGAGCGGAAACGAAACGTTTTGAGCCCCAGCGGCCTTAATACGATCATCGACTTGGCGTTGAATTAACTCCCAAAGAGCGTATCCATATGGTCGTATGACCATTGTGCCGCGCACCGGCCCATTCTCTGCTAATTCTGCTTTCTGGACGATATCTTGATACCAGCGAGGGAAGTCCTCAGCCTGGGCGGTTAATACACGGCTAGCCATAGTGCATTACACACTACTTCCTATCCATAGCCAGCCCAGACCTGTA
This sequence comes from Acidimicrobiia bacterium, assembly GCA_041676705.1. NCBI lineage: Bacteria > Bacillati > Actinomycetota > Acidimicrobiia > Acidimicrobiia bacterium. Next base: position 48,465 of record JBAYRL010000003.1, read on the forward strand.
CCCGTTCATTAATCACTAACCCCCACAAACCGAAACCGAGCTCACCACCGTTGTTGAACCAAACTGACCTCGCCGTGTCCGCAGAATTTGACCAACCCACCGAGCTGCGCCGCACTGTAAACGAAAAATGGGCCTAGTTCGTAGGCATGGGCTTGCTCATGGTCGGCTCTGGCCTTTTGCACAGTGTGGTGGGGCTGCGCTCCGCCCTCGAAGGCTTCAGCACGACCACCACCGGCGTGGTCATGTCTTCGTATTACCTAGGGTTCCTTATCGGTTCCAAGCAAGCACCTCGATTTGTGGCCAACGTGGGTCACATCCGCACCTTCGCAGCACTAGCTGCCATCACATCATCATCGGCGCTGGTACATCTGCTAGTGGTCCATCCCGGTGTCTGGATTGTCGGTCGCTTGGCCACTGGTTTTGGTCTAGCCGGGCTTTTTGTGGTGGCTGAGAGCTGGCTCAACAGCGACATCACCAACTCAAGCCGAGGCAGTGTGTTAAGCATCTATCTGGTGGTAGCCAACGGTGGTATGGCCGCAGGTCAACTACTACTTAATATCGGTGATCCGGCCACCGCCCGCCTTTTCCTCATCGTTTCAATTTTGTTTTCGTTGTCGCTCGTACCGACCTCACTTTCAGCCACTTCTTCACCACAATTATTCCAGCCAAAGAAGGTGTCGTTAGCTTCGGTTTATGCGGCCGCGCCACTTGGTGTCGTGGGTTCCCTAGTGGCTGGCGCTGCCGCTGGTGCCGTATTTGGTGCCGGCGTTATTTACACGCAGCTCGCTGGTTTCACGTTGGCCCAGACCTCAATCTTCATGATGTTGATAATTCTTGGCGGAGCTGCGCTGCAATGGCCGATCGGTGCCTTGTCGGATCGAATGGACCGCCGCAAGATGATCGCCATTACCGCCTTCTTCTCGGCCGGGGTCTGCATGCTAGGAATCGTCTTCCCGAGCGGTGCCATGCTTTATGTTCTGGCGGTTGCCATGGGTGGATTCATTTTTCCGCTGTACTCGTTAGCAAACGCCCACGCCAACGATTTCATGGCACCCGAAGATGTGGTTGGCGCTGGCAGTCAGCTGATATTTGTGAACGGTATCGGCTCGGTAGCTGGCCCCATCTTGGTAACCGCGGCGATGGCCAAAGTAGGGCCAAGTGGCTATTTCTGGTATTTAGCATGGGTGCACATTGCCATCGCGGCCTACGCCATGTATCGCATGTCCAAGAGGGCACCAATCGCGCCAGAAGACCAATCAACCTACGCCAGCTATCCGGCTGAATCATCAGTACTTGTAGCTACTCTCGACCCCCAAGCGTGGGATGAAGATGATCAGCCCCGCTTTGACACCGAAGAACTGCCAGCAGTGGAAATTAATTAGCGAGTGATAGTACGGATCGTTTGGATCCGAGCCTCACTGGCATTGACATCGGGACCCTTTTCGCCTATCAGCGCATTACGGTCCGCTTCGGCCTCACGCTGCGCTTTTTCGGTATCGACACGAGCCAAGGCGGCATCGGTGCCGTGCTCCACAATGAACTCGGCCCACTCCACCAAGGCATCGACCATCTCGTCTTCGGGCACAACCGCCACGTTTTGGCCCTTCACGAACAGATGACCACGATGACGTCCGGCCGCAATACCCAAATCAGCGTCGCGCGCCTCGCCCGGTCCGTTTACTACGCAACCCATCACCGCCACTTGCAACGGAATCTCCCGCTCACCAAACGCCGCCAAAGCATCGTTCGCAACTTTAATCACGTCGACTTCGGCGCGGCCACAGCTGGGACACGCAATCAAGTCAACGTTTTTGCGTTCACGTAAGCCCATCGCTTCCAAGAGCGCCCGGCCCGCTTTGACTTCTTCCACCGGATCGGCGGTAAGCGAGTAGCGAATCGTGTCGCCGATGCCTTCCGCCAACAGGGTGGCGATACCAGCGGTCGCTTTAACAATGCCCGCCGGTGGTGGTCCAGCCTCGGTAACACCAAGGTGCAAAGGATGATCGGTCGCGTCGGCCAATTGGCGGTATGACTCGATCATTAGCGGCACATTCGAAGCTTTGACCGAAATTTTGACGTCGTTGAAATCAACCTGATTGAAATAGTCGAGCTCGATCATGGCCGATTCCACCATGGCCTCGGGGGTAACACGGCCACCGTATTTTTCATACAGTGCCGGGTCTAATGAGCCGCCGTTAACCCCAATACGTATCGACACTCCGCGGTCGCGAGCTTCACGCGCCACCGCCTTAATGTGCTCTTCTCGACGAATATTGCCCGGGTTCAGACGCAAACCATGAACACCAGCTTCAAGGGCTGCTAAAGCCATGCGGTATTGGTGGTGAATGTCAGCAATAATCGGTACTGGCGAACGTGGAATTATGCGTGCAAGACCTTCAGCGGCTTCGGGTTCATTGCAAGTACAGCGCACGATATCGCAGCCCGCCGCAGCTAAAGCGTAAATTTGTTGCAGGGTACCTTCCACGTCAGCCGTTTTGGTGGTGGTCATCGACTGAACCGTGACGGGAGCCCCGCCACCTACGAGAACCGAACCCACCTTGATCTGTTGGGTTTGGCGCCGCGGAAAGGTAATTGAACCAGCGTCCATTGGATCGTACCTTTACATTTGAGATTGCTAGTTGAGGTTAATGGGGTTTGCGATATCGAGATACAGAGAAAGCAACCCGATGCTAATGAGCACAAATACCACCAGATATGTAAGTGGCATAAGTTTGCCCACATCAGCATGGTATCGATTGGGTCGTCGACTAATTAGCTCGCGCAGGCGTTCATAGGTAGCCACCGCCACATGTCCACCATCGAGTGGCAAGAGAGGGACCAGGTTGAAGATTCCAATGAAGATGTTGATCAGTGCCAAGAACCCGAGCAACGGCACCACACCGGTGTCAGCGGCTTGGGCCCCGATTCGAGCCGCTCCATAGATAGAGATCACCCGGCCTTCTACTTCATCAGGGCTGTTCGTTGAACCAGGTACCACTTCGCTAGAAGTGCCCGAACTGGTGTCATTAAAGGCGATCGACACAAAACTCTTCAGGCCCGAAGGCGAAAAGAAGCTGACCAACGAACGTGTTGATTCCCAGGCGTAACGCCCAAAATCTCCCACCGCTTGAGGTACCGCCTCGACGGGTGAAACCGGTTGCAATGCGTATTCTGGGCCAACTCCGAGAAACGCACCACCAACGCCGTTATCACCAAGCTCAACGGAAACCATGCGGCTTTGCGTACCGCTCACGGCCTCAACTGTGACCACATCGCCCGGGTTATGCGACAAGATTTGATCACGGAGTTCTTCAAAGGTCGCCACATCAGTGCCGTCGATGGCCACGACCTGATCGCCAAGGGCAATACCGGCTTGGCTGGCAGGACTAGGCGCTCCAGCGTCAATACTTGCCAAGCGACCAACCGTCCAGGCTTCGTCCCGGTATTCTCCAAACCCCACCAGAATCACGAACAAGCACAAAAGCGCCAGGGCGAAGTGCATGGCAGAACCAGCCAACGCCACTGACATGCGACGCCAATACGGCTTCTGTCGGTAGGTACGGGCCTCATCAGCCGGGTCGACCTCTTCCAAGTTGGTCATTCCAATGACCTTCACGTAGGCACCAGCCGGTATGGCTTTGATCCCATAGGTGGTTTCACCTCTGGTGAACGACCAAATGGTGGGTCCAAAGCCAATGAAAAACTCGGTGCATTTCATGCCCGCTGCACGGGCCGTGACAAAGTGACCCAGCTCGTGGAGGAAGATCATGACCACAATGGCCGCCACAACAATGACCGCTGAAAGCCCCGCCCATACACCAAGCAGTGCAATGGCCGCCGCCAACACCACTAGTGGTAACCAACTCGAGCGAACTTCGACCATGTCGCCTTCATCACTGGGCACGGACGGGTTGTTAGAAGAATGGGTTTCGCTTGTCATGAAAGCTCCTGTACCGCTGAGTGGGCGGCGTGGCGGGCTTGTCGGTCGGCATGGACTACAGCTTCGAGAGAATCAGCTTCTCCCCCATCATGCCGGGCCATGGCGCGTTTACAGACCTCAACTATGTCTATCCACCTAATTGAACCACCGAGAAATGCAGCGACAGCTATTTCGTTGGCGCCGTTTAACCACGCTGGCATGCTTCCACCCGCGCGACCTGCTTCATAGGCAAGGCCGAGGGCTGGGAACGCCGTTAAATCTGGCGGGAAAAATTCTAGAGTGGTTGGGTTACGCCAATCCATGGCTCCAAAAGCCGTATCGTGACGATCTGGATAGGCCAAAGCATAAGCAATCGGTAAGCACATGGTGGGCTCGGATATTTGTGCGATCGTCGAGCCATCGCTCCATTCCACCATTGAATGCACGATGGACTGAGGGTGGATGACGACCTCTATCTGGTCGTAACTAGCATCAAAAAGCTCGTGAGCTTCGATCACCTCTAGCCCTTTATTCATCATGGTCGAGGAATCGATAGTGATCTTCGGACCCATTGACCAAGTCGGATGCGCTAGGGCTTCTTCAACTGAAACCGCCGCTAACTGCTCGGCCGAAAAGCCCCGGAAAGGGCCACCGCTAGCGGTCAACACAATTCGTCTTAAGGCCTCCGACCGGTCGCTTGAGCGTAAACACTGATGCACCGCGGCATGTTCAGAATCAACAGGCACAATTTCGGCACCCGGAGTTTGGGCGACCGCCCTAACGACAGGTCCACCCGCAATTAGTGATTCCTTGTTGGCTAAAGCCAAGCGTTTGCCAGCTCGAAGCGTCTCAATCGTGGCCGCTAAACCAGCAAAACCCACCACACCATTAACCACCACATCACATAAGCGGGCCGCTTCAGCGAAACCTTCGGTACCCAGCATGATCTCAGTTTGGCTGGGAAGTTGTCCGCGAACTCTGGAAGCTACTTCTTCATCGGAAACAACGACCAGGGCCGGCTTATAACGTTGGGCCTGAGCCACCAGGGCTTCCGCCGAAGAATGGGCACTAAGGGCCACAACTTCATAATCGTTTGGAGCGCTGTTTATTACGTCGAGGGTTTGAGTACCAATCGAACCAGTCGAACCAAGAATTGCTACTTTTGACGGCGTCGACATCACGCCTCGGGCTCACTAGAGCAAGATTCGGGCCACGTAATAAGTAGCTGGCAAAACAAAGAGTAAGGCGTCGAAGCGATCGAGTAGGCCGCCATGGCCTGGCAGGATACTTCCCATATCTTTGATCCCAAGATCACGCTTCAATCTCGATTCGCACAGGTCTCCTAAGGGGGCCACCACTGCAATCACCAAGCCGAGAACCAACACGTGCCCAAACGAGTTAAAGGGATGGATACGACCGGTGATAACTACGGTGGCTACCAAAGCTGCCACCATTCCACCAATGGTACCTTCTAAGGTCTTATTTGGGCTCGCGGCACTAAGGGGCGAACGTCCCATGGCCCGACCTACAAAGAGACCAGCCACATCGTGTGCGACGGTGCCGATAATGGCTGCCGCCAAAAGCCCAATGCCGTGGGGAGCGCGCAACAGCAGAGCCGCAAAGGAACCAAAGACGCCAACGTATATAACCCCCAAGAGGGTGACGCCCAGGTTAGGAACAACATGTTCACCGCCCACATCGGTTAAATACCACAACAATCCCACCCAGAGAGTAAGTGTTAGCGCCACCACCACACCGGCCTCGCCCTGCCAATAAGCGGCTAGTGGAATGAAAGCCGCCGCGGCCACACCGACCAGCGCTGGCGGTCGATAACCAGCTTCTCGTATAGCGGCGAAGAATTCCATGGCGGCGAACACCAGAACCACGGCCACTAGCGCCATGGCATATTTGGGACCCATATAAAAAGCACCGAGCGCCACCGCTGCCAGGGCTACCCCAACACCGACAGCCTGACCCATGTTGCGCCCAGACGACGGGGCATCAGCGTAATCGCCATAATCACCGTAGTCTGCGTATTCATCGCCGCGGTAGGCAGTTTCTGTGGCGTAGTACTCGTCGTATTGCGGTGAAGTTTCGTAGTTCTCGTCGCCGGTCACAGCAGTCGGTTCGCCTTCAGCTAAATCGTCAAAAGAAAACATTCGAGCTTCACCTGGATCACCGTGAGGTTCAATACTTGGCAATCCTTCGGCCAAGATTGAAAGCTCGTCATCATCCCAGTCAGAAGCCTGGTCACGCCATCGTGGCTGTGCCGAGGCCAAGGTAGACCACGCTGCTAACGGATCGTCGTCAGTGGATTCTCGAGCAAAAATCTTGGGTACTTCACCGGTGGCCGGCTCGGTCCAGTGAGGCAAAATGGTTCCCGAGGTCGACCGGTTCGAACCTTCAGCCGGGTCGCCCCCGTCGGACGCTTGGCCGGGCTTGTTGAGATCATCGCCGTTGTCAGGCTCACCCCAAGATGTGGCTTCGTCGCCAGGCGGCGTCGACTCGAGGTCTTCGTGGTGGCCCTGCACATCCGAAGAAGGTTCTTCGTTGCGTTCTGATTGCGGGCGATCGTCCATATTCGGAGCTCCTAGTGCGTAGCAGTACGATACCGCTAGCTAGATAGGTCAGACTTCCAACAGCTCGGAAACTTTAAGTTCAAGCGCTTTGTCAATCTCGGCTTCTTGACGCTGAGTTCGCTGATCCAACTCTTTTTCCGCCCGCTGCAAGTCATCTTCAGAGATGTCCCCGTCGCGCTTGAGCGTATCGAGTTCTTTACGAGCGTCGCGGCGTAGGTTGCGCACTGCGATTCGGCCCTCTTCAGCCATATTTCGCACTACCTTGACCAACTGCTTACGTCGCTCTTCAGTGAGAGGGGGAAACATAAGCCGCAGTGAATTTCCGTCACTGCTCGGGCTTAATCCCAGATCGGAATGTTGAATCGCTTTTTCGATGGGACCTAGGTTGGCTTTGTCAAACGGGGTGATAACTAACTGGCGAGCCTCGGGAACTGTGAAACTGGCAAGTTGCACTAGCTGCATTTCTTCGCCATAAGCTTCGACTGCCAATCGTTCAACCAAGGCTGGTGCGGCACGGCCCGTTCTAATGGTTGAAAATTCAGAACGCGCGTGGTTTATAGCCTTAGCCATTTTTTCATCGGCTTCATCGAGTACCAGACCGAAAAGTTCATCGCTCACAAGACATCACCTAACCAGAGTACCTATCGATTCGCCCGCGAGTATGGATCTCAGATTTCCTTCACCCAAAAGGTCGAAATAAACCACTGGCAAATTGTTCTCCATACACAAGGTAATGGCGGTTGGATCCATGGCTTGCAAACCTTGCTGGATGAAATCGAGATAGGAAATCTCGTCGAGCCGCACAGCACTCGGATCAACCCTGGGGTCGGCAGTGTAGATACCATCGGTGCCGCCATGGGTGCCTTTGAGCAACGCACCGGCACCAATTTCCACGGCACGCAAAGCCGCTGGCGTGTCGGTGGTGAAGAAGGGGTTACCCGTTCCACCAGCAAGAATGACGACCCGACCCTTCTCTAAATGTCGGATGGCCTTACGGCGGATGTAGGGTTCTGCAACCTGTTGCATGTGTATGGCTGACTGGACTCGGGTGGGCAAACCTAGCTGCTCGAGCACGTCTTGGAGAGCTAGCGCGTTCATGACGGTAGCTAACATTCCCATGTAGTCGGCTTGGGCTCGGTCCATGCCAGCACCAGCGCCGGTCATACCACGCCAGATATTGCCGCCGCCTACGACAACGGCAATATCAACGTCAAACTCTGCTTTTACGTCAACCAAAATTTGTGCGATGCGTTTCGCAGTATTGCCGTCAATACCGAACTCGGCACCCCCGGCAAATGCTTCCCCGGAGATTTTGACAACAACCCGGGACCACCGAGCGGGACGTCCCGCATTCTGCGACATTCTCGCTCCTTTGGCTGAGGATAAAGCGTCTAACCGTTAATTACGGCCTGTTCAAAGCGTACTAGTGTTGCGCCAGCTTGTTCTAGCAGCTGAGCAACAGTGAGCTTTTCATCTTTCACAAAGCTTTGCTCAAGAAGCACCCGCTCTTTGAACCAACCGTTCAAACGACCTTCCACAATCTTGTCGATAGCCGCTTCGGGTTTGCCTTCCGCCTTAGTGATACCCACCAAAGTTTCCCGTTCGGTCTCTACCGCTTCGGCTGGAACGTCTTCGCGGGCTTGGAACTTGGGCTTAGCAAAGGCAATATGGACGGCAATATCATGAGCAAGCTCTACGGTTCCACCTTGAACTTCGACCAATACGGCATTTACGCCGCGACCGTCTTGGCGATGTAGATAAGAGTCGATGATGGTGCCATCACCAGGGGTCCACTGCACCACCTTACCGACCGCAATATTCTCTTTTTTCGATAGTGTCAGCTGATCGACAGCATCGGCGTGCTCGGCTACCGCCGCTTCGCCTCGCTCAGCTACCGCGACCGCTAGATCGTCGGCAACCTGGACAAAGTCATCAGCTTTGGCCGAAAAGTCGGTTTCAGATTTCAGTTCAACCAAGCCAAAATTGCCGTTGCGTTCGACCAGTGCCACCGCACCTTGGTCGTTCTCGCGATCGGTGCGAGTAGCTGCCTTGGCCAGACCCTTTTCGCGTAGCCATTTCGTAGCGGCTTCGAAGTCACCATCGTTCTCGGTGAGAGCGGCTTTGGCATCCATCATCCCAGCACCAGTTGCCTGGCGAAGGGCCTGTACATCTTTAGCGCTGAAATTAGACATTAAGCTTGCGACTCCTCGGTCGTCTCGCCCGTTGCTGGGGCTTCAGGGGCAGGTTCAGAAGCAGGCTCAGCCGATGCTTCAGTTGTTTTTTCGACAGCCGCAGCGGCGATACGAGCCTCGCGCTCAGCTGCGGCTAGTGCTGCTTGGCGACGGGCTTCGGCCTGTTGTGCCGCAATTTCGTCTTCTTCACGAAGGCTACGTCGAGCTTGAGGTGCGCCCTCGTCGGCACCGCTATGGGAACGGATAAAGCGACCTTCACCGACGGCATCGGCGACCACTCGACAGATCAGCTCACCGGAGCGAATGGCGTCATCGTTGCCGGGGATCACGTACTGAATCACATCTGGATCACAGTTGGTGTCAACCACTGCCACAATGGGAATACCAAGTCGGTTCGCTTCGGTAACTGCGATGTGTTCTTTCTTGGTATCCAAAATGAAAATAATGTCGGGCAGTCGTTCCATGGAACGGATACCGCCCAGGTTGCGTTCTAGTTTGTCTAGCTCACGCGAAATCAAGAGGGCTTCTTTTTTAGGCATGGCCTCGAACTCACCTGAGGCCCGCATGCGCTGGAATTCGCGCATTTTGGCAACCCGCTTTGAAATGGTTTCAAAGTTAGTCAGCATGCCGCCCAACCAACGCTCGTTGATATAGGGCATTCCGCACTTCTCGGCGTAGGACTGCACGGGGTCTTGTGCTTGCTTCTTAGTTCCTACAAATAGAACGGTACCGCCATCGGCAACCGTGTCGCGGATGTAAGAGTATGCGGTTTCAATGCGATCTAATGTTTGCTGAAGATCGATTATGTAGATGCCACTACGTTCGCCGTGGATGAACCGCTTCATCTTCGGGTTCCAGCGACGAGTTTGGTGCCCAAAATGGACACCCGCATCGAGCAATTGCTTCATAGTTACGACTGGAGTTGCCATGTCGTCTCCTCTATCGGTTTAACCGTTAACACCGGCGCCAAAGCGACCGTAAGGCGGTGCAACGTGAGTAGTTGGAAATGAAAGACCTGTGAAACACAGACCGGGTCATTTTTGACCCCGAGCTACTCTAGCGGTTGTAGAGGCGAAAGCCGAAGTCACAGGTGATCAATAACCGGGTGATAACTGGCTAGTGCCATTATCCAAGAGACGTAGGCCTCCGAAGCTTCGAGTGGCAATCGCTCCTGCGGCAATGCCTACCACCGTTGAACCAATCTCCACGGCCGTGGTAGTTACGAGGTTCCCCAGGAAACTGAGGAAGGCAACACAGGTGGGTGCCATATCAGCTAGGGCCAAAGCTAATTCTCGTTCAGTAGATGAGTGTTTGATGACGCTGCTGTGCGGGTTTTTAGCACCGGCCCACACTGTGACATTGGTAGCTCCTTCTAAACGAGCGTGCGATGCAGGCACGGTCAAGTCGGCCGATGCTGCCAGTGCGTAGTAGTTAGGTCCGGCTGGTAGTTCCTGCTGCGTCAGCTGTTTCATAAATTCAGAGCCGGTCGCCAATTGGTTGAGATTTGTTGCCCGGTTGGGGTCTTTATTCTCAAGCGGGCTGATAGCCACCCCAGCGCCCACTAGCGGGTTTGAAGTCAAGATGGTGGCCACGGCCGCTAAGTCGGCACCCGCATGAGGTGAATCTATAGTCGCCACCAGACCCAAACGCTCGATCACCGCCAGGCCTTCTGGGGTAGCAGCCAGGTTGTCCAACGCTAATCGCAACACGATGCCGCCCTGTGAATGGGCGTAAAGGTCAACCTCGAGGCCAGAAGGAGTGTTACTAGCTACCTCGGTCAGCAGCTCAGCCAGCAACACTCCCTTGTCGGCGAGCTGGCGTCGTGATGAATTTTTGTCGTAGCTACTAATTGGAATGTCGGCCAGTTCGAGCGAAACTTCAGTGATCTCATCGCTCTGAAGAGCCGGAGTGCGCCCGCCTTCATAGCTGAATCGAAGAACATCAGTCGGGTCGTAGCCCAAATTTTTGAGGGGTAGATTTCCAATGTTGCCGCCGGCCGATTCGGAGTCGAAGCCGTCTACCAAGACCGCTACTCGCCTTTGCGGAGGAGCAGTGGGCTGGGTGGACGCTGGTGTGCAATCTCGTCTTGATTCCCACCATTCAAGGGTGGATTGGTATAAGTGACGCACCAATTCGATCGGTGAATGCGCCAATAAGAGCCCGTATAGCTCAGGCCCAAGACCAATGAGCAAGGCCGTGCTAATCACGGTTAGCACTACGGTCAATACTGGATCAACGAGGTTCTCAATAACCCAGTTGGCGAAAACGAGACCGAAGCTAGATAGCCCGCCAAGACCAGCTAACAAATCATCGCCAAAACTCGCCATTGCGGACCACACTGATCCAAAGCCAAAGCCCGAGTTGTCAAAGGCAACAGCCAAAGCCAGTTGCGCGGCCTCATGAGCTGCGCTCCAAAGCTCACCACCCGGCTCATTTTCGGGTACTAGCACAACTGTTAGTACCACCGTGCCGAAGAACAGCAGCGGGTCTATATACTTGCCGCCTTCACGCATGCCGACATGCAACATTTCGCCACTATGGCCCACCGTCTGGCCGCTCGTCACCCATTGACCGCTAGCAACCGTCACCTTGTCTAGGTAGGAATACGAGCTCAGACGACCATCAGCGTGGCGCAGCGTAACGTGTTGCTCCCCTGCTACTGTGCCAGCAAAAATCACCTCACCCGCGGCGGCCGCACCCACAACTGTGCCGCTCTCGGTCTGGTACTTAATGCCCCGGTGGCCGGGACCATATGGCGTGGTTGGGGCACGGAACTCTGCGATGACCTTGGCATCGACGGGGTGATGATATTCAACCGGCCCGACTGTAATTTCTTCGGCTGATGCTGGCTCTATGAGGGCCAGCACACTAGCGATTAAAGCCACGATCAGGAAACGAGATATGGCACGCAAGAAAACGCCCTCCTGAAAGGAGATCCTGACGGGGAAGGCGTGAAACGAAGGAAGTTAGATTAGTGCACTGCCCGCGAAAAGGCGTCCATTCGAGCCTTTAGCGCTAAGACTGCTTTGCCGTGAATTTGGCTCACACGGCTTTCGGTGACGGAGAGCACCTCACCGATTTCGGCCAAGGTCATGTTCTCGAAGTAATAGAGCGTTAATACGATGCGTTCGCGGTCAGACATTCGGTTAATCGACTCGGCCAGAAAAGTTCGTATTTCTTTTTCTTCATAACGAGCCACAGGCCCGTCATGTCGATCAGCAATCATGTCGCCTAGGGTGAAGTAGTCCCTCTCGCCGTTCCCACCAGAGACGCGTTCATCAAGCGCCGCCAAACCAACAGCTGAAATTTGGCCGAGCGTTATTTGTAGCTGTTCTTCCGTTAGATCAAGTTCTACTGACAGCTCGGCGTCGGTTGGTGCTCGATGGAGCGATGCCTCGAGGGTGGCATAGGCGGCTTCAACCGCTTTGGCCTTCGTTCTAACCGATCGAGGAACCCAATCAATGGAACGTAGTTCGTCGTAGATCGCGCCTTTCACGCGAGCTGTGGCGTAAGTTTCAAATTTGAATCCCCGTTGAGGTTCAAATTTTTCGATGGCATCGATCAGGCCAAACATTCCGTAGCTCGCCAAATCGCCTTGATCCACGCTAGAAGGAAGGTTGGTGGCGATACGGCTAGCTACGAATTTTACCAACGGCGCATAATGCAAAATTAGCTGGTCGCGCAATGGTCTGGAAGGGGCCGACTTGTAATCGGCCCAAAGCCGTTCCACGTAGTCACTATCTATGCTCATGGTCGTGGTCGCTATTACGCTCTCGGGTGGGTCGCTTGATGAACTCGAGCTAAACGTTCGCTGCTGACGTGAGTATAGATCTGAGTCGTACCCACGTCGGCATGACCGAGCAGCTCTTGGACAGAACGTAGATCGGCACCGCCATCGAGCAGGTGAGTAGCAAAAGTATGTCGGAGCGTATGGGGGCTGGTTGGGTTGGCCGCACGACGGTCGATTATGCGACGAATATCGCGCGGCGTGATGCGTTTGGATCTCTGGTTTATAAAGAGTGCAGCGGTGGAATGCGGCTGATGACCCGGTATCAAAGCACGCCGCCCATCGAGCCATTCCGAAAGTGCCCCCACTGATGGGCCACTTAGTGGCAACAAGCGCTCTTTCCCGCCCTTGCCAAACACCAGTACTTGACGTTGCTTCAAGTCGACGTCGGTTAGATTTAAGCCGCAAAGCTCGGCCACCCTCAGGCCCGAGCCGTACAGCAACTCGAGAATTGCCTGGTCGCGTAGCTGTAGAGGGGACGGGTCGAGGTTTTCTGGTTTGAGCAATGTTTTGAGTTCGCCGCGTTGCAACACCCGCGGTAGGCGTCCGCTGCCTTGTGGTGCCGATAATCCAACGGACGGATTGTGTTGCAGATAGCCCGCACTTTGTGCCCAAGCACAGTATCGACGTAGCGAGGATGCCTGACGTGCAATGGTTCGTGGTGCGTAGCCCCGTGTCGACAGGTAGGCCAAATAGCGACGCAAGACTTTTTTGGAAAGCTGGTCGGGCGAGGCGAGCTTCAAACGGTCGGCCCAAGTTAGAAACGCCGTTAGATCGCGTCGATACGCTTGACGTGTCGCGTCGCTGACACCTGTCAATGACCTTACAAACTCGTCGATCGCCCAATGCATGGCTATAACTTAGCGCCGGTATTGGTGAATCTGACTGGCTTTCACGCATTCGGACCATGGTTAGCGAACCCGTTCGATGGCACTGGCTGACCTCGTGATCAAACCTTTTGTTTCGAGGAGCGTCAAACGCAATGACAGCTCGGCGAGTGAGAGCCCTGCCCGTTCAGCCAGTTCATCAAGCATTACGGGCTGCCATCCGAGATGGTCCAACAACGCTGCGTCGCCTTGATCGAGACCCGCAGCGGAACTTGAGTCGTGTGTTGGGCCCGTATTGGAAGGATCGCTCGGCGGTACTTCCACTGCACCGCTTAGACCCAAGGCCACTAGGACATCATCTAGTTGACAAATTGGTGTCATACCATCGGCTATTAAACGGTTTGATCCTGATGAGGCCGGGCTCCTGATTGATCCAGGCACCGCCATTACCAAACGATCCCGCTTAAGGGCTTCCTCGGCAGTCAACAGCGAACCACCCCGCTCGTGCGACTCAACGACAACCAAAATTTTGCTCAGCGCTGCGATCAAACGATTACGAGCTGGGAAATGCCATTTTTGAGCCACCGTCCCAAGAGGCCATTCGCTTAACAAGACTCCTCGTTCGGCCACCTGCTGCCAAAGCTTGTTGTGAGCTTTGGGATACACAACGTCAAGTCCGCTAGCCACGACCCCAATGGGCGCACCTGGTGAGACCCGGCCAGCCGAGCCTGCTAGCACTCCTCGATGGGCCGCACCGTCAATCCCGAGCGCCAAACCAGAGACGATGTTAATACCGGCAGTGGCTAATAGATCGGCCAGTTCATAGGCTATTTGATTGCCAAAAGTGGTGGCGGCACGAGTGCCTACTATACCCACGCTGGTGGCTTGAGTGAGGTGAATGTTACCGCGGGCGAAAACCACCATCGGTGGTTCGATATCGAGTGCTATAGAAGAAGGGAAACGCGGCGAACCCAACGGGATAATGTCGACACCCGCCCTCTGGTGGTGCTGGTACAACACCTCAGGGACTATGTCTCGGGCCGCTCTAGCCCAAGATTCAGCCAAGTTCGCGGCCTGTGGCCCAACCGTGCGCGCAACACCTGCATAACGAGTCCATGAAGCACTCTGCAGCTTTTGCCAGGCCTGCTGAAAACCAAATCGTCGCACTAGAGCCGACATGCGGATGGGACCCATGAGGGGCAAACTTGCTATTGCAACCGCGGCGGCTTGTGTTTCTTCCGACTCAAGCTGCTCCATAGGACGACCTTTCGGGGTGACCATGCAACATGGAACTTGACCGCAGCTGCAACGCCAACGCTAGATGTTCATCACTGAGTGGACCATCGTCGTCTTTGCAGTCAGCGATAGTGAGCGCGACACGCCGCACCCGATGCAAACCACGACCGCTTAAATAGCCGGTGCGTAATAAGGCTTCCACAATTGTTTTTGCACTCTTGGAAAGTGGTGCCCAATGATCGAGTTCATTGCTAGGTAGCAGTGCATTGCAGGTAACACCACGTTCTTGGGCCTTGGCCCGCGCTGCTAAGACCCTACGGGCCACCACCGCTGTAGATTCCGCACTGGCGCTTGAGAGCAAATCGGTTGGTGCTGGCGGAGCGATATCTATACGCAGGTCGAAACGGTCGAGAATTGGTCCCGATAGCCGCCGTCGGTAACGCTGCCGCATCGAAATCGAACACTGACAGGAAGCCGAGGTCATTCCGTAGCCGCAAGGACATGGATTCATTGCAGCCACCAACAGCACCCTCGCCGGGAAAGTTACGGTGCCAGATGCTCGACTTACACGAATCACGCCTTCTTCTAAGGGCTGGCGCAGTGCGTCGATCGTAGCAGCGGCGAATTCGCCCAGTTCATCAAGAAAGAGCACCCCATGGTGAGCTAGCGAAATTTCACCGGGACGCATCTGTGCGTAACCACCACCGGTGATGGCCACCGTTGATGCCCCATGGTGTGGAGCTCGAAACGGAGCGTGGGTAACAAGCCCGTTGTTGATTGGAAGACCACCCGCCGAGTGAATGCGGGTGACTTCAAGCGACTGGACCTGTTCGAGCGGCGGTAATAACCCAACCAAGCGATTGGCCAACATGCTTTTGCCCGACCCCGGAGGACCGACCATCAGCAAGTGGTGTCCACCAGCGGCCGCTAGTTCCACCGCCAAACGGGCAAACGGTTGACCTTTCACATCGGCCAAGTCGTCAAATTTAGGTGGAAGAGCTGGCGGCGGGTCTGGAATTGGTGGCCACGGTTGAGTGCCACTCAGAACCTCAACCAGTTCATGGAGATGGGCAACAGCCAATATTTCGTGTCGACCAACCAATGCCGCATGATGCTCGGAACCCTTGGGGACTACTACCTTCGGACTGGCAATAGCATCGACCAATGCCACTGTTCCTGTTAAGGGACGGATGGTGCCGTCGAGGCCTAGTTCCCCCAAAAACGCAGTATTAGCAATCTGGGTTGGCGTTAGCTTTTCAAGCCAAACCAATACTGAAACGGCCAAAGCCAAATCGAGTTGAGAACCGGCTTTGCGTAAACCTGTGGGCGCAAGATTGATAGTGATGCGACCGGCTGGCCAACCGAAATCGCTTGATAGCAAGGCGGCGCGAACACGGTCGCGTGCCTCACGGCACGAGGCGTCGGGTAAGCCAACAATGTTGAAACTAGGCAAACCCGATGAAACATGGACTTCGACCGCTATAGGCCGACCTTCCACCCCTAAGAGCGTGGCTGATGGGATAGTGGCTGTCACCACAACCCTCCTAAGAGAGATTCCAAAAGGAGGGGGAAGTACTCAAAGCATACGGTACCGCTGTGACAGTTAAAAGAGTCGGGCTGGAAGAGGCCTAGCTATAAAACTTCGCGCACGTAGCGGACAACAGCTTCAATTTCAGCCTCGGAAAGAGCTTTCCCAAACGACGGCATACCGTTCTTACCGTTGGTCACCACCTCGATCATGGTGGCAATATCGGGGTGCAGTTCGACAGCTCGACCCTGAGAGAGCTTTACGCCCGCCCCTCCTCCCCCGCTCGAACCGTGGCAACGGGCGCAGTTTGATGAAAATACGCTTCGGCCTTGTTCCAATACGGGGTCGGTAGTCCCGTTCGAGCTTGGAACTTCAGGAGATTCATCGGTGGCACACGCCGAGAGCGTCAGTACCATGAGGAAACCAGCGACCAAGGCACCTGTAATGCGACTTAACTTGTGGGCCAGAAACTGCACTTTCAACATTGGCTCGACGATACTAGCCCCATGGGACTAAACCCTTTTCGCCCTAACCGTGGATCACGGGTGGCTGACATTGCCTTCGTAGTGTCTGGGCTCACCATCACTGCCTTGGCCGTGGCCTGGGCAATGTTTGGCAATCCCTTCTAGACTTTTGAGCATGAACGCTGACCCCAGCGCGGGCTATGGCAGGGCCGACGACAACATTGAAGTGTCGTTTATTCAGCCTTATCAGGCTCGAAAAACATACCTATGCCCGGGATGTAATCAAGACATTCCACCAGGTCTCGGACACATGGTGGCCGTGCCCAAAGAAGAACCCGACCTGAGGCGTCACTGGCATCGCGGCTGTTGGGTTAACCGGGCTCGACGTCGACCCGGACGCCGTTAAACGCCGTCCCCACATTTTCATAAGCTGACTCAACTAGAGGATGAAGACTTGGAATTAGTACTTGTTCGCCATGCGGAACCCGAATGGTCAAGAGATGGTTTGACCATTAGCAACCCGGTGTTGACCGAGCGTGGTCACGAACAAGCCGATCTGTTGGCGCAACGGTTAGCTCATGAGCATTTCGATGCGGTCTACATTTCACCGTTAGTGCGCTCACAGCAAACGGCGGAGCCAATTCTCAAATCTCGAGACTTGCCCATACCGGAAACCCTTGACTGGCTCGAAGAGGTGAAATTTCCCGACTGGACCGGTACTCCTACCTCAGAAGTTGACGAACGATTCAAACGGGCCTTTGCGCGACCCGTGTCGGAACACTGGAAAGGGATGCCTGATGGCGGAGAACATTTTGCTGACTTCTATGCCCGAATCTCACACGGAGTTCGAAGCACCCTGGCACCCCTGGGAGTGACGCCGATTGTCGACGACCCACCCCTTTGGGAAATCGATGATGAGTCGGCTCGAGTGTTGATAGTGGCCCACGCTGGCACTAATGCTGTAATTACTAGCCATCTGCTTGGGATCGAACCCATTCCGTGGGAATGGGAACGCTTCGTAATGTTTCACGCCTCATTTAGTGTGATTCGCCCCATTCGAATTGGTCGCGGCTGGTCGTTTACCTTGTACCGCCTTGGCGACACCGAACATGTGCCTGACGAGATGCGTACTCGCTAGAGAAGCAACGAAGCAATCTAAAATGCCGCTTCCAAAACACGTATTTGGTTGCCCAAAACCGCGGCCACATCGAACCGTAGCTGCGGTGAATACACCTGGTGCTGCGACAACCATTCAAATGCTAAAGACCTAATACGCCTTTGCTTGGCGTAGGTGACCGCCTCTTCGGGCAGCCCAAAAGCAGTGCTAGAGCGAGTTTTTACTTCGCAAAAAACTAGCAACTCACCGCGCTGGCAGATCAGATCTAATTCGCCCTGACGAGAGCGCCAGTTTTGATCTAGCACCGAATAGCCCTGGTCGCGATACCAGCGGGCCGCTTGACGTTCGCCCCACGCCCCTAGGGCTTGGCGTTGTTTGCTCATGGTGACCTCTATTTCAAAATGTAGTGTTCATACACCACAACCTTAAAGAGGACCTGTGACAGTCAAGCGCTAAGAAGAGCGCGAAGGGCTTGTTTTTAAGCCGAGCGCAACAGGCTTTAGCAAGCAATTTTGCCGCTTAGCTCAATTCCTACCCGGTGGTTTAGCTATTGCGGGCGAGGGCCCTTAGTGGTCGCGACGTTCGCGAATCTTGGCGGCCTTACCAACGCGATCGCGTAGGTAGTAAAGCTTGGCGCGACGTACCACACCGCGGCTCACAACCTCGATCTGGGCAATGCCTGGCGAATGCACCGGGAAGGTACGCTCGACCCCGACGCTAAAGCTGAGCTTACGTACGGTGAAAGTCTCACGAACTCCGTCACCTTGTCGGCGAATAACGACACCTTGGAAAACCTGGATTCGCTCGCGGGTACCTTCAACCACTCGAACGTGAACTTTTAGGGTGTCCCCAGGAGCAAAATCGGGAATGTCGTCGCGAAGGCTGCTGCGGTCAACTATGTCTGTGGGTTGCATCGAAGGCGCTCCTGGCGCAGAGAGAAGAGAGTGGGGGCACAACTAGGCGCTCACCCGTTCTAAGCGGACTCTTTAGGATAGAGGATTAGCGTGGCGTTGCCAAAGTGGCGGCAGCTTCAATCCGCTTCCGAGTCTAGCCCTAAGTCGAACTCGGCCAACAAGGCAGCCTCTTCGGGTGAAATTCCACCTCGTCGCACGATCAAATCGGGTCGTTGCGCCACGGTGCGCGCCAAGGCCTGTGCACGGCGCCAACGGGCAATTAGAGCGTGGTTTCCCGAGCGAAGAACGGCCGGAGTTGTCCATCCACGAAATGTGGCGGGTCGGGTGTACTGCGGGTATTCCAATAAATCGTTGGCAAAAGATTCTTCATCGGCAGAGGCCATGTTGCCCATCACTCCGGGCACTAAGCGTCCCACCGATTCCAAAATTGCCATAGCGGCCACTTCACCACCGGACAGAACAAAGTCCCCCAGTGAAATTTCCCCGTCCACAAGGTGCTCACGGATGCGTTGGTCGACGTCTTCATAGCGGCCACACAGCAGCGAGAATCCTTCCAATTGAGCTAGTTCTTTAGCCATAGACTGGTTAAAGGTTCGTCCCCCTGGTCCTAACAGAAATAAGGGCCGGGGCGGATCTACAGCCTCAACAGCCGCGAACACCGGCTCGGGCATCAGGACCATGCCAGCACCGCCCCCAAATGGTGCATCATCGACAGTTTTGTGAATGTCGGTGGCTTCGGCCCGCAGGTCATGGGCCGTGATATTCAACAGACCTTGTTCTTGGGCGCGTCCGATCAAGCTCATGGCCGCGAAGGTGTTGATCATCTCGGGGAACAAAGTAAAAACATCAATACGCATGAAGATGGGTCCGCGCAATATAGCGGCTAGAGCTCGAACAAGCCTTCCGGCGGATCAATTACAATGCGTCCGGCCGAATGCTCAACCACGAAGGTTAAGGGAACCAACGCCCCTGTTTCGAGCACCAGAAGATCACTAGCTGGATTGGCTTCAACGGCTTCTACGATCCCCCGCTCGGTGCCGTTCGTTTCCAGTACAACCGAACCAACCAGCTCATGCACCCAAAGGGTTTCATCATCTACCAAGGGAGGCGCGGAAAGTTCGAGTCCTCGGATCGCCTCGGCTGCCTCTCGGTTGTCTATTCCTTCGAAACAAACCAACCAACCGTTTTGATGAGGACGAGCGGATTCGATACGCAGCTGGCGCTCACCTGTATACAGAATGGTGCCAGGTGCGACTCTTTCGCGACGATCGGTGGTGAGTAGCACCAACACCTCACCGGATAATCCGTGAGGCTTGGATACACGCCCAACCGTTAAACGGTCGGCCATTACAGGTCGCTTAATCTACAAACTCAATGTCGACTTCGACATTGTCACGTGCTGCTGCGGCTCGAACCAACGTGCGAATGGAATTTGCCACGCGACCCCGCCGGCCAATGACTCGGCCCATATCGCCCGGTGAAACCTGCACGTTGAGAGCTAAACGAGATTCGCCAGCCGACTCGACATTGACTTTGACCCCGTCAGCGTCGTCTACAACATTGCGTACCAAGTACTCAAGCACTGCCACTGCGGTAGGAGCACCGGTGTTTGAGCCTTCGTCGAGCGCAGTTTCGTTGCTATTTTGCGAATCGGTCACGATGCGTTGGCACTCTCGGCTGAAACAGCTGCGGAATCTTCGACTGGGGCAGGGGCAGGGGCGTTACCGGTTTTGAACCATTCCCAAGCACCAGAGACCTTTAGAAGCTTCTCAACGGTTTCGGTGGGCTGGGCACCGTTGCGCAACCACTTCACTGCTTTTTCATTGTCGATGTTTATGAGCGACGGCTCGCGGCGTGGCTCATACACACCAACGATCTCGATAAACCGACCATTGCGTGGGGAACGCGAATCAGCCGCCACCACACGGTAAGTGGGTTGCTTCTTCTTGCCCATACGCATTAAACGGAGCTTTACGGCCACGTAGTTCTCTTCCTGTTTCGTTTTTGCTGTCAGCGAACACTGCTAGCACAGCACCCTTCCAATGCGAGGGCGACTGTATAGTCTTGACCTAACTGGGGTCCTATTTCAACTTCGGGCCACCGCCGGGCAACTGCAAGTCACCCAAGGCAGATAGACCCAAGGGATCATCCGGGTCGAAACGCGGCTTCATGGCACCTTTAGGGGTGACGCGACCGCCTTTGCGACCTTTCTTGCCTTTCTTGCCCTTCTTGCGCCCCATCATCGCAGGTGAGGCACCCATTCTCTTCATTAGAGACTGTACTTCTTTGAATTGCTTAACCAACTGCGAAACTTGGCCAGGGCTAGTGCCAGAGCCGTTAGCAATTCGGGTTCGACGTGAGGCATTGATTAAATCAACGTTGGCACGCTCTTGGGTAGTCATCGAGCGAATCATGGCTTCAATTCGAGCGATCTCGCGATCATCGATCTCGGCATCACGCACTTCTTTGGGCATACCGGGCAACATGCCCATAATGCCTTGCAGCGGCCCCATTTTCTTGAGCTGTTGCATCTGTTCAAGAAAATCGTCGAGGGTGAAGGTACCTTCCAGGAGCCGAGCGGCAGCCTCTTCGGCTTGCTCAGCTTCAAAGGCTTCCTCTGCTTTTTCGATAAGCGTGAGCATGTCGCCCATGCCCAAAATTCGCCCAGCTAGGCGATCGGGATGGAACTGCTCGAAGTCTTCTAGTTTTTCACCCGTTGAAGCAAAGGCGATAGGGCGACCTACAACCTCTTTAACTGATAATGCAGCACCACCTCGAGCATCACCATCTAATTTGGTGAGAATAACGCCATCCAGAGCCAAGGTGTTATGAAATGCCTCGGCGGTATTCACGGCGTCTTGACCCGTCATGGCGTCAATGACCAAGAAGGTGTAATGCGGGTTAACGGCCTCAGAGATCTGACGGACCTGCTCCATCAGTTCTTCGTCAATTGCCAACCGGCCAGCGGTGTCAACGATCACCACATCACGACCTAAGCGAGCAGCTTCATCCAACGCTTTTTGGGCCACCGTGACTGGATCGCTTGGTTCTGACCAAACATCGACGTCTACCTGGCGCCCTAAGGTTCGCAGCTGTTCAACCGCCGCCGGACGCTGCAAGTCGGCACCCACCAAAAGCGGGTTACGCCCTTGCGACTTAAACCAGCGAGCCAGTTTGGCGGTGGTGGTGGTCTTACCCGCACCTTGCAAACCTGCCATGAGGATTACGGTGGGTGGTTTGGAGGCGTAGGTGACCTTCATGGTCTCGCCACCAAGAGTTTGAATTAGTTCTTCATGAACTATCTTGATGACTTGTTGGGCCGGGGTGAGGCTCTTTGAAAGTTCTTCACCTACACAGCGTTCGCGAATGCGATTTACCAGTGATCGCGCGACCTTAAGGTTTACGTCGGCCTCAAGCAGTGCCACGCGGATTTCGCGCAACACCTCATCAACTTCGGCGTCGCCAAGGCGGCCGCGACCGCGCAACCGCTTAAATATTCCGTCAAAACGGTCTGAAAGAGCGTCAAACATGCCTACATCAAGCCTAATGGGGGAAACGAACTAAAGCGTGTCAAAGAGAGCTTCGACAAACTCGTCGGGGTCGAACGCTACCAAATCGCCAATCGACTCTCCTAGACCCACCAGCTTAACTGGAATTCCCAAGTCGTCTTGAATAGCTACCACGATGCCACCTTTAGCAGAGCCATCTAGCTTGGTTAGAACTACTCCCGTCACATCGGCAGCCTCGGTGAATTGACGAGCTTGGGCCAAGCCGTTTTGGCCGGTTGTGGCGTCGATGACCAGTAGAACCTCTACCACTTGTCCTGGTTCTTTATCAGACACGCGACGCACTTTAGCCAGCTCTTCCATGAGGTTGGTTTTGGTATGCAAACGCCCCGCGGTGTCGGCCAGAACTAGGTCAACCTTTTTGGAAGCAGCACTGGCGATACCATCGAAAATGACTGAGCTAGGGTCGCCGCCTTCTGCGCCACGCACAAACTCGGCCCCAGCACGTTCGGCCCACATACCAAGCTGCTCCGCGGCGGCCGCTCGGAAGGTATCACCCGCAGCAAGTAGCACTGAGCGGCCTTCACCTATGGTCTGAGCTGCAATTTTGCCAATAGTGGTGGTTTTTCCAACGCCGTTTACCCCGACGATGAGCCAAACCGAGGTCCGTCCTTCATCGGCGGTATAACGCAGCGATCGGTCATAGCCGCCTATCCGCTCTTTTAGTTGAACTTTCAAGGCTTCTAATAGCGCTGCTGGCTCTTTAATTGCTTCCGAGGCAACCTTGGCACGAAGCTGATCAAGCATTTCCATGGTTGGTGAAACACCCACATCAGCCAGAATCAAGGCTTCTTCAAGTTCATCCCAAGTGTCGTCATCAATGGTAGAACGGCCGGTGATCGAGCCGAAGTAACCAGCAAAGGTAGAGCGTGCCCGGCTAAGGCGATCACGTAAGCGTGGCGGCTTTGGAACCTCGACCGGCGCCAAAGGAGGTTCTTCTAAGGCGGTGGCACTTTCGTCTTCTGTCTCGACAATTATCGTGTCTTCGAGCAAAAGCTCAAGCTCTTCGGTCTCGATTTCCGACACCGAAGGAGCTTCAAGAGTCTCAACACCCCCTCCCTGTGGCGCGGCTGGTGGCTCCAGTGGAACCCCACGGCTCTTGCGAATCGCCACGAAGCCAGCGGTTCCACTGATTAGAACCAACACCACGATGAGAATTATGAATAATGCAGACATGTTCGCCAAAGCCTACCGAGTGAACGCTAGCGCATGCCTATGGCCAGCATTATTTAGACTTTTGTGCCTCGAGGGCGACGCCGTGGTTACAGGCCATTTCGCACTGTTTAACGCCATTATCGCGTTGCGCTAGCTAACACCACCGAGGTTTCAAAGGTTTTACCGTCGCGAATAACAGTTAAAGTCACCTCAGTACCAGGGGCAAAACCCAAAATTCGTGCTCGTAGTCCTTGGGTGCGCGACACGGGCTGACCATTAACCTCGGTTATTAGGTCACCAATTTGGAGGTCGGAATCAGCAGCTGGCGAATCTTCCATGATTTCTTTAATCAAAGCACCGGAAGGTCCACTGCTTGGTTCTTCAACGGTTACTCCTAATAGACCCGCCTGAATCTCCTCACCTGCAATGATTTGAAGTGCAATGCGATTCGCAAGGTCGATAGGAATGGCGAAACCCACGCCCTCGTTGCCACCGCCAGCCGTGCGGATAGCATCGTTGATCCCAATGACACGTCCTTGACGATCAGCCAGGGCACCACCCGAGTTCCCAGGGTTGATCGAAGCATCAGTTTGAATCATGCCGACCATAGAGGTGGACTCAGTTTCCACTGGTCGATCAGTAGCAGAAATAATGCCCGAGGTGACAGTTTGATCGAGCCCGAATGGACTGCCAACCGCTACGGCTAGCTGGCCTACCTCTACCGGCACTTCAAGGCCGAGCCGTGCTGGCCGAAGGTCTTTAGGGGGCTCGATAGCAACCACGCCAACGTCGGTGGCGGCATTCATACCCACCACTTCACCGGGCAGCAAACGGCCATCAGCCAAACGGACCCGTATCTGCGTGGCACCTTCGAGCACGTGAGCCGCGGTCAGAATATGACCGTCATTATCAAAGACCACACCAGAGCCAAGCCCGGTGTTGGTTTCGATCTGCACGACTGAGGGTGCGACCATACGTGCGACATCCGCTACCGGTTCGCCAATGGTGGAACCAGGGTCGTTGGTGGAATGGCTTACAGCGGTGTTAGTACCTTCCTCGGCCACAAAGCTTTCGGCCGGGCTCTTCTTGGTTGCTATTGCCCAGCCGGTTAGCGCTCCACCACTAAAGAGAGCCAGGGCGGCCAATATTGCGAATGGCAGCATCCAGGCCGGAGCTTTGGCAGCTGGGGTGGTTGATGGGTTTGCACTAGGCGGCGAAGTCGAAGCCGAGCTGTGGTGGAACGTGGGGCCTGGCATTGGTGGCGGAGTAGGTGTGTACGCCACGTTCGGTGCCATGGGCTCGGGCTGCGGGGCGGCCGGGGTGCCATTGCCGTATGCACTGGCAGCCGATGACGGACTCACCGGGGTACCGTACGCACCGCCAGCAGGTTGAAAACCACCCGGAGTGCTGTGTGGGCTCTCAAAAGGCTCTGGAGTTGCCGGCGGAGTGGTGGCCTCTGTTTCGTTTGGTACTTCTGGTTCTGGCACCGAACCGGTTGGTTGCTCGGGCCAATTCGGGTTGTAGCTCATCTTTTCGACCCCTTTGTCACCCTTTAGAGTAATGGAGCTAACGCCCCCACAAACCGCAACATCGGTGAGACTTTGGTTAGATTTCCACGATTAAGCCATCTGCTCGGAAACGACCTTTGAAGAACCACCCGGCTGCATGGTCACGCCGTAGAGACAATCTGCAATCTCCATGGTGCGTTTTTGGTGACTCACAATCAGCAGTTGAGCATCGGAACGAAACTCGTGCACGAGCTGCAAGAACCGATGCAAGTTGACATCGTCTAGGGCCGCCTCAACTTCGTCCATAACATAAAACGGACTGGGCCGACTTCGAAAAACAGCGAATAGAAAAGCTAATGCAGTTAACGAACGTTCACCGCCCGAGAGCAATGACAGCTTGGCCACGTTCTTACCAGAAGGTCGAGCTTCGACTTCAACACCACTGGTTAAGAGGTCATTAGCATCACTTAGGCTTAAGCCGCCTTTGCCCCCAGGGAACAGCGTGGTAAAGAGTTCGGCAAAGTTACGGGCCACATCGTGGTATGCATCTGCGAAGATGTCCACGATCTCAGCATCAATCGTGCGAATGATTTTCGATAGGTCTCGCCGGGTTGAGCGCACGTCTTCGAGCTGAGCGGTAAGGAAATCGTGCCGCTCAGCCAAAGCTTCATACTCGGAGAGGGCCAGGGGGTTAATAGGGCCCATTAACCTTATTTCTCGTTCCAGATACCGGCGCCATTCCTCGGGTGACTGCCCATCGGGAATTTCTGGCAATTGCTGGGCCATTGCTTCCGAGGGTTCCATATCAAGTTCCGATCGGACCGATTGGCTAAGAGTTTCGAGGCGCATCTGAGCTTCCGAAACAACTAGAGATTCACGATTGTGCCGCTCACGAAGTTCTTGCAGCTGACCTTCGGTAGCACTTCGCTCGGCGCGCAATGCTTCCAAGCGTGAAAACGCCTGACGCGCCTCTTCCGAGCGTTGATGACGTTCAGATGACAATGCCTCCAACCGTGCATGCACCCGGCTTTCTTGTTGCACTACCGCATCGTGAAGTTGTTTCAGGGCGTCGAGGCGAACTCGAGCACGTTGGCGCTGCTCGTGGGCCTTCGCAGCTCGGTTACGTTCGTGCTTAATCCGTGAATTTAGATCTTGTATCCGAGCGTTTAGATGACCGACCTGCTGGTTGAATTCAACTTTCTTTAGCTCAATCGATCTCCGACGGTTACCAAGCTGATTAACCTTTTCGTCGTAACTGGCACGCTCGGTCGCTAAGCGTCGTGCTTCATTGCGACGGCTTTCGAATTCTGCTTCAAGACCCGGCAGTAAAGCCTCCAGCTCTTTTTGGCGAGCGAGTTCGGTGGTGAAGCGTTCGCCACGTTCGACTCGCCGTTGGTGGAGTGAGTCCAACCGGGCGCTAGTGGTGCGAAAATTGGATTCCACCGCCTCCACGCCGCGCCGAAGTCGAGCGAGTTCTGAGCGGGCGTTCTCGAGCATTGCCACAGCTCGCTTATGGTCCGCTTCGGACTCTCGTTGTTGTGTTTGCAACTCTTCGTAAGCCTTGGTCGCCCTATCGGCCTCGGCTTGAGCTTGGGCAGCTTGGGCCAACGCTTCGGCGTGAGCGGCACCGGTTGCGCCAGCGCCCCCTCCGCCCAAACGCCAGCCTGTCGGGCTGAAGCGATCGCCTTCTTTGGTGACCACTACGCATTCCGGTTGTTCAAGGGCTACGTCAAGGGCTTCCCTCCAGCTGCCCTCCACCACCAAGGCTCTGGCCAACAAATGGTTGAGTAGTTGCTGGACAGATTCAGATTCTGAATGAACATATTTCAATATCCATTCGGTGTCGCCACCAAGCGTCAAACCTTCCGCGATCTGCTCTGATATTGCGGAACTGCCCGCCTTTTCAAAGAGTCCGAGGGGCAGAACCGCCACTGATTTGTCGTCTTGCGCCAACATCGACAAAGAATCACGACCAGGTTTAATGCCTTCCACCACCACTGCTAAGAGCGCATCACCTAGTGCCGCTTCGCAAGCCGCCTGCCAACCCTCTTCTATTATCACGACGTCTAATAATGTGCCGACAACCCCATCTACCTGGTATAACGTTTGAGCACCGGCCTTAGAGCGGGCCTCGTCTAAGGCCTGGCTAAGTGCTTCGGCTCGGGCGATCCATCGGGCCGCATTTTCATTGCGCTCTTGTCGTAATTGGTCGGCTTTACGGTTGCGCTCGGTGACAGCCTCAAATTGCTGAAGGGCCGTCGCCGCCGCAATCTGAGCAGTGCTCTCTTGTGTAACAGCAGCTTCAATAGCACCTTCGAGCTCGGCCTTCGACACAGTGTCATCGGCCAAGGTCTGGTTCAGTCGGGCAATTTCGTTGTCTAGTTGTTCCAGCTCAACTTCAGTGTGGGCGGTCGAGGTTGAAATGGCACTCAATTCGCCCCTAACTTCACCCAGCTCGGGACCATTGTGCGGCAAGGCTGAAGGTCGATTCGCACTGGTGTCTGGCCGCTGATCCTGCAGTAACTTTTCTTGGTCAGCCAATTGGGCTTCAACCAGCGCCACACCGGCTAGTTCAGTTTCGGCCCGCTCTAACTCGGCCACCGTAGCCGTGTGTTGTGATAACAAGTCATCAAGTGGGCTTGAGGACACTTCCAACCCAACCGCTCTTTCGGCGTAACGCTGACGCTCCTCAATCACCAAACGGATAGCTTTCGCTCGAGCAGCTAGCGCCTCGAAAACCACGAGGTCATCGCTCAGATCATGCACACCCTGGGCGTCAAGCAACGATTCTTCGGCCACCACCGCGGCATCAAGTTTGCCTAAGCTCGCCTGAATTTCGCTCTGTTGTTCTTGAAGCTTGACGAGCGCGGCGTTCGATTCACCTAGACGTGCCTGTGCTCTCGCCAGGTCTCTTCCGATAAGAAACACCCGCACTTCACGCAGTGCCGATGAAACCTCACCATGACGCCGAGCGGCGTCAGCTTGGCGTTCAAGTGGCCGCAACTGCCGACGTATTTCGCGCAATAAGTCTTGCAAACGAACCAGGTTGGCCTCGGTACCGAGCAAACGCCGCTCGGCGCGTTCTTTACGTCGACGGTACTTAAGGATGCCAGCTGCTTCCTCGATGATGTAACGACGTTCCTCTGGTCGCGCGTTCAACACGGCATCAATCTGGCCCTGAGAAATGATCACATGCTGTTGGCGTCCAACGCCGCTATCTGACAGCAAGTCTTGGATGTCGAGCAGTCGAGCGGCGACACCATTAATGGCGTATTCGCTATCACCAGTGCGAAATAGCACTCGCGTCAGGGTGACTTCAGTGAAATCAATAGGCAACGCTCCGTCGCTGTTGTCAATGGTCAGCGAAACCTCAGCGCGCCCCAAGGCCGACCGCTTGGCCGTGCCTGCGAAGATAACGTCGTCCATTTTGCCAGAACGCACCGCTTTGGGCGCTTGGGCACCCAATACCCAGGCAATGGCATCCACCACATTTGATTTGCCACTGCCATTGGGGCCTACCACCACGGTTATGCCCGAAGTGAATTCGAGCTTGGTGGTATCAGCAAAGGACTTGAAGCCCTTTAAGGTGAGGTTTTTCAAGAACACCTGCGACCTCAGAGTTGGCTTAGAGTAACGCCCTCAGACTTAACAAGCGGGCCTTTGGCGGGTAGGGCGACCTAGATTTGGCAGTCTTCGCACAAGTAGGCGTAAGTATTGGAAACACGTTTGCGAATTATCGGCTCGCGGCAACGTCGACAAGCCACTTTATCGAGGCCAAAGACCTTCAAATGCTCGCCATAGTCACCAGGCTTACCGTAGAAATCTACGTAATCATCACCTTCGAGGGAGGTCCCACGATACTTAAGTGCATCGTGCAGAGTTTCCACCACCGACCGGTACAGCCGGCGAATCTCCTGAATAGTGAGTGACTTGGGTGCCCGGTCGGGCCGCAAACCAGCCTCGAAGAGAATCTCATCCACATAAACGTCACCCAAACCAGCCACGATCGTTTGATCTAACAGAACTTGTTTGAGACGACTGCGTTTATCAGTTAGAAGATGACCAAAAGCCGTCCACGAAATCGGCTGTTCAACCGGGTCAAGCCCGATGGTTTCTAGGTCGGGAAAGTGTTTGGCGATGGCATCTTCAGGAAGAACCGACACCACGGCCTTGCCAGAGCTATCAGCAAAACGGGTTTGACCACCTTGGGTATAGGAAAGGATGAGGAAGGTATCCTCAGACACTTTCTCCCGTGGGGTGGCTTTAACCATCAACCCTTGCTTACCTAGCTCGATCACCATGAAATGGTCGTTGTTGAGCGTGGCAATGAGAGTTAGACCACGCCTTGCAACGCTGTTGATCTTGGCACCTTCAAGCTTGTCCACCAGACTCTTCTTGCTTGAATGCCCTCTAAAAAATGACATGGGGCCGACTATTTCAGCGGTCTTAATCTTCTTGCTGGCCGCCTCTTTTTCAAAGCCCCGGCGAATGCTCTCTACCTCAGGCAATTCACGCATCTATGTTCGTCATTCCTTGGCTAATATCATTTTCTGGATTGGCCGCGGCAGCCTCATGGGTATGTAAAAGCTGCTTTAGGGCGGCTGCGGCCGCATTTTGTTCCGACTGTTTTTTTGAACGGCCTTCACCGCGGCCCAGCACTTTTCCCTCAGCGCTAACCGTGGCCTGAAAGTGCTTTTCATGATCAGGACCGAAGTGGCTTACCTGATATTGCGGCGCCGTCGAATAGTTAAGGCGCGCAATCAATTCTTGGAGCTCGGTTTTGTAATCTTGATAACGGGGCGTTTCATCGGGCGTGCGAATCTTGGGAGCGATAAGGCGTTCGACCAAATCCTTGGCCACCACCCATCCACCGTCGAGATACACCGCACCAATTACGGCTTCCATGGCATCAGCCAAAATAGAAGGCCGTTGCCGACCGCCCGATTTGTCTTCGCCCTTGCCAAGCCGCAGCGACTCGCCAAGACCAATTTCGCTGGCAGCTTCCGCCAAGCTGGCCGAGTTCACCACCGCGGCGCGCATTGGGGCCAGCTCACCTTCAGGCCGTGTGGGATAGACCCGATACAAATGTTGCGTCACTGCTAGGCCTAATACCGAGTCACCTAAAAACTCAAGCCGTTCGTTAGATTCGTAGCCAGCATGTTCAGCACAAAATGAACGATGGGTAAGCGCCAAATCTAACGTGGCTGGAGAGACGAAAACGTATCCGAGCCGCTCTTGTAGTTGAAGGAGCGAAGCATTGTCGTGCAGGATTTAGCCCACCCGACCGTGCACATAATCGACAGCATCACGAACTGTCTTTAGGTCTTCAAGGTCTTCATCATCAATGCGGAAGCCGCCTACCCGATCAGCGAGTTCTTCTTCGAGAGCTTCCACTAGTTCTATTAGTGCTAAAGAGTCAGCGTCTAGATCGTCGGCGAAGGATTGCCCTTCTTTAATGGTGGCAGGGTCTAGCTCTAAAATGTCGGCTAGGCGATCGCGGATTAGGGCGAAGATTTCGTCGCGGTCGATGGAACCTGTATCAGAGTTAGTCTCTGCGGGCACGCGGCACTCCGTAGATATAAGAATATTGACGCTAAAGGAAGGCTAGTTTAGCAGCTATTCACGAGATTAGTGCCGAAAATACTATTTCGAGGCGCTAGGTGCCAACTGCCCTACGTAGGTGCCCCACCAGATCACCGCGCACCATCTCAGCAGTCGTACGAACCGCGTTGTGAATAGCGGTGGCTGACGATGACCCGTGGCCGATCATGCAGATACCATCGACCCCCAAAAGCATCGCCCCACCAGTACTTTCTGGGTCTAGCTGGGCATACAAGGGAGCCAAACCCGGGAGCAATACCTCAGAGGCCTGGCGGGCCTCTTCGGAAGAGTCGAACACGCCGAGCAAGGCACCGATCAGAGAGCGCATGCCTCCTTCGAGTGCCTTCAGCGCCACATTGCCAGTGAAACCATCGGTCACCGCCACATCGGCAACGGAAGACATAAGGTCGCGACCTTCAATATTGCCGATAAATTCGGCCCCGATGGCGCTCCACTCAATTTTCGCCAACAGCGAATGGGTGTCTTTTACCAGTGAATTACCCTTGGTGGCTTCCTCACCGTTTGACAACAAGCCCACCCGCGGTCGTTCAACACCGTAACGCTGCTGCGAATAAACCGCCCCCATTAGGGCAAACTGCACCAACCATTCAGGGTGGCAATCGGCATTGGCACCGGCATCCAAGAGCACGCAGGGCGCTCCAACCGGATCTGGAATTGGGGTGGCAATCGCTGGACGAGCGACGCCCTTAATGCGACCCATTCGCAACAGAGCTGAAGCCATCGTGGCACCAGTGTTACCAGCGCTAATCATGGCACTGGCTCTTCCGTCGCGGACGGCTTCAGCAGCGCGTACCAGCGACGAATCTTTCATGCGTCGGACGCTACTACCGGCATCGGCATCCATTGGGATGACTTCTGATGCAGCAATAACCTCTAACGGACCGGGATCACCAATTTCATCGGGGCGACCGACGAGCACAACGGGGAAACCATCTTCATGTGCCCGAATTGCACCAGCAACTACTTCGGCTGGCGCATTGTCACCGCCCATAGCATCAACCGCGATGCGTAACACAGGGCGGCCTTATCTAGTCGACGTCGATAGCTTGACGGTTTTTGTACCATCCGCAGTTGCCACACACTACGTGGGGCACCTTGGCGGCGCTACAGCGTGGACACACGCTACGAGCTGGAGTACCTAATTTCCAGGCCGACGCACGCCGGCTACGGCTTTTGGCCTTGGAAGTCTTTCGTTTTGGGACAGCCATTGCGGAATTCCTCGAGGGGGTGTGGAGACAAGAGCCTCCAGCAGCAATTCGAAAGTGACCGGAGGGCTCCGGCACAAGGTTCGTACGATAGCCGCTTTTAGGTCAACTAGTCGAAGTGTAATGCACGAAGTGCCGACCAACGTGGGTCACCTGGCGCTTCGTCACCCTCCGGCTCATCGTCATTGGGCAGCTCATCTGCCAAAAGGGCCGGATATTCGTCGGGTACCGGGCCTCGGCATTCACTCTTACATAGTGGCGATAGTGGCAAGGCAAGAAAGATATTTTCTCTAACCACATCGGTGATGTTGATCTCATCGCTTTCGAGGGGCCAAACGTCCTCATCAGTAGTCGCGTCTTCGGAACGAGAAAACAACTCATCGACGTGAGCAACCAAGGTGTCTTCGACCACTCCTAAACACCGTCGACACTCACCTTTAAATCTGGTGGAGACTTCTCCGGTAACACGAATGGTGCCCTCATTGGCCAGTGACTCAAGCACTAGTTGAACCTCGATTGGCTCGCCTTCAGGTACCCCAGTGGCACTGATGGCGTAACCTTCGGAAGTCAACTGGCGGTCAATTTCTTTGCGTGAACCTGGCCGCCGCAGTAGATCATGCACGCTAATTTTGAGTTCAGATGACATAACAGGCGCTTGCGTTATCTATGAGTTGTCTTGGTCGAAGAAACCCGCCGAATCGGTTGAGTCGATGCCATCAGATTCGTTGTCATCGAGCTCGGCAGGAGAATCGGCTCCCCCGGGTCCACTCGATGCCGAACCTTGAAATTTCGCTCGACCTTCAGCCACTGTACGGGCAGTTCGTTCAAGAATGATCTCGAAGCTAGCTAGGCGTTGGTCGCAAAAGTCATCAACTTCGTACCGCATGGCACGTGCCTCGGCTCGTGCCTGTTTTACAATTTGGCGAGCCTTGTGTTCGGCGGCTTTGACCACCTCCGAGCGCTGCACCATCGCTCCGGCACGGGCGCGTGCCTGCTCTAAAATTTCGTCGCCTTCAGCCTGTACAGAAGCCAAAAATTCGTCGCGCTCTTTAAGCAACCAACGTGCCGCACGCAACTCATCGGGTAACCGATTGATGCCCTCGGTCAGAAGTTCTAAGACTTCGTCTTTATTAACCATTACCGAGGTTGAAAGTGGCACTGGTCGGGCTTGTGCTATGAGTTCGGCCACACGCCGCAAAAGTACTTCCGCTTCTGGGACCTTGTGGTCACTGGAGCGAAAGGGAACTTCAGGGGTTTCGGGCATTAACCCTGAACCTCCGGGTATTTCTCACTTAATCGTGCCGACACTGATGCTGGCACCATGGACGATACATCGCCACCAAAACGGGCGATCTCACGAATCAGTTTAGAAGCCAAAAACGAATGTCGTGAGGCCGAGGGGATAAAGACAGTATTTACCCCAGAAATAGCATGGTTCATTTGGGCCATCTGCAATTCACTCTCAAAATCTGATACTGCTCGGAGGCCTTTCACTATAAAGTCAGCTTCAACCTTCTTAGCGAGGTCGACCACTAGCGACGAAAACATCGTGACTTCGACCTGCGGGAGATGGGCAAACGCCTCTTTCAACATTTCTTCCCGTTCAGCCAAGGTGAATAACGGTCCAGCTTTTTGAGGGTTGCCGACAGCTGCTACAACCACTCGGTCAAATAGCCGAGCCGCAGTTTCAACGATCTCTAAATGTCCGTTGTGGACAGGGTCAAATGAACCGGGATAGAGGACAACAGCCACTAGTGCTCACTCCGTTTGGGACGACGGCATGGTTGAAATGATCGACACAAAGGTACCCCCGTATCGCTTGTGTCTCACCAACTCACCAAAATTCTTTACATCAATCTCGTGGTTAGCTTCGATAATAATGAGAGAGCTGGGCAGTTGCGTCAAGAGTTCATCCCACCGATCAAAGTCGTAGGGCGGATCACAAAACGTGACATCGACCGGTGCCATGTTACGGACATAGGACATGGCATCGCCGCTAACAACTCGGCCCGTTTTGTTGAAACCTAGGTGTTCAAGATTTTGTTGAATTAGGCGGGCAGCACGGGGATTGGATTCTACAAAAACTGCCTGCTGGGCACCGCGTGAAAGCGCCTCGATGCCCAAGGCACCACTTCCGGCGAATAGGTCGAGCACGTTGGCGTCTTGCAACACCCCCATCGAGGCCAGCACGTTAAAGGTCGCCTCACGAACCAGGTTGGAGGTCGGACGAACTTCCTCGGTAGGAAGTGTTTTGATCCAGCGACCTCGAGCTGACCCAGCCACGATACGAAGTCGTGCCGGACCAGCTTGTTTAGATTGTGGAGTTTTTGCTCTCAAGCCGTTTGCCTCACGGTCATAACGGTAGCCTAGAGGAGGTGATTCCTGACCCCACTATCGATTGCATCGACTGCGGCGGCCGTTGCCATTTAATCTCACGCCCCGATGAACTTGGCCGCTTTTATCCAGGCGAAGTTGTGGTCTATCGCTGTGAAGATTGTTTAGACCGTTGGGACTTGGTATTGCCGGAAGACGATTAACCGGGTAGGTATCAGAGCTAACGGTGGCGGTTAGGTCGGCAAACCGGCTTTGGTTCGTAACCAGCGCCACTGCAAAAAACGGCGAAAGACTGCGACCACGTAGGTAAGGCCTAAAGCACCCATAAACGAGCCCACCCATAGGTTCCAGCGGATCATGACCAACACACCAATAACTGCAAACGCCACGCCCAATAAAGCGTCGATAATCAAGATACGACGCCAATTGGAGGCATAAATGGCCGGGCTGGCCCATTTGCCGGTGGGCTCGAATGGCTCGTCGTTACCGTCATTAGCGTCGTTGTGTTCAGCTGAGTTTGAAGGGGTCATCTTATGACTTCAACAGGAATTCAGAGGTTTCATCGCCGCCCAAGAGTAGGCGTATTTCTTCCACCAACATAGGGTGCGCCCGTAAAGTTTCATCGGCTTCAAGTATTTCTTCTGCTACCTGACGAGCCACGCCGACCCAGCGTCGATCACGGCGCAGCGAGGCCAACCGCAGGTCGTTACGGCCCTTTTGTCGGCTGTCCATCAAAGTCCCTTCGCCACGTAACTCAAGATCAATTTCGGCTAGGTCAAAACCATCGGTCGATTTAACCAACGCTTCTAAGCGTTTTTGGCTGTCGGGGTTCGTGGCCCCCGAGACCAAATAGCACCAGGATTGGTTGGAACCACGCCCGACCCGGCCTCGGAGCTGATGCAGCTGGGCAATACCAAACCGGTCGGCATCAAGGATCACCATCACGGTGGCGTTGGGTACGTCGACGCCTACCTCAATCACCGTCGTAGCAACCAACACGTCAAGTTCGCCTCGGCGGAACTCATCCATAACTTGTGCTTTCTCAGCTGCACCTAGACGGCCATGGATTAACCCCAGTCGATAGGCGGCTAACTCCCCTGCTTGCAACTCTTCAAAGGTCTCAGTGGCGGCAGCAGCTTCACTGTGTTCTGATTCCTCCACGAGCGGACACACGACGTAGGCCGATCGACCAGCATCAAGTTCGGCTTTGAGCGCCGCCCACATCTCATCTAGGGAAGCAGTGGCCGCCTTAGGACGAGCATCGGGTTCCAGAAGCAAGGCTGGCCGCTCTGTCACCGGTGAAGACCCCCTGATATTGGTGTTCTCATTGACATCTGCTGACCAAACCCAGCGGGTAGTTATGGGCGTACGACCTGGGGGCAGCTCGTCGAGTATCGAAACGTCCAGGTCGCCGTAGACGGTCATGGCTGCCGTTCGTGGTATTGGTGTAGCCGTCATTACTAAAACGTCGGGAATTGAACCATCGGCGTTGGCTGTTCGCAGCACGGCGCGCTGTTCCACGCCAAAACGGTGCTGCTCATCGATCACCACCGCCCCAAGTTGCTTGAAACTGACCCCTTCTTGAATGAGCGCGTGGGTGCCAACCAAGATGTTCACTCGACCCTGGGCAAGATCTGCCAAAAGTTCTTTTCGCTTCGCGCCAACGGTCTGGTTGGTGAGGAGTTCCACAGCCAAGGGTTTGTGAGAAAAAAGCGATCCAGGCGCTTCTACCGAAAGACCATCCAGCAATTCAGCAAGAGCGGCGGTATGCTGTTCCGCTAGCACTGATGTGGGTGCCATCAGCGCCCCCTGGAATCCGTTCTCCACACTGGTAAGCAGCATGGCCACGGCCACCAGCGTCTTACCCGCACCCACATCACCCTGCAGCAGCCGGTGCATCGGTTGGTGTTGTGCCATGTCGGATTGTATTTCGCTGATGACGCGTTCCTGAGCGCTCGTTAGGGGAAACGAAAGACTGCTAAGGAACTGCGTTAATAGTCGCCCGGGCTTGAGGCTATGTGCCAACCCTCGACTTTGGCGTGCAATACGGGCTTTTCGCTCGACCAGGGCCACCTGAAGTCGTACCAGTTCATCGAAGACCAACCGAGCCCGTGCTGCCTGGGCTTGTGGCATGCTCTCCGGAAGGTGAATACCACGAAAGGCCTGGGTGCGGTCGACAAGTCCGTGCTTCGCTATCACGGCAGGAGCTATCGGCTCAGCAAACTCACCAGCTCGATCAAGCGCCTCTTCCACTAATCGCGCTATTTCCCATGTCATTAGGCCTGAGCGTTCTGACTGCGGATACACCGGGATAATACGCCCGGTCCGATCCCCAACTAGATCGACCACCGGATTTGTCATCTGGGCGCGTCCGCGGAAGTGTTCGAGCCGACCAAACAAGATCGTTTCGGTGCCGACCTTTAACTGTTTTGCTCGCCACGGCTGATTAAAGAAGGTGACCCGTATGGAATTGCGTCCGTCACTAGCAGTCGCTTCAACCAAGGCACGACCACCGCGAGTACGACGTTGTGAAATGGCCGTCACCTCCACCATGACCATGGCTTCCTCACCCGGCAAAAGCTCAGCAATGGAGGCTTGGCGAGAACGATCAATGTAGCGGCGAGGGTAGGTCATGAGGAGGTCGAGCACTGAGGTGACTTCGAGGGCAGCCAAGGCCTTAGCTCGAGCGGGGCCAACGCCGGCTAAAGTTTCGATTGGTATTTGTGCCAGGCGAGCTAAGCGTCGCGCCATCTACTCAAGCCCAAAAATATAGGGGTACAGCGGTTGGCCACCATGATGAACCTCAACTGAGAGGTCGGGGTAGTTATCATTCAGCCACTCGGTTATGGCTCGGGTGATTCCAGCGCGCGATCCGTCACCTTCAAGGATCGTCACTATCTCGTAATCGTTGCTTATCAAATGCTTCAATAGACCAACTGAAGTCTCGGTTAGATCTTTCGACACCGACCAAATGCCATCGTTCGTAACGCCGATAAAATCGCCGAGCGCAATAGGTCCGGCCTCGGAGGATGATTCACGAACGGCTTGGGTTACCTCACCGGTCACGATATCGGCCGCGGCTCGGGCCATCTCGACGCTATTGGTTTCAGCATCACTTTCGGGATCATAGGCCAAAAGCGCCGCCATCCCTTCCGTCACCGCATGCGTGGGTACTACATACACCGTTTTTTGGGTTGCTTCTACAACCTGGTTGGCAACCGCCACAATGTTTTTATTATTGGGCAGAATAACCACTTCATCGGATGGGGCCGCTTCTACGGCTGCTACTAGCTCGGCGGTTGACGGGTTCATCGACTGCCCCCCAGCCACAATTTGTTGCACCCCAAGCGCTCCGAAGAGTCGATGCAGTCCTCCTCCGGCAGCCACGGTAACCACCGCAGTACCAACGGGTTCAGGTGGTTCGTTGGGTGGCATCGATTGAGCCGCCTCACGCACCCATCGTTCTTCTTCCATTTGTTCAAAAAGGTCGGTCACCCGAATCTCACGAGGACGTCCACAATCGATAGCAGCTTCGATGGCGGCACCGATGTCATCGGTGTGAATATGGCAGTTCCACAGACCATCGCCGCCAACCACCACGATTGAATCGCCAAGCGTGGCCCAGACCTCCTTGAAGGCTGGTACCAGTTCATCGGGAGCTTCAAGGAAGTACATGACTTCATAGCGCAGATCGCTTACGCTGTCGTGCTCGCCAACCAAGGCCTCTTCCAACAGCATTGCCAAGGGCAGCACATCGTCGTTTGCTGGAGCCTCGGGCATGGGAGAACCATCGACAACATGACGAAGCGCGTCTAAGAACAGCAAAAAGCCACGACCGCCAGCATCGACTACGCCCGCTTGAGCCAACACCGGCAACAAGGTTGGCGTTCGTTCTAGCGATTCGGCACCGCTTTGGCGAGCGGCGTTTATCGTGTCGATTAGAGTAGCGCCCCCTAAGGCTGCTTCAAGTCCCGCTTCCGAGCTTTCTCTTACCACCGTCAAGATGGTGCCCTCTACCGGTCGCATGACGGCCTGATAGGCAGCTTTAGACGCCGCAATCATCGACCGGGCCAACTGCAGCGCTCCTCGATCAATCGACCCCGCAAGTGTGGCTTCATTGCTGTCATCATCGTCGGTGAGGTCTGCTTTTCGGCGAAATTCATTGGTGAAACCACGCATGATCTGGGAAAGAATGACCCCAGAGTTACCCCGGGCTCCCATTAACGAACCGTGGCTGATGGCGTGACAGACCGCTTCTAGGTCTTGGGCCGTTGCCTGGGCATCGGCACCGTTCAAATCTTGGGGCAGTTCATCCAGGCGGGCCACCACTGATTCCAAGGTCAAGGTCATATTGGTGCCAGTGTCACCGTCAGGTACGGGATAAACATTGAGACGGTTGATTTCGCTTTGGTGCGACCGTAATGCGTCCTTGAATACCCTGATTGATTCGGCCAACGCCAACGCGTCTAACCCTGCTAAGGCGGTCATAGTGTCTCTAGACTAGTGAAGGTTTTCACCCAATTAGGTGTTCAAAGCTAATTCACTGATAGCATGACCCCTCGTCCTTATCGGCTATGTATCTTTGAGGTGCCCTCATGGCCTCCGTGTGTTCGGTGTGCGGCAAGAAGCCGTCCTTTGGCATGCAAATCAGCCACTCCCACCGTCGCACCAGACGTCGGTGGAACCCCAATATCCAACGTGTGCGGGTTCGTATTGGAACCGCCACTAAGCGCGTCGACGTATGCACTGGCTGCTTGAAGGCTGGGAAGGTTCAAAAGGCCGCTCGTTAAGCGCCGCCCCCAGCTATTACTTACGTCTACAACATTTTAACGCCCGTTTCGCTGGTGAATTCGATTCCGGTGGAACGGGCGCTTCCTATTTTGGGTTAGTGAACTCGAATAGGTGAAGACTAGGATGAAGGAACCAGGTTGGATAACTACCAGGAGCCAGAACGTGCAAGGTGTGATCAAGTCCTTTGATCCAGAAACAGGCATCGGCACACTTACGTGTGATAGCGACCTGAAAGACTACGACCTAGCTCCAGGAGCATTGTCTGGAACGATTTTTCGAAATCTTCGCCCCGGACAACGTGTCTTGTTCACCGTCGATGACTCAGGATTGGCTCGTAGCTTAAGCCTGGGTTCCGAGGTAGACATGGGCACACCTGGTTACTTGACCAGCGAAGGCTGATCACCCCCCTAAACAAAATAACTTGACACCGTCGGAGAGGTAACCGCAGCTGTGAGCAAACCGACTACCAACCAGAAGCTTATATCTTGGGTTGACGAATGGGCGGAGATTCTCCAGCCCGACCGCGTTGAATGGTGTGATGGATCCGCCGAAGAGTACCAAAGGTTATGTGAAACCTTGGTAGCTGGCGGGACCTTCACATCTCTCAATGAGGCCAAGCGGCCCAATAGCTATCTGGCGTTGTCTGACCCAGACGATGTGGCGCGGGTGGAAGACCGCACCTTCATCTGTTCCGCCAAAGAAATTGATGCTGGTCCCACCAACAATTGGCGGGAACCCAGTGAAATGCGGGAAGAGATGCTGGCCCTTTACCGCGGTGCCATGGCTGGTCGCACCATGTATGTAATTCCATTCAGCATGGGCCCTATTGGTTCGCCAATTGCTCACATTGGCGTCCAACTCTCTGACTCAGCCTATGTGGCCACCAACATGCGGATCATGACGCGGATGGGCCAACGAGTGCTTGACACCTTGGGTGACGACGATTTCGTACCTTGTGTCCATTCGGTCGGCGCACCCCTAGCCGAGGGCGAGGCCGACGTTCCGTGGCCGTGTGACTCGGAACATAAGTACATCACCCATTTCCCCGAAACTCGCGAAATCTGGTCTTATGGTTCCGGCTACGGCGGCAACGCTTTGTTGGGTAAGAAGTGCTTCGCTCTTCGCATTGCATCAACCATGGCTCGCGACGAAGGCTGGATGGCCGAGCACATGTTGATCGTGGGCGTAACGCCCCCAGGTGGGGAAACTCGTTATGTTGCCGCAGCTTTCCCATCGGCTTGTGGCAAAACGAACATGGCCATGCTGATTCCAACCCTGCCTGGATGGAAGGTTGAGACGGTCGGCGACGACATCGCATGGATGAAATACGATGATGAGGGCTACCTGAGGGCCATAAACCCCGAAGCTGGTTTCTTTGGTGTCGCCCCTGGCACCAGCGACGAGACCAACTACAACGCCATGGCCACGCTCAATGAAAACTGTATTTTCACTAACGTAGCCTTAACTGATGATGGTGACGTGTGGTGGGAAGACATGAGCCCGGCACCCGAGCACCTCGTCGACTGGCGTGGCAACGATTGGACCCCGGCTTCGCAAACGCCTGCCGCTCATCCCAATGCTCGCTTCACCGCCCCTGCTGCACAGTGTCCTTCCATCTCAAGCAAGTGGGAAGATCCAGCTGGCGTGCGTATCTCGGCCATTCTCTTTGGTGGTCGACGCGCCACTAACGTTCCCCTAGTGACCCAAGCTCGCGACTGGGAACATGGCGTATTCATGGGTTCGATTATGTCGTCCGAAAAAACGGCGGCGGCGGCTGGCACGATCGGCGAGGTGCGGTTCGACCCGTTCGCCATGTTGCCATTCATTGGTTACAACGCCGGTGATTATGCCAACCATTGGTTGGATATCGGTAAGGCTACCGACGCCGAGAAGCTGCCTAAGCTGTTCTGGGTTAACTGGTTCCGCAAAGACGACAGCGGGAAGTTCATTTGGCCCGGCTTTGGTGACAACATTCGCGTCTTGAAGTGGGTTCTGGAACGTCTTGACGGCACCGCTGAAGCGGTAGAAACGCCGATTGGTTTCGTTCCAACACCCGATGCCATTGACCGCAGTGGTATTGACGTTTCCGACGCCGAGATGGACCTGCTGACCACGGTTAACAAGGAATCTTGGAAAGGTGAGCTGCCGCTAATTGAGAGACACTTCGAGTTCATCGGAGAACGTTTGCCAGAAGAGCTGGCACAACAGCTAGAAAGCCTAAAGGCTGCACTTAGCTAAATAAACGACGGTAAGGGCCACCCGGAAGCGATTTAGACTTTCTGGGTGGCCCTTTTCGCGTTCAGGCTTTGATCAGCCGCTACACGCCGATGGTCATGGCCCGAATCGCCAAACCCATTAGAAACAATCCGCCAAAGCCGTATAACAAATACCGCCAGGGATCTATTTGGGCCTTATAGCTATAGATCAAACCAACAGTAATGGCTGCCACAAATCCATAAAACACATGGAACTGAGCGACCTCAGCCCCTTTAATCGAAATTAGAGCTACGCCCAGAACTACCTGGATGAAGATAGCGATTTCAGCGGCGATTGTGAACCACCACATAGCGCGCTGACGCAAGGCCGGTACCCAATGAGCACCCAACGCCCACACTCCAGCCGCAGCGTTAGATAGAACGACTACCCAGGCCCAGATTCCATGGAGTTCGCGCAGGCTCAAATAACACTCACTTTACAAATTCAGATCCTCCAACAATATCGTACGACCACAGCTGGGCGTCGGTACCAACCGGTTTACGACGTTCGCCGGTTTCACCATCTTTACGGCTGTGCGCTGCTCGGAATTCAGGGGACGCGAACCAAGCATCAAACGATTTTTCGTCGCGCCAGCGCGTGACCACCAACCACTGGGTGCGCTCATCAGTGGGCTTCAATAACTCGAAACCCAAGAAGCCGTCATGACCGTCGAGCATGTGCGATTGCGGCTCAAAACGGTGCGCTAACTCGTCGCCAGCTTCAACCGGCACGGTGATCGCGTTGATCTTGATGATTGTCATGTTGTCCAGATTATACGACAACATGTCGAGATAAAAGCTCACCTGTAATTTTATGTAAAGTTAACCTTACACTACAGTTTAGGAACTGCAAGAAAGCATGGAGGAACCGACCTTCATGCGTGCCCATTCGGGGCGACGCTTCGCAAACCGTTCCTTATCGGGTTGATCAGTATATGGATGGCGCAAGACCTCAAAGAGCTCGTGGGCTAACGTCCAATCACCGCTCTCGGCCAGCTCAATGGCTTCCTGCGCCAAATAATTTCGAAGCACATACTTCGGGTTAACGGCGTCCATACGAGGAATACGTTCCTCATCATCCAAACCACCTTGCACCACCCGTTCCATCCACGATCGCAAGAAGGAAACCACCTGGTCCTTGGCGACGCCGCTCAACGCATCGGGGTTATAGAAGGCCTCAAACAGCGGATTTAAGATCTCATCATCACTAAATTCGTTAGCGACATCGATCGGCACCCGCGCCAACTCTCTGTAAAAAATCACCTGATCAATTTCAATGCTGCTCAGCGTGGCAAAGAGCTTTTCAAAACGTTCTTCATCACCTTCGTGGTATTGGGCCCAGCCCAACCGTTCCACCATCATTTTGGCGAAGGAACTGGCGAACCAAACAGGATATTGGTCGATCACCCTTTGCAGTTCTTGAACATTTTCAACCAGAGGAACCAAAGCGTTAGCAAGCGCCACCAAGTTCCAATGAGCTATCTCAGGCTGGGCGCCGTATCGGTAACGGCGGGTTCCAGCATCAGTGGTGTTGGGGGTCCAATTGAGGTCGAAGCTCTCCAACCATCCATAGGGGCCATAGTCGATCGTTAAACCCAGAATGGACATGTTGTCGGTGTTTAACACCCCATGCACGAAACCAACTCGCATCCAATCAACCACCACATGCACCGTGCGCATGGCCACTTCTTCGAAAAATGCAACCACTTGTTCCGAGAAACTGGCCTCCGGCATAGCCGCTACCAAAGCCGGAAATTCGGTTTCGAGACTGAAACGCACCAGCTGTTCGAGCAACTGGGAATCACCCCGGCTAGCAGGCAGTTCAAAAGTACCGAAGCGGGTGAAAGATGGCGCCACCCTGGCTACCACAGCACCAGATTCGGCCGCCGGATTTCCGTCGTATAGCACGTCGCGAACCACGTCATCCCCGGTGAGCACTAGCGACAAGGCCCGTGAGGTTGGAATACCAAGG
Source organism: Acidimicrobiia bacterium (assembly GCA_041676705.1). Taxonomy (NCBI): domain Bacteria; kingdom Bacillati; phylum Actinomycetota; class Acidimicrobiia; species Acidimicrobiia bacterium. The sequence goes on from JBAYRL010000003.1 coordinate 91,436, forward strand.
TGGAACATGGCTTCGCTGCAGAGAAACTCACGAAGTGACGATCGAAGCACGGCTCGTCCGTCGCCACCGCGTGAATATGGGGTCGCCCCGGCACCTTTAAGCTGCACTAGATATTGAACGTTGTCGTCGCCCAGAATCTCACCTAGGGCAATGGCGCGACCATCACCCAGCTGGCCAGCCCAATTACCAAATTGATGCCCGCCATAGTTTTGGGCGAAGGGAACCGCACCCGCAGGAATCCGATTGCCTGAAAACACTTGGGCAAAATCGGCATCAGTCGCCAAGCCTGAATCGAGACCCAGCAACTCAAAAACCTCGGGCGACCACATTGCCAAGCTCGGCGCTCGAACAGGGGTAGGTGCTACCAACGAATATGCGGCCGAGTACACCTGTCGTCGTGCGTTGGTCGCCTCGGGATCACCAGGCAATTTATCTATATAGCGGTTTGAAAACCGCAGGTCATCGAGATTGCTTATTAGAGACCGTGGCCCGTTGATCTTTTGTGTTGTGCTCACATTTAGACCATATCGGCCACGTTCCGAGCTACATCATGAAGGCTTGCGTTACTACGTCATGAAGGCTTGCGCTCATCGGCAGGCCGCTTCAGCGTCGGGTGCCACACCAATAGGTTCGGTGCTAGTGGTAGTCGACCTGGCCGCGTTCATACCCTGGCCATCCTCGCTGGTGAAATCCTCGCTGGTAGATTCTTGACCTGAAAAGCCTGTGGTTGAGGTAGTCGCCGTCTGAAAGTTTCCGGAACGAAAAGCTTCCAGCACGACTTGGGCTTCGTCTTCAACTAGGCCCAATACCGCGGCCCCACCGGAAGTCCGAAACGGATACACCGGCAACGACATTGCCTGAAGCTCGTTCCCCTCAAAATGAGCGAACCGGTTACCAAGGTCTAACAGGGTGTTCAAGCCCAAATCACGATCGATCACAGTGTTATGGACCGCTACACCCAGCAGACGGTTAAGGGTCATTAGGTTTCCAATTCCTAAATTGTTAACTTGATCAAGAGCGCGACGCAAAAAGACTTGTTGTCGGGTAATGCGACCCAAATCACCAGTGCCATCGCTCGACCAACCGCTGTCAGTTTTGTATTCCAGATGACGAGATCGGGCGTATGCCAAAGCCATTTCAGGGTCTAAGACATGGCAACCGGCGCTTTCGATCACCAAACCGGAATGCTGATCACGTAGCGGCTGGTCAAACCACATCGGTACTCCACCAATGGCATCTACCAGCCCGGCAAAACCAGCGAAATTCACTTCCACGTAGTGGTGAATCGGAATATTAAAATTGTCCTCAATCGTGTCAACAAGGCCTTGAGGACCGTTGGCATAGGCGGTGTTAATTCGCTGAGAATGATCGGTACCGGCGATCGGCAGCCACAGATCACGTGGAAATGACAACACCGCCAAACTTTCGGTTTTCGGATCGACACGCACCACCATGATGGTGTCTGAGCGCTGACCGGAGGTTGCCTCGGTGGCTTCGACAAAAGCGTCATCAGGCAGCACCGAATCGGCTATCGACTCACGCGAGTCAGAGCCAACCACCAGGATATTCTTGGCTTCACCGGGTGGCGGCCGTGATGCTAGGACTACGTCAACTCGCTCGATCTGTCGAAAACGGTACAGGCCATATCCAAAGGTGGCGGCTACACCAAATGACGTGAACGCCGCCAGAATCAACAGACCTAGGATCAACCGCTCGGGCCAGCTTCGGCGTGCCGCGCGACGTATCTGGGCTGCCCGGGTTTCACGCCGCTGGACTCTAGTTTGCCCGGAAGATGGCGGAAGAGAGGGGGATATGCCGGGGTTCATGCGCCAAAAAGCCTAGCCCAGCGCAACACATTCGTAACATCGCCCCGCACCGCCGTAAACGGATCAGGGACCATTGAGTGGCGCGGTTAGCGCACCGCAGCGGCACATTAACCGCGCCACTCGATTAGAGCTTCGGCTCGGTGGGTAAGGTTACCGAAGTCGGATTATGTAGCAGCCACTGGTTTCTTGGTGGGCAGACCCAGAGAAACCGGACTGGCGCCCCATTCGGGCCACCGAGAACGACTAGCCAAAGAAAGCTTCCGCATAAGCTCTATAGCACCAGGGTCAGAATCACCCGGACGGGCTTCCACCAGACCGGCTTCGATCATGCGGCTCATAATCTCACGCCCCAGATCGGTGCGAACAATGGTTAGCGTCCAATCGGCATTCTCACCAATACCGCCGGTTGAAATGTCGGCATGTTCCGCCGCGAAGTCGGGGCACATCATGCACCCTTCACGCGTCCAAGCATGGCATTCCTTAAGTGGAATCTCATGATAGGACCCGTCTTTCATCCAGATCTGGAACACACCCTTGATGTTCATCTTTTCCATCTCGGACTGTGCTAACCCATATTTGGCCCAGAAGAGCTCGTCGAACATGGCTTCATCGAAAGTTTTTGAGCACAATAGACCCAAATTAAACACAAAGGGCTTGGAAACCTTGCCTAGTTTGCGGGTCCACATAACCGGCGGCGACGAGGTTTGGCAACCGGTACCCACCAGGGCCAGGTTCTTCAAACCGCGCTCCACGGCCTCGTCGAAAGCAAGCGTGTTGGCAGAATAGGTGTAGCGACTGCCCGCGGCCTTCAGCACTTCTTCACGATTCGTGGCCACTCCAGGAACGGCCTTCCAATTTGAGCCGCCCTCAACCAAGTCGCGCTCAACAAACGAAGTTAAAGCACCGTCAATGTAGCCTTCCTCGAGTGCCCACAACAAAATGGCCGAGACTAAACCACCATCTTGACCCATTCGGTGCACCATTTCATCGGAGGCCCGGGTGAGCATAATGTCTTGGTAGATACCAGACGGCTCATCCGCGGTCCGCACACGGGCAAAAAGGTGCTCGTCGGCCTGTGGTTCCCAAGCCCGAAAACGGGGGCAAGCCCGGGTACATGAAGTACAGCCTTTTTCCCCGTGAATGCAGTTGTCAAGGCCCAACTCTTCTTCCAGGTGGAAGGGCCGATAGTTGCCTGAGGAGTGCTCATATCCCAATACGTCGTGTGGGCAAGCGATCACGCAACCAGCGCAACCGGTACACAAACCAGTAGTCACGACCTCGGCGTACAGCTCTTTCCATTGGTGGGTCCACCGCTCGGGCTTACCTCCGGCCGCGGATTTAGGAGCTTGTGCTTCTACGTTGGTCATAGCTAGAGCCTACCTTTGGGAATTTACTCTTCGGTTAATTTAACCGGTCTAGATCGTGTTTTCTACCCGAAACGCTTTAACGAGTTTCGCTGACAGTCCAGATGCAATCTTTAATGATGCTGGCCAGGCGATTTGGCATAGATGTTTCACCAGCTGCCAATCGTTTTTCCCAATCAGCGAACTCGCTGTAGGGAACGTTTTGTTCTATTTGTGCCTCAGCACAAGTACAAACCTCAATCAGGTTCGGATCGTCGTCGTCTTCGGCACAAGCACGTAACATCGCTGTTTTCGAAGCTTCTGTATATTCATTTTGGGTACTAGACCCGCAACCACCCACCGCGAAGACCATCAGTAGCGTCGTCAACGCTGGCATCAATACCAAGCGATAAGAACGATTCGTTCGCAATGTGGATGATGGACGCGACATCAGGGTCGATTGTAGCGCTGAGCATGCCCGTGGGCCCACAACCGTGGCCCTTGACCGCCAGTCGGATTGCTGTAGCACCGCCGGCTTTGACTTGTCTTAGCCAGCGAGCTCTCGGGCCCTTATAAATATGTTGTCGGTCATTTCCTCGGTGAGGCGACCGGTGAAGGTATTCTGCTGGCTCACATGGTAAGAAGCGATAACGAAGCGGCCATCTCCAAGCTCGACCTCTAGGCCGTGGCGAAATTTTGGACGTGGCCGAAGACCAAGGTTGTTAGCTAAGACCCGATAGCCAAATGCACCTAAGGCCACAAAGACCTTGGCATTTCGCAGTAAATCCAGTTCACGAGCCAAAAACGGATAGCAATTATCTCGCTCTTGGGGGGTGGGTTTGTTGGCCGGTGGGGCACACCGAACTGGTGCTGTTATCCACATTCCACTTAGCTCTAAACCATCGTCTTTAGCAACACTGGTCGGCTGGTTGGCAAAGCCAGTGCGCCATAACGACGCGTACAGCCAATCACCGGAGCGATCACCGGTGAACATTCGCCCAGTTCGATTAGCACCATGAGCGGCCGGGGCCAAGCCCACGACCACCACCTTGGCCTCAAAATCGCCGAATCCTGGGACACCTCTCCCCCAATACTCTTGGTCACGAAAAGCTGCTCTTTTTTCTCGCGCTACGCGTTCACGCCACTCAACTAAACGGGGGCAAGCGCGACAAGTGGCGATATCGTTGGCGAGTTGAAGGAAGGCTTGAGCCGGGGGAACCGCAAGGTCTGACATGTTCTGCACAGTAGAGTAGGAATACGCTTTTGCTACCTAGGGACGCTATGACTGGTACCAACAAAGACCAAAATGATGGCCCCAAAAGTGAGGCCAAAGCCACACGAATCCTGTTAGTCCGACATGGAGTTACCGGGACCACAGGCAAGGTGCTGCCAGGCCGTGCCGAAGGATTAAATCTATCAGCCGATGGCCATGATCAGGCCCAACAGCTGGCCGCTCGAATTAGTGACGTCGGCCAAGTGACCGCCGTTTATTCATCGCCACTTGAACGGACGTTGCAAACCGCGGCACCAGTCGCCGGGGCACTTGATCTTGGCATTGCAGTACATGAAGGTCTGTTGGAATGTGATTTTGGCCAGTGGACGGGCGCTTCGCTGCCAGATTTGGTCAAGAAACCTGAATGGAAGCTCGTACAAAATAATCCGAGCGCATTTCGATTCCCTGACGGCGAGTCGTTTCTGGAAATGCAGATGCGTATCGTCGCCACCCTCATCGACATTGCTAACCAGCACCCCGGTGAGATGGTGGTGGCCGTTTCACACGCCGATCCGATTAAAGCGGCTGTCAGCTTCGCGGCCGGAGCACACTTAGACCAATTTCAACGATTTGTAATTTCACCATGTTCCGTTTCAGTGCTGCTTGTCACCGAGGGAATCTTCCATGTCCTGAGCGTTAATTCAACCGGCCACAACCTAGGGAGCTTGGCATTGTCATGACTAGCTCATTCGAGTTCATCCATCCCGACGCTTTCACCGTGGGTGCACTGGGGCGTCCAGGCGAACGAGTGTTTTACATTCAGGTTGTAGTTGACCAGGGTGTTTACAACTTCAAGCTAGAAAAGATTCAGGTTCGTTCGATGGCCGAATATTTCTCTTTCATGCTTGAAGAAGCCGAATTTCCCGTTAACTACGCTCATCCAGCCCCCGAGTTGGTAGAGCCTGTCGACCCGGAATGGACGGTGACCGCCGCTTCAATTGGCATCGACCTTGAGAACGAGTTGTTCACATTGGTGCTTCACTCTGGTGACGTATCAGTTTTAGCCGAAGATACTGAAGAGGCATTCCGAGCCTTCGAAGCACAAGTAGAAACCGACCCTCAGGCTCGAATCCAAATTTCCTTTGCCCAGGCTGCCAGTTTCATCCATCGCAATGAGACCCTCGCGGCACAAGGTCGACCCGTTTGCATCTTTTGTGGTCTACCCATAAACGTCGACGGGCACTTCTGCCCCCGAGAAAACTAGCAAATCACCGATCGTGCCATTTGCAATAAATGACCGCGAGGAACCCTCAAGAGTTCTCTTGGAGGGCAAAATTGAGGTGGAAGGCGAGATGCCCTGGAGCTCGAACACCACGCTCTTAGTACGCCTCGGTGTTGAGGGTGAAGATCCACTGATGGCCATCTACAAACCACTCCGAGGCGAGCGACCATTGTGGGACTTCCCACCTGGCTTATACCGACGCGAGGTAGCAGCCTTTGAGCTATCTCGTCATTTAGGCTGGCACTTGGTTCCCGCTACGGTTCTTCGCGACGACGCGCCTTACGGCGTAGGTTCAATACAGAGATTCGTGGACGCCGATTTTTCGCAACACTATTTCACGCTCTTCGAAGATGAAACTACTCATGTCCAGCTTCAATACATGTGCGCCTTCGACCTGTTGATAAATAACACTGATCGAAAAGCTGGCCACTGCTTGATCGATAGCAAGGGACAAATTTGGGGCATCGATAACGGACTCGCGTTCCACCAAGAATTCAAGCTTCGAACCGTAATTTGGGAATTTGGTGGCCATCCGATTCCAGCTGAAATATTGAATGATATTGAGCGACTCATAGAAGAAGGGCTACCAGCATCGATGACTACCCTCTTGGATGAGGGCGAACGCGAGGCAGTTTTAGACCGGGCAAGTTTTATACTCAACCACAAGGTTTTCCCGATCGATAGCAGCAGACACCGCTACCCTTGGCCCTTAATCTAATCCTGTTTCGGCGCCACTCGGGCATCGAGGGAAACGCGACCGCCAGACGGCTTGTCCAGGTGATGCAGCCAGGCCAGCGCACGGAGTTTCTTGTGCTGTAGCGGGCTAGAGCAACACCGTTTGGCGGATGGCAAGTACTAGTGCAGAATAACGTGATTACGAGTCAACTTGGCTTCATAAAGCGCAATGTCGGCTTGACGTAAGAGTTCCGACAGCGAGAGTTGAGCCTGCGCGTGCCAAGTGATGCCGATACTTAGGGTGACCGAAATTGTCGAAACTTCGGATCCGCTGGAAGGTTCATTCACCAAGCTAACTTCTAGGCGCTCGACTTCACTTCGAATCCGCTCGGCCGTCGTGCAAGCCATATCTGCTGAAACCGCAGGTACGACCACCACAAACTCTTCACCGCCCATACGGCCAAGAACATCAACAGGCCGAATGAGCGTTTGTACCAGGCTGGCAACCTCATACAACACCCGATCGCCGACGCTATGTCCGTAGGTGTCGTTGATCTGTTTGAAATTATCTAAGTCGAAAACCATTACCGCCACAGCATGCTTTCCAAGGCGTAGATCACCCAAGAGCAAAACCGCTCGCTCAAACATGCCCCGTCGGTTAAGAACCCCCGTCAAGGCATCGTGATCAGCTTTCCGTTTGACCCTATTAATTTCGGCGTCAATGGTGGCCATGCTGGCTGCCACCGCCAGGGGACCTAAAGCCATAAGGGCATAAGACAACTGGATCGAGGAGTTGAGTTCACTGCGTTCTTCCCTCGTTAGCTCGGCATTGGCGTGTGAGCTACTTCCGATCAACACCAGTGAGACCATCAGCGTCAAGAAGCTTAAGATTGACGTCTTGAACAGACCTGCTGTGAGCGCACTCCAAATTAATGCTGGCAACACCAACGCTAATGCCGCTGGAATCGAGGTCAGCATGCCAATGGTAAGCGACAACAGCAATAACGCCATTGGACCCAATAGCTTCGAGCGACGCCTTTCACGTTCCTGGGTCTTCCATAACTTCAGGCGTTCAAAAGGTGGAGCACTTAGAACCACCGGCAAGACCGCCAGTCCGTTAGCAAAGCCGATCACAAACCAACGGATAAAACCGTTGCCGGGGGCCTCACCCAAGACCAGATGACCCAAGACAACTACGCAAAAGGTCATAGCAAAGGCGGCCGCCGCAACTATGACTGCCAAAAACATCACTGATTGTGGCTGACGAAGACGCCGCACCTGGAATGGAACAAACTCGAAACCAGCCAAACCCACGCCGATAAAAGCTAGGTTTCCGGCCAACAGCACCAAGACAAACTTAATCTCTCCCCTTGAGATAAGGTCCCACAGCAAAAGCCCAGCAGCGATACCACCAAATGCCGCCCATCGATTGTCATGCCTTCGACGGGCCAAGACCCCAAGTAACACGCCATTTGGTAACCATAGGAGTGACAACGAGCCATCCCAGAGCCTGAACAGTTGGCCGGTTGATGCTAAGACGGTGCTTAAAGTTGCATACACGATAAACAGCGAAGGTAAATTCAGTTCAAATTTCGATTTAGGCGCCGAGTTGTTATCAATCATTTGAAGCACGCTCAAACTGCCGTGATCGACATGGGAGCGCGAGCCAGGCAGGTTCCAGTGGGAACCATAATAAAGCCTATGGCATCAGCTAAGCTTTAGCTCACCTTGTGTACCACGACAACGTTCTTAGCCTGTTTTGCCTGGTAAAGGGCTTTGTCGGCTAGTTCCAGCAAGTCATTAACCGACCGCGTAACCTTCTCTTGGCACACCACGCCAATACTAATAGAAATCTGATTGATTTCTGCTGGCAAAGAATCAATCAGCTCGGGTGAGGTGGCCGGTAAAAGGCTTTGGCTCGCTAATGTGCCTAGGCGAGCTACTTGGGCGCGAATACCTTCCGCAAGGTGCTGTACAAAGTCACAGTTAATCCCAGAGCGCACAATGGCAAATTCGTCTCCACCAAGACGACCCAAAAGATCGGTGTCACGCATATGCTCTTTAATAACCGAGACCACGTCTTGTATGACCAGATCGCCTACCGCATGCCCATAGCGGTCGTTTATCTTCTTGAAATTATCGAAATCGATCATGGCCACTGTTACTGGCCGCCCCGAGTCTTCGGCCAGTTCTAGCAGCAGCGCTGCCTTTTCAAAAAAGGCACGACGAGTGTAGGCACCTGTTAGCCCATCCAGCTCGGCCTGACGCAAGGCCAGGAACAATTCTTGGTTCCTCATGGCCGTAGTACTGGCCACAGCGATAGGCCCCATGGCCATGAACGCCAAGCTCAATTGCATCACCACAATCACATCTTGGGTGTCCATGTCGGAACCGGCAACAAAGTCACCCACCTCGAACACAATCGCCCCCAGCATCAGAGCCAAAGTAAATACCGCTAAGACTGCGGTATTAAAGACACCACTTCTAAGCGCTGAAAAAATTAATACCGGTACCGCGAAAGTAACGGCCGTAGGCGCGTATATATAGATCCCAAAACTCAGCATTGCCACTAAAAAGACAGGAGTGACAATAACACGGCCTCGAGCCTCTTGACGTGGGGTATTAGTTATCACCCGAACACGCCGCCAGGCAGGTGCGGTTAGAACCACTGGAAGAACCAGCGCAGCATTTGAAAAACTCACGATAGCCCAGCTCAGCACGGTGGTCGCGCTGGTGTCGGCACCTAAAAGCTGTTCTAACACCATGGCCGATGCGCCCGATACCAAAGCCGCTACTACCGAAACGAAATAGATTACAACTACCGACTGTGCTCGACCTAGACGCAAATCAACGGGCTTGCTTCGATACAGCAAATACCAACCAACCACCACAAACACGGTGTTAGCTACCGCCGCCACGAACCCATGACCACTATGATTGTGCGTGAGTCCGTCGGCCAGATAAAAGCCACCCGCACTCGCAACAAAGGCTTCCCAGCGAGCCATTTGTGGCATGCGGATTAAAATACCGATGATAATGGTGGCCGCGGGCCAAACAACAGAGATTGTCGGTCCATGTCGAAAACCCAGGCCCACAGCAGATAGCGCGAATGCCAAAACGCATATGATGGCGAAATTACGAACGCGCATTGCTGAGCGCACTGGTATTTTAGTCAAAGGCTCCATTACTCAGCGTTCACGCATCCAAAAGTAATTTAGTAATGAAAACCCTAGCAGTAAATGGCCCCGATTTATCCACTAAAGAATGGATATAATCTTTAGTGGATAAACATTATGGTCATACCTCTATAACCAAAAGAGAAGGCGGCCCCACCATTAAATGGGGCCGCCTTCGGTTTAACTTAGATTAAAGCTAGTTTACTGAGTGCAGAATACTCTAACGAGCTTCCAAAGCTTCAATGAGCTTCGGCAGCACAACGTGCACGTCACCAACGATACCCAGGTCGGCCATACCAAAGATGGGAGCTTCTGGGTCCTTATTGATGGCGATAATGTGATTGGAGCCCTTCATCCCAACCGCATGCTGCGTGGCGCCTGAAATACCAGCGGCGATGTAGACGTTAGGCTTCACAACCTTACCGGTTTGTCCAACCTGGTAGGAGTAAGGCACCCAACCGGCGTCAACAATTGCCCGTGAGGCACCTGGAGCACCCTTAAGCAGCTTGGCAAGTTTTTCGATCATGTCGAACTTGTCGGATTCGCCCAGGCCACGACCGCCAGCCACTACGACCGCGGCCTCGTCAAGCTTCGGTCCGGTGGCTTCTTCCACAAAACGATTGACGATGCGAGCAGTACCAGCCGCACCTACATCGGGTACGGTCAGCGCTTCAACAGCCGCCGCGCCACCGCCAGCTGATTCTGCAGCAAACGATTTAGGACGAACCAACACGATGGCCGGACCGCTAGTGGTGACCTTGGTCTTGACGTTGACGGTGCCACCAAAAACGGGCTCGGTACCAACAATGGCATCGCCGTCGAGAGCAACGTCGACCACGTTCGTCACAACAGGCTTATCGAGCTTCACCGACAAACGAGCCGCTACGTCACGACCGTCGTAGGTGGTACCCAACATGATGAGATCGGGAGTGTTGCCAGCTTCAATGGCCGCCGCCAAAGCAGCTGCCACCGAGGCGCCTTGCATGGCACCACCGAGGTCACCGGTCGCATAAATTTTGGTCGCGCCGTGATCTCCAAGCTCAGCGGCAATGGCATCGGCATCGGCACCGCCGTAGAAGGCTTCTACGGTGTCCCCCAAGGTGCGGGCCTTAGCCAGCATCTCAAGAGTGATTGTGGCTACTTTGCCTTCGGCAGCTTGGGCATACACCCAGATTTTTGAAAGAGACATGTCCAATTCCTCCTAGAGAAGCTTGAGGCTGTCGAGGAGTTCGACAATCTTAAGGTACGCTTCGCCTTCATCTTCGATGATTTCACCGGCTTCACGAGCAGGCGCATCGGCAATTTCAACGATTTCTTGACCAGCACCAGCCCAACCAACGCTCGAGGCGTCGATACCAAGGTCAGCCAATGTCTTTTCAGCCACTGGCTTCGACTTGGCGGCCATGATGCCCTTGAAGGACGGGTAGCGTGGTTCCACCACACCAGCGGTTACTGACACCACGGCGGGCAACGGGCATTCAACCTCGTCGTAGCCAGCCTCAGTTTGGCGTTGAACCTTCACGGTGCCGTCGGCAATTTCTACCGTCTTGGCAAAGGTGATCGAAGGCAGATCCAATAGGGCGGCGACTTGCTCAGGCACAGTACCGGTGTAACCGTCGCTCGACTCGGTAGCGGCAATTACTAGATCGGGGTTGGCCTCTTTAATCACAGCTGCCAACACTTTGGCGGTACCTAAAGCATCAGTGCCCAACAGCGCGGGATCGCTCACCAAGGTGGCGGATACTGCGCCCATTGCAAGGGCAGTGCGAAGACCTGAGACTTCGCCATTCGGGGCCATCGAAACAAGAGTGACTTCACCGCCACCGGCTTTATCTACCAGCTGCAGCGCCATTTCGACGCCGTAGCTGTCAGAATCATCCAGGATAAGTTTGCCATCTCGCTTGAGGGTCTTGGTCGAGGGATCCAACGCGCCCGGCTCAGCCGGGTCGGGGATCTGCTTCACACAGACGACGACGTTCATTGTGCGATTTTGCAGCCTAGGAGGAGGCTTTTACAAATCGGCCCGTGCAAAGATGTTATATGCACTCGGCCCGCCCCACCTTAAGTCGCGGTCTCGCCACAGTCGGAGAAAAGCTCTGAAAGCCCTGCTCATCGTCAACGCTTCAGCCTCGTCAGTAACGCCTCGAAGTCGGGTCGTTATCCAGAAGGCTCTGTCTGCGGATCACAACCTCGAGGTGGCTGAAACTTCCCGCCGTGGACACGCTTCGCGTCTGGCGCGCGGCGCTGCCAACTCGGGGTTTGACGCTGTCATCAGCTTGGGTGGAGACGGCACCCTGAATGAAACCGCCAATGGTTTAGTTGGCACGAAAACCATGTTGGGTGTTCTGCCTGGAGGAAGCACGAACGTTTTCGCTCGGACGATTGGCCTTCCCAACGATCCTATAGAAGCCACCGCCACTTTACTGGAAGCCATGGCAGCACCTAACTATGCCTCTATGGGGGTTGGCACAGTCAACGGTCGGTGTTTCCTCTTTCATGTGGGCATTGGCTTTGATGCTGCGGTGGTGGAGCAGGTGGAGAAACGGGGTTCACTGAAACGCTGGGCGGGCCATCCCCTCTTTATCTACTCGGCGATTGACACCTGGCTTCGCCATTATGACCGTGCCCAACCCCATTTCACGGTCTCAATACCTTCGGTCACCCCATTAGCCGCAAACAGCTCAGACGATTCGGCCGCCAAGCACGATGCTGACACCGCGGCAACTGATCGGACCGAGACGGAAACGATCGACGATGGCTATTTCGCCATCGGGATGAACACCGACCCCTACACCTATCTCGGCAATCGGCCACTGAGCCTAATGCCGGGCGCTACTTCCGAATTCGGATTGAGCCTGGTGACTCTAAAAACCTTGCGATTTTTGCCCTTGGTGCGAAGTATCGCAACCTCGTTAGTGCGGGGAAACGGCCTCAAACCAGGAAGATGGCTAGACGTTCACCGGGGAATTACTTCGGCCACGATTAGCGGAACCCGGCCTATCCCCTTTCAGGTGGATGGCGATTATCTAGGGGCTGTACCAATACTCAATTTAGGCTACGAGCCAGAGGCCTTAAACATTTTAATGCCACTCAGCAACTAGATACGAAATCTACTCGCCGCGTTCCGTCAATACCGCTCGAGTAGGACCTGGCTTATTAGTAATAATCCCATCTACCCCTAAATCGGCTAGTCGTAGTATCTCGCTCGGTTCATCAACCGTCCAGACGTTGGTAAAAAGGTTATGTTCGCGAGCCTTGCCTATGAAGGCCGCATCGACCATTGAGAAATGGGGATGCACTCCCTCATGACCGGCATCATGGGTACGCTGCACCAGGTCATCACCCATACCAGGAAATATAAGCCAAGCAGTACGAAGTTCAGGAAATTGGACCTTAACCTCATTCAAGGTAGCCAAGTTGAAGCTTGAGACTATTACTTGCGACGCATAATTAGTTTCGTTTATTACCCTAATCACATCAGCGACGATTAGGTTATCAACATCGAAATCAGGATCATTGGGTAAATTCTTTATCTCAACGTTTACGGTCAACGACCCACAAGCCAATAGCGCCTCGGAAAGTAACGGTATGTAGCTTGGCAAGTTCGGGTAGGCAATACTCGCCAAAGCGATGCCATCAGCCAGTACAGCATCGTGGTGCACGATGAGCTCACCACTCTGGCAACGTCTCACGTCCAGCTCCACGCCATCGGCTTCCGCTCGAACGGCGGCCTCAAAAGCTAGCAGCGTGTTTTCGTGTTCATCAGCAGAAGCGCCACGGTGAGCGTATATTTCAAGCATTCTCGGTCATCTACTTTCATCTTTCTTGACAAATCTTAAACTATTTGGCAAAAAACCCTTGTCTAACGCACAACAAACCGATACGGTTACCAAGTCCCCCTATGCGCTGTGCCCCGCCCAGGCCTGCGCATGTGAATCTAGTCACGAGCGCGTGGAGGTGTCGTGGCACTCACGAGCAGCATTTCGGTTGCCTTCAACTTAGATATCGATCCGACCCAGCCCCAGGCCTGGCGGCGTTTGGCTTCTTGCCGAGACACCGACCCAGACTTGTTCTTCCCAGTAGGTACTACCGGCCCAGCGATTGAACAGATTGAAATCGCCAAAGCGGTATGCAACACCTGTGAGGCACGACTGGAGTGCCTTGAATATGCATTGACCACCAATCAAGACTCTGGCATCTGGGGTGGTACCTCGGAAGAGGAACGCCGCAAAATCCGGCGTCAGTGGGTAGCCGAGCGTCGCTCACAGGCTGCCTCTTAGCAGAATCTCTTACACCAGAGTTAACAACTACCGAAGGTTTAACCACCACACCGGTAATAGCGCCAGCTAGATAAAGTTCACAGGTTTGGGTACCAGTTCCGCTGAACTGGTACCCAAACTTTGTTTTGCACCCAACCGCTCAGCCACGATGAGCATTTCACCCCGCCGGCACGGTGAATGCATTCGGCGATCACCCATACCTAGCCTTGTCACGGCGTAGGTCACTTCGTCTGCTGAGGGTTACGAGACCTCTTAAGAACTAAAACCGATACGTCGAGTATCGGCCGGGCTCCCAATTTCCACGAAAGCTACCTTGGCCACCGGTACTCCAACCTTGCGACCACGACGGTCGGTGAGCCAAAGCACTGCATTATCATTTGCCAATTGCTCGCTCACGTACTCACTTAGGGCCTCGGGATCAGCGTCGTCAGCCAGCTCTATTTCAAGCTCACGCGCTTGTGTAATCCCAATCCGAACTTCCACGGGCTCCTCCTCATGCTGCCTCGGGCCATGTTACGCCCTAACAGGCGAAAGAGAGTAACGGGCTGAAGCAACTTCTGGTCAGGTTCTTAAATAATTTTCAGCTCGGGATGCGCACGCTTGGTTGGTGCCAATTCAACATCGATTCGCTCAGCCATGGCGGCAAACACTTGAGCCGATTCACTCTCGGGAGAAACGGCCACGATCGGTCGTCCGCTATCGCTGCCTTCGCGAAGTTCTGGTTCCAGTGGCACCTGACCCACTAGGGGAACATGTAGACGATCGGCCAGCTCTTGACCACCGCCCGCCCCGAAGAGGTAATAACGCTTGTCGTCATCGCCGGTGAACCACGACATGTTCTCAATAACGCCCTTGATGTCGAGCTGCACTTTTTGGGCCATAAAGGCCGCCCGCTGTGCAACACGTTGGGCCGCAGGTTGTGGCGTGGTCACCACAAATACTTCCGAGCGGGGCAAGAACTGAGCTAAAGAAATCGCGATGTCACCGGTGCCTGGCGGCAGGTCGACCAGCAGGAAATCAGGTTCATCCCAAAAAACATCGGTCAAAAACTGCTCAAGGGCCTTGTGCAACATTGGTCCCCGCCAAATGACTGGTTGATCTTCCTCAGCAAAAAAGCCCATGGAGATGCAACGCACGCCATGACTTTCAGGCGGTACCAACATGGAATCGATGATGGTTGGCGGATGCTCGACACCCAACATGCGTGGAATGGAGAATCCCCAAACATCGGCGTCAATTACGGCGACCGAGTGGCCGCGGTTAGCTAACGCGATGGCCAGGTTAGCGGTGACTGAAGATTTACCCACACCGCCCTTACCTGAGGCGATCAGCAGGGCCCGCGTTTTCGATTGGGGATCAGCAAAAGGAATGACCCGGCCTTCTGAATGGCCTTGGCGTTGGGTCGTGCCAGCTGTAGCTGCCGGGTTGCCGTGTAGCGATTGGCGCAGCGCCGCCCGTTCCTCGTCAGTCATGACCGTGTAATCAACATTGACGGCACTAACGTCGGGAAGTGCCATTAAGGCATCGGTTACACGGCGGGTGAGCTCGGCCCGCATTGGGTAGCCCTCGGTGGTGAGTGCAATTTGCACCACGACCGCGCTGCCTTCTTGACCAACGGAGCGCAGCATGTCTAAATCCACGATCGAACGCTTCAATTCTGGGTCGTCAACCGGCCTCAAGGCTTCGATGATCGCGGCTTCACTAACGGCCATAAGCTACCGGGCTCCTTATTTTCTACTATGTGCATAGGTATAATACCTATGTGTCATCAAAAGGCCTCAATCCAACTGAGTTCGCCTCGGCTACCAACGCTATTACGGCGGCATTCGGAGACCCAACACGCCGCCAAATCTATTTGTATTTACACGAACGGCCCGATGGTTCCACCGCCAACACCGTGGCGACACATTTTGGACTTCACCCCAACGTGGCCCGACATCACCTCGAGAAACTGGTGGCTGGTGGCTATCTCTATACCGATTCCACTCCCGCCACTGGCAAGGTGGGGCGACCTTCAAAACGTTACATCGTGCTGCAACACGACTTTGTTTTCGAATCAGCGTTACGGAAAGACGAAATCTTGGCGTCGCTTTTGAACAAAGCTCTTCGCCATCTACCCGCCGAGTTGGTCGCAGAATTAGCTGAAGAAGTGGGCCTTGAACATGGTCACCGGATTGTAGCTGCCATGGGTGACGCTTCAGTTCATCAACGTTCCTTCCGTTCCGCGCTCTACGCGGTTGCCGAGGCCATGTCGGCGCATGGTTTCGACGCTCACACCGAAGAGCACGCCACCGGATTAAAAATCGTGGCCGACCATTGCCCCTTTGGTGACACCGCCGTTGCAAACCCCGTAATCTGCGCCGTAGACCAGGGCATGATCAAAGGCATGCTGGAAGCCCTCTACGGCTCGACCACTACCCAAGTCGAAATGTCACAAGCACTTGGAGCAGCACGTTGCGTGACGTCGGTAGAAAGCTAGCGCTGGTGACACAACATTATTTTGATCACGCCTCCACTTCTCCCATGCGCCCAGAAACTAAGGCCGCCTATCTAAGTGCCATCGAAAAGAACTTGGGCGACCCGAGTCGTATCCACGCGCCAGGGTTAGAAGCTCGGGTTACTGTTGAACACGCCCGAGAACAAGTAGCACATTTCTTGGGTGCTAGACCTCGTGAGGTGATCTTCACTTCTGGGGCCACCGAGGCCATTGCCAGTGCCGTCTGGGGGGTACAGACCAAAGGCACACACCAGGTTTTAGCTGCTCTTGAACATTCCGCGGTGCGAGAACAGGCGGCCCGTCACAGTCGAACCACCTTGGTGGGGGTAAATAATCTAGGACGGGTCGACCCTGAAGAACTGGTGGCGGCAGTAGTACCAGGCGAAACGGCACTCGTTCACCTCCAACTAGCCAACCATGAAGTCGGCACCCTGCAACCCGTTCGCGAGGTGATCGATTGGTGTAAAGAACATAAGGTTCTAGTTCACGTTGACGCTGCTCAAGCCATTGGCCGTATACCCTTTTCGTTTCACGAACTTGGTGCCGACCTAGTCTCAGTCTCAGCACACAAGTTTGGTGGCCCTCCGGGCATGGGTGCACTGTTGGTGCGTCGTGGTCTTCGTCTTACACCATTGCTTCTGGGGGGAGACCAGGAGCGGGCCCGGCGAGCGGGCGCTGAAAACACTCCCGGCATCGCAGCATTTGGTGCCACTGCCGAAACCCTGAGCTCTGGCGAGGTTATGTCGCAAGAAGCGACTAAGAACACCCTCTTTAGGAACCAAATACTCAAAGCGGTTGAGACTATTCCCAGGGTCGAGGTTTTTGGCGATCCCGAACACCACCTTGATCACCTCATCTGCCTAGGAATCAGCGATGTGGAACCACAACCAATCCTGATAGGGCTTGATCGAGTGAACATTTCGGTGCATTCCGGTAGTTCATGTTCTTCAGAGGCTCTTGAACCGTCACCCGTACTTGAAGCCATGGGAGTCGACGCTCAACATTCGCTCCGAATTTCCCTTGGTTGGTCAACCACCCAAGCTGATGTGGATGCTCTTTGTGCAGCGCTGCCCAAGGTAGTTTCCGAGCTGCGTCAATTGCGCGCCACTTTGTAAACCACTCGACGAGTAGCGACCAGCACGAGCTGAGCATCAGATCTTGCGCTAGCTCGTTACACAGCTCTTCTGCAATGAAATCGCGGTAACAATTGGCCCAACATGCCCATTAAGAGCTGGGTTTGACCGTAGATGGGTCCAATGTTGGCGGGTCGAGCGGCGAGTCCGACTCCGACTCGGCTAACGAATCGAACACCCCGGCCTCGACTAACACCGTGCATTGATCAAGTTCGTCCTCAGCATCAAGCGACGCTGGTGCCGGTGGCCCCGCAACCTGCTCGACTCCATCGCGCAGTGCCATCAGTTGTGAAATTGATTCCCGTAGACCTTGACTTTCAACCAGGTCAACCATGTCTTCAGGCGGATTCATTGCATCAAATACCGCCAGCTCGGCTAAAGCTTCATCGGGTCGGCACAGCTGGTTAAGGGCAATGGCACGGAACACACGCACGTCAGGATATTCTGCTTCGATGGCTACAGCTTCAGTGAAGTCGCGCCACGCAAATTGAGGAAGCCCGGCTAGCACCAGCGACCAACCTCGATAGGTACGCGCTTCAACATTTGCCGGGTGTTGCTCCAAAATTTGGTCATAACATTTGAGCGTCTCAACCGGCTCGGCGGTGCGGATCATCACAAAGCAGTTGGAAAGTTGCTGACCCACACTCTCATTCACGCCCCCACTTAGTTCTTGTGACGCCGAACGGTCGCCTGAAGATCTGGCCACCGCAACTCCGGCCAGACCAGCGACTAAGGCCACCAGAGCTGCCATGCCTAGTGAACGCAACAGGTTTGATTCCCGTTTGTGGGACGCCACGAACTCGGCGCGTTCCTCTATTTGAGTGGCGACCGCTGCCGCCCGTGATACGTAATCGTTACGGAGGGTTTCGTAGTCTTGCGCGCTGAGATCACCGGCGGCGAGTTCACGGTCCAGATCTTCAATCGAACGCAACAGGAAGTCTTGCTCTTCTTCCAGGTGTGCCAAATAGTCGGGATCAGCCAACTTGCGTTGATTCACCATTAACCGCCTGAGGGTTGCCGTCGCTCGTCGAGAAGGCGATTCACTAGCGCCTCTTCTTCAGGCGTTACTTGCACGTCTTTACGAGGCTTCCACCAGATGAAAGCGAATCCCGCTCCGGCCAGAGCCACGATGCCGCCGGCCACCGGCAGAATCCACACCAAAGCAGAGAACCCGCTCGAAGGTGGCGTAAGAAGGTGACCGGGATAAGAGTTCTCTAGATAACCAAGGATTTGATCGTCGCTCCGACCGGCCTGAACTTGGCGTTGGATCTCGGCTCTAATCTCAATCGCGATGCCAGAGTCGCTTTCGCGGACCGATTGCCCGTTGCACACCGGACAGCCGAATCGCCCTGCTAGGTCGCGAGCCCGTTCCAGCGGGGTAGCGGGTGACGATGCCACCGTGCCAATGATTAGGCCCACCACAATTATTGAGACCGCCAAAATCCACGAAATCACCAATGCTGGCGAAGCATGTTTGGTTCGTGTCATTGCAGCAAGCCCGATTGATTCAAGATTGAAGCCAGCGCTAGCGATGAGGGCGATGAGGTAGCGGCGTTCTCAACCGGTCGACCTCGAGCCTCGCTAAGGACCGACTCCAAATCTTCTTGGGTAACAGAGGAAATGAATTTGTAGGCCACCACTCCTTGTGGCGAAATCAGAAATGATTCGGGCAGCTTAGTTACGCCCCACGCAATCGCCAAATGGTTAACGTCATCAGCCAAGACGGGCCACTCTCCTCCATTTTCATCGAAGAAGGCCTGCACGTCTTCTTTGGAGTTTTGGAAAGCCACGCTCACAATTTCAATATCACCACGGGCCGCATGAGCTTCGTGGAATTTCACCAATTCGGGATGTTCCACCCGGCACGGCGGACACCAATCCGCAAAAAAGTTTACGAGCACCCAGCGGCCTCGATAATCATCCAGGTCGAAAGCGTTGCCGTCGAGCGTTACACCGCTCACACCAGGAGCGGCCTGCCCAACCATGTTATTTTTTGCAGCCCTGGGGCCGGTGTCGCTTACTGCCAATACGGCAATAAAGCCCACCATTACAATGCCCACCACTAGCGATGCTATTAAGGCCGTGCGCCTAGGTTTTGCGGCCGAAGGGTGTTTGGCCACATGTTCGTCATAAAGCTCATCGGGTGCCACTATTCAGCCTCGCTTGCCAGAACTTCAGCCAAATCTTTATCGTTGTCACCTTGGTCTAGCGTGGCTTTAACCTCGGCTGTTGGTGAGGTCTTTGGAGCAATCCGTTTCGCTTGATCATCACTTAGCAATGCCGAAACTGGCTCGGTGGGGCGTCGCCTCCGCCCAGGAAAAGCCGCCAGTAAAGTGCCTATTGCCATTAGCGCCACACCGAACCACAGCCAAGAAATCAGCGGTTGTACCACCGCACGAATTTGTACTGGGCCTTCGGGCCAGTCTCCAACTGACATTGTCAGCGCCACGTCGTGGGTAAAGCTGCTCTTGACTGACGGCGTGGGAATGGTTTGTCCATCGGCACGGAAAATGCTCACTGCGGGAGCGTAGACCTGTCCCCCATCAATTCGTACGTAGGCAGTAGTTCTAATGGTGCGAGGTAAATCTTCAATCGTCACTTCTTCTAGGGTCAGCTCGTGGCCTGAAACTACGAACGATTCCCCAGGCATCAAACGTGCTTCACGGCTCACTACGTTGGCGTTCGAAGCAATAATCCCGGTAGCGATGATGATGACGCCGATATGAACGATCATCCCGCCGTTGGCCCGCCCCACCAGGCCACGCCAGCCTTGTCGTCGGGTAGCTAAAGCTACCGTTCGCAAGGCAGAACCAGCCGCGAAACCGGCTAGACCGTATCCGGCAATAGTGCCTAGACCGCGTTGACCAATAGCCACGGTAAACACCACTGCCAGCGCGGCCAGCCAAATTGGCCAGCGAAGGCGGGTGGCTAAGGTTTCCACATTGGTGCTACGCCAAGGCAATACCGGAGCGATGGCCATCAAAGTGAGCATGGCTAGACCCAAAGGCACGCTCATACGCTCGAAATAGGGTTCCCCGATTCGAACCTGATCACCGTTAAAGGCCTCTATGAGCAGCGGAAAGACTGTGCCCAACAAGATCACGAAGGCAAAGGCACCAAAAAGAACGTTGTTAGCTAAGAAAATGCCTTCACGAGACATCGGCGAATCGATAGAACCCGGTGATCGCAAACGGTCGCCGCGCCAGCCAATAAGTCCGACCGAAACCACCACGATAAGTGCGAAAAAGCTGAGCAACCAAACCCCGATAGTCGACTCAGTGAAGGCATGCACCGACGCCAAGACCCCAGAACGGGTGATAAAGGTGCCCAAGATGGTGAGCGAAAATGTGGCACATAGCAGCGAAAGATTCCACACCCGCAGCATGCCCCGACGTTCTTGCACCATCACCGAATGGAGATAGGCGGTTCCGGTCAGCCAAGGGATGAAAGAAGCGTTCTCAACTGGGTCCCACCCCCAGTAGCCTCCCCAGCCCAATACTTCATAGGCCCACCAAGCACCGAGCGCGATGCCAAGGGTTAAAAAACCCCAGGCAATTAAGGTCCAGCGGCGAGTTTCCAAAAGCCAACCTTCGCCGACCCGACCTGTGACTAACGCTGCGACCGCGAAAGCAAAGGGCACGGTGAAACCCACGTAACCCAAGTACAACATGGGCGGATGGAATGCCATGAGTGGATGGTTCTGCAAGAGCGGGTTTGGCCCTCTGCCATCTAGTGGTGCCTCGGCCAGCACCCTAAATGGGTTCGCAGGCCCCGCCAGCAAGCCAAAGAAGAACAGGGCCACCACAAACATGGTGAGCAGCGCCCAGCCAACTAACGGATCGGTCAGACGATCGCGAAACTTCCAAGCTACGGCCACAATGTAGGCCCCGAGAATTAGTGCCCAGAGTATTATCGAGCCTTCTAACGCCCCCCATAAAGCCGCGAAATTATAGAGCGGCGGTGTTAGGCTACTGCCGTTTTTGGCAACGTATTCCAAGCTGAAATCGCGCACAATCAAAGCACGTTCCATGGCGGCGAAGGCCACCAGTCCGCCTACCAAGACCAAAATGGCATAGGTCCGGGCCCGCTTTAGCAAGAGCGGCCGATGGCGGGTTAAACCAACGGCCGTGGAAATCACACCGAACGCAGCCGATACCAGCCCGACCATGACCCCGGCGGAGCCCAGCGCAGCGTTCATGGGTTGGTAACGCTCGAAGGGTTGGCGTCGCTCGAAGAATAATCTTCTACCCGATCAGGATGTTCTTCTTGGTAAACCTCTTCGTGTTTCACAAAGAAGCGATCGCTGGCGAAAAACCAGCCATCGTCAGTTGGTAGGGCCGCGTTCGGACTCGACACTTCCAAGTCACCAACTTGGGCCCAACGGCCTTCAAGAACAACGGGGATATTAGGTTGAAAAAGATCGGGGGGGTCGCCCAGATGCGAGATTGTTACATCGACGTCGTTGTATGAGATAACAAAATCAACACCGTTTTGCGTAGGGGTAATGGAGTCGCCAACAACCCGGCCTTGGATCCGGAACCGCTTCTCACCAAGCGAAGCCCGTTGAGCAACGGCTTCATCGGTATTACGGAAGAACAAGGTGGCGTCGCCGAGGCCTTGGAACACCACTAGCAACAGAGCGCCAACCACTGCCACTAGGGCCAACAATGCCCAGGGCTTACGACGCCGACCGCCCTTACTCTTAACTTCACGTGGCGACAGGTCAAGTGAGGTTTTGGGGGTTTCGTTTAACTGGTCCATCGACGCTTCTCCGCTGGCACTCGTTGGCTGAGGCGGCGACCGCGCAACACCAATAAAACGGAATAGAGCGCTACCACAGTGAGGGATACGCCCCATCCCACGTACATATAACCCATTTGGCTCACGGAGAGGCTCCTTCAGTGGGAAAAGCTAATGCATCGGTACCAGGGTTTGAGGCACCACCTGATTCGGCACGACGAGCCTCAATCGCCTCATCTAGCCAGCTCTGTTCAACCTGGGCCTCTAACCAACCAAGGCGGAAGCGGTGCAACATTAACCAGCCGAAAACCAGCGACAGCGCCACGAACCCGAACAACATGGTGAACATAATCAAGTCGCTAGCCCCGAAGTCGAAGTCGCGGCGAGCCAAGGTGGGTTCTTGGTGCAAAGTGCGCCACCACTCAACCGACTGGTGTACCAGAATCACGTTCGGCACCAACAACAGGCCCACTACGGCCGCTCGGCGGGAGCGAACCTTGGCTGGCAGATCAATCCGTTGTAAGGCCAGATAGCCCAGCAGTAAAAGAAACAAAATAGCCGTTGAGGTCAGACGGGCATCCCAAACCCAGTACACGCCCCAAGTTGGTCGTCCCCAGATTGAACCGGTGAAAAGGGTTAGAGCCGTCATGACCACACCAACTTCAACGGCCGAGTGGGCCAACAAATCTGAACCAATGGAGCCTTTGCGCAGATGCTGGATGCTGGCTGCGGTGGCAATGAAACAAGCCAGATAGGCGTTCCACGCTAACCCTGGGTGCAGATACAGCAAACGAACTAAATCGCCCTGAATCGCATCTCGCGGTGTGGCGACGAAAGCCAAGAAAACCAAAACCACCATGGCAGCTAAGGCCGTTAGTCCAAGCACTCGGCTAGCCGTAGAGCCTGTGCTTGTAGGGGCACCTACAAGGTCGCTGCCCAGGCGTTCCGTCACGATTCCTCCATTAAAGACCCAAAGGTAAGAATTCCAGCACCTATGTACACCAGGGCAAACACCCCGAGCAGGTTGAACCACGGCCAACCGTCGCCAACCACTCCATCTAACGCCGCTTCCGTAGCGCGAGTAGCGCCTATTAGCACCGGGGCAAGCACCGGTAGAAGTAGAAATGGCAACAAGGTGGAACGAACGCGCAGCCCGACCGACAACACGCCATAGAGGATACCGGCTGCAGCGATGCCCGCGGT
The DNA here is from genome assembly GCA_041676705.1 of Acidimicrobiia bacterium. NCBI lineage: Bacteria > Bacillati > Actinomycetota > Acidimicrobiia > Acidimicrobiia bacterium. The sequence continues at coordinate 114,804 of JBAYRL010000003.1, forward strand.
CGCGACCCCCAGAGTAGAGACCAATAACACAAGGCCGCTCAAGGTTCGGCCGTACAACAACACCACACCGAGCAGTAGAACAATTTCGACCACGATTAGCTGCAGTGCAAGTGCAAAGAATTTGCCGAGGAAGATGCCACTGGGTTCGAGACCTACCAAGCGCAAACCATCGCGAACACCATCGCTCGATTCGATCGAAAAGGTACGTTCCACGGTCAACACGGTGACAAATAGGACCGCTACCCAAAACAAACCCGGTGTCGCTCTGGCCAGGACTGGCCCGTCAGGGTCCAAAGCGAAGCCGAACAACATCAGCACCAAAAGCGCAAAGGGCATAACTTGATTAATGACAATGCGCGAACGCCACTCCACCCGGAGGTCTTTGGCCGCGATTAGCCAGGCATCACGTAACACTAGGGCCGCCGTTTAGGTCATCCGTGCCTATGAGCGTTACGTCGGCGACGATCGTTCCGCCGGCGATTGTCAGCTCGCGATGGGCTAATCCCTGAGCGCGGTCCAATTCGTGTGAAGCCAAGATCACCGTGGCGCCAGCCGCCGCAGCGTTCTTAATAAGACTGTCGAGCAGGTCGCGACCGCTCTGGTCTAAGCCCGCGTGTGGTTCATCCAAGAGCCACACCTGCGGACGGCGGGCGATCAGAATAGCAATGGCGCAGCGGCGCCGCTGACCAGCCGACAAGGCCGAGACCTTAACGTCGCTTAACCGCTGTGAAAGCCCCAATGAGTCCATCGCCGCCGCAGCGTCGGCGGGATCAACTCGTGCCGCCTGTGACCAAAAGCGGACATTGTCAGAGACCGTTAAATCGTCGTACAGAAAAGTGGCGTGTCCCAGAAGGCCAATATGGTCGCGTACTGCTAATGCATCGGTGCGAAGGTCGAAACCGAGCACCCGTCCTTCTCCGGCGCTTAGGGGCAATAAACCAGCGCACAAGCGCAAAAAAGTAGTCTTACCAGCGCCGTTCGCACCTTTAAGTAAGAGAATTTCGCCATGGTCAACGCTTAGGTCAACCCCTGCTAGAGCCGGGAACTGACCCAAGAGGCATACCGCTCCGCGAAAAAATAGTGCTGGCTCCATGGAATCAGCTCAGATTAGCGAAATCAGGACCGTATCAGCCAAGCCCAACGCTATTACCAGAGCTGAAGCCAACACACGGCCACAAACTTGTAGCCTTGAACGCCGTGGCTCTACCCAAACTTTCGCCCACATTGGCCCGGTTCATGAACGCTATCGGCCGAATTCTTATCGGTGCCGGGGTGTTGGTTTTGTTGTTCGCCATTTTCCAACTCTGGGGAACTTCACTTCAGCACTCACAAGCTCAAGGGCGCTTGTCGAACGAGTTTGAAGATCGCCTAGCTGCCATCGCTGATTTGGAAAACGCTTTGGCATCAACCACAACTACCGCCGTCCCACCCGACGAGCCCGAACACGTTCTGCCGGGTAATGAGACCGACGCCCCCGACGATCCAAATTACGAATCGGACCAAAGCGAAGCTAATGGTCAGGGAGGCGGGCCGGGCCCGGAAAACGAATCGCCCGAGGTGACCGAAGAAATTGACCCTGCAATTTTGGAAGCGTTACGGCCGGTAGAAGGCGAACCTGTGGCCCGAATTGTAATTCCATCAATTGGAGTGGATGAGATTGTGGTGCACGGGGTAAGCGTGGCTGACCTGCGCAAAGGCCCCGGTCATTATCCTGATAGTCCGATGCCTGGACAGTCGGGTAATGCTGCCATTGCCGGACACCGCACCACCTATGGGCAACCATTCCACAATTTAGATTTACTCAGCCCTGGCGATTTAATAACGGTTTACACCCTTCAAGGTCAGTTCACCTATGAGGTAATGAGCCATCCAGGTGACACCGATCAGGCTGAGCTTGGCTATTTTATTGTGCCTGAAACTGGTGTCGAGGTCTTGGAAGATTCGGGCGATAACCGCCTCACCTTGACCGCGTGCCATCCGAAATTCTCATCACGGCAACGTATTGTCGTTACGGCGCTGTTGACCGATAACCCCGAACCAGCGTTACCGCCCACAACTACCGAAACCACGGAACCGACAGACACCCCCGCCACCGATATTCCCGAAGAACCACAAGCTGCAATGGACTTCGGTGAAGGTTTAGGCGGCGATTCAGATGCTCTGGTGCCCGCCCTGGCCTGGGGAGGCCTGTTTCTGATGGCCTTGGGCGCTGCTATTTACCTGGGTCGCCGTTGGAAACGCTGGGCCAGCTACCTTTTGGCCTCACCGGTGTTGGTAGTGCTTCTCTATTACTCTTTTATGTATCTCGACCAATACCTACCATCCTATTGATCAACGTGAGGCGAAATACCACCAACATCACCTGCTACGCGTTGGTATTTTTAGCCGTGACGTTGGTGATTTCAGGTTGTGGCGTTTTCCGGGGCAGAAGCTCAACCGGTTCGAATTCTGGTCCCAGCACCAACCACCATGACACCAGCGGTCAGAGTGGCCGAAGCAACGCTGCCGATCTCCGACGTTCTGCCGGGCGGGCCTTAGTCATCGCTCCTGATTTGGAACCACTCAACGCTCCACCCAGCACCGTGGCCTCAAACGATCAGGTGTCACCCAAAGAGTTACGTCCGCCCACCTGTATCAACCTTCCACCGCTTGAAGCTGACAATATTGAAGTGGACGCTACTCCGGTAATTGACTGCGACAAGCCGCACAGTGCCCAGATCTATTGGGCCGGAAGCCTTGATGACAACCTTGAAGCGACCTACCCGGGCTACAGCACAGTTCTTAGTGTTTCCGACCAAATCTGCCTAGATAGCTTTCAAGACTTTGTCGGAGTCCAGTACGTCGACTCCGACCTTGAAATCCTGCATCTGCGCCCCGATGAAGTGGCGTGGGAGCGCGGCAACCGAGTCTTAATTTGTTTGGTCCAACATCGGCACCAAGAATCGTTAACCGGTTCGGCGAAAGACAGCCGCTGGTAGACACCAAATGAGCGAAAAATGAGCCGCGCCGCCATAATTTCATTCCGCTTAAATTTGAACGACGGTGTTTCAATCGTTGCAGCCACTTGGCAACGGGCCTTAGAACAGCTTGGCTTCGAGGTTTCGACGATTGCTGGGGAGGGCCCGGTTGACCGTATTGTCGCTGGTCTGGCCATCGACGCACGCCAAGCAGCCTCGGTGAGCGAACTTGAAGGCGCACTTCGAGGCTTTGACTTGGTGATCGTTGAGAATGTTTTGACTATCCCCCTCAACCTAGAAGCTTCGCTCAACTTGGCTGAGGTCTTAGCTGGTCGTCGCGCCATTTTGCACCACCATGATCCTGCCTGGCAGCGCGCACATTTGGCACATCTAGACGTGCTGCCACCCGATGACCCTCACTGGCGCCATGTAGTAATTAACGACCTCACTAAAGCCGAGTTTGAAGCCCGCGGCTTACAAGCGACCCGTATTTACAATGGATTCGAACCTGATCCGCCCATTGGCAACCGCGACGCCACCAGAGAAAGCCTGGGGGTAAGTAGCGCCGAACGTCTCTTTGTGCATCCGGTTCGCGCCATCGAACGCAAAGACATTCCAACTGCCGTGGCCATCTGTGAAGAGCTAAACGCCACCTACTGGCTGATTGGTCCGGCCGAAGAAGGCTATGGCCCCACCCTGGCCAAAATATTAGCCAGTGCCCAATGTCGAGTGATTCACACTAGCGGCTACTCCCCGGCCGATTTTTATGCCGCCTGTGACGCGGTGCTCTTTCCTTCTACCTGGGAAGGCTTCGGCAATCCACCCATCGAAGCCGCCACGTATCTGAAACCAGCGCTGGTCGGACCGTATGCTGTGGCGGAAGAGTTGGAACAATTGGGCTTCAAATGGTTCCACCCTGATCAGGCCGATCGCCTGGATGCGTTTTTGAAATCTCCCAAGATCAATCTACTACATCACAATAGTGAAACAGTGCGGCAGTTCCTGTCGATTGAAACCATGACCAATGCCATTCATGAACTACTAATTGAGGCAGGATGGACACCATGAATCTGAATGATGGCGACCCAGTTCTGCAAAGGCGCGCACGACTAGCTGCCTTTGTAAAGTTTGGGCAGCGTTTTGGTGGCACCATGTTCTTAGTCTCCATCTTGGTTTTTGGATGGGGCGTAGCCACAGGCTGGACAACTCTTGTTACCAATTTGGTGATTTGGTCGCTACTTTTGGGTTCAGTGTTCTTAGCACCCGCCATCATCCTTGGGTATGCAGTGCGGGCCGCCGATGATGCCGATCGAGATGAAGGGCTTTTGCCTCCAAAAGAGTGAGACATTTGTCTCCTTTACGGTGTACGGTCGTGTACTTCAAGACCGCTAACAACTACCACCTAGAGGAGTCGAGCTAAATGGCTGAAAACAAAGGGAGCGCTAAAGCAGCTGTTCTAAACGCTGTTGATACACCCCTTCAGATTAGAGATGACATCACCGTTGCACCACCACAAGCAGGTGAGGTCCGGGTTGAGATGGTGGCTTCCGGGGTCTGCCATTCCGATATCTCAGTTCAAAATGGCACTATTCCTCTTATGGCACCGTTGGTGCTTGGCCACGAAGGCGCCGGTGTTATTACCGAAGTTGGCGAGGGTGTGACCGATCGTGCCGTCGGCGACCATGTGGTTTTGTCATGGGTACCTCAATGTGGCGAATGCTATTTCTGTCGCCGAGGCCAAGGTTTCCTGTGTGAAAAGAACGCCGCCGTCTCACTCGGTGGGCTGCTAGATGGTTCGAAACGCTTCTCAACCCCTGAAGGTGAACTGGGCCAAATGGCCTACTGCGGCACTTTCTCGAATGAGTCGGTGGTTCCAGCCATTTCAACGGTCAAAATCCCCAACGATGTGCCCCTAGAAGCAGCGGCACTAATTGGTTGTGGCGTACTCACAGGGGTTGGAGCCGCTTTGAACACCGCCAAGATTCAACCCGGCGATTCGGTAGCCGTGATTGGTTGTGGCGGCGTAGGCCTTAACGTTATTCAAGGTGCCCGAATTGCAGGTGCCACCAAAATTATCGCCGTTGACATGTTCGACTCGAAGCTTGAGATGGCAAAAGAATTTGGTGCCACTGACGTTGTGAACGCAGGTGAGGGTGACCCGGTTGCGGCTGTGCAGGCCCTCACCGAAGGTCGGGGTGTAGACACCTCGTTCGAAGTAATCGGCCTTGGCCCTACCATCGATCAAGCTATCAACATGGCCCGCACCGGTGGCGAAATCGTGCTTGTCGGTGTCCCTCGCCTGGAAGTCCAGCTCGACCTGAACGCCGCCTTTACCTTCTTGTACGCCGCGAAGACGATTAAGGGTTGCTGGTACGGGTCGGTGAATGTTGACGAGGACGTTCCCAAGATGATCGAGCTCTACCGCACCGGCGAGCTGAAGCTTGACGAACTAATTTCTCGCAAAATTTCTGTGGATGAAGTGAACGAAGCATTCCAAGCCATGAAAGACGGCGAGGTGGCCCGTTCAGTAATCATTCACTAGCAATCATGGTGGGCGTGGCGCAAGCAGTAATCTTGATGCCATGAGGCCAGCATGAGCCAAGCCGAATACGTACAGATTGCTATTAGCTCTTCGGCTAAGCCATCGCAGGTCTTGCGGAGTTTTCGAGACGACGCCCACCATTTTGCCCTCTTTGGCCAATGGCTTGGAACCGAAGCCATTATCGGGTCGGAACCACACCATGTTCACAGCGGCCAGCATGGAACAATCAGCCAAGCTGGCGCGTTCGACCTTCTTAATGAGCTTCCCGACAATCTCGGTGTCCCGCCAACTTCGTTAGAAACTACTGATTCTGTACCGGCTATCTTCGGTGGTTGGGTTGGTTATATCGCCTATCCCGGTTCCGTTGACGAAAAATCAAGTCACGAATCACGATCTGCTGCCAATCAGGGAAAAGTAGCGCCGTGGTGGTTCGGTTGGTACGACCACTTGTTGAGCTACAACACCACCACGGGGTGGCATTTTGAAGCCATCCGAACCGCTGAGCGCGCTGCTTTCATCGACGAGCGTTTAAGCGAGTTCACCCGCCGCTTGAATGCTGCAGATACTCGTTCTAAAGCTTGGCAGCTGAGCGGGTTTCAGGCAGTTCCAACACCAGCAGAACACCAAAAAAATGTTGAAGTCGCCCTGGGGCACATCGACGCTCACGAGCTGGATCATCTGAACTTGACCATGCAGTTTCAAGCGACGCTGACGGGCTCACTTCACGATGCTTTCGCCGCTGCCGTAGACACCCTGGCCCCACCTTATGCAGCATTCCTAACGCCCAACGCGCACCACAATATTGCTAGTCTCTCACCCGAACTGTTCCTCTCGCGCAACGGCAATTTTGTGAGCACGAGACCTATTAAGGGCACCCGTCCACGTATTGGCGACCCGGTGGCCGATGTTGCTTCCGCCGAAGAGCTCTTGGCCTCGACCAAGGAGCGCGACGAGAACCGGCTGGTAGTCGATTTGGCTATCGAAGAGCTCTCAACAATATGCGAGCCAGGGACAGTTGAGGTAACGAAACTGTACGATCTAGAGCCACATCCGGGTGTATGGCATCTGGTTTCCGAGATCACCGGTCGGTTACCGGAAAAAATAGGCAATGGCCAACTACTTAAAAATTGCTTTCCGGCCGCTTCCATCACCGGCAGTCCCAAAGACGCAGCCCTCGAATTAATCGAGACGCTAGAAGCAGCCCCGCGGGGCGTTTACACCGGCACCATTGGCATGGCAAGCGTGCAAGGCAACTCAGATTGGAACGTGGCGATTCGCACCTTTGAAGCGCATTCAGATCAAATTTCTCTGGGTGTAGGTGGCGGACTTACCGCCGCATCTGACCCGGCCGCTGAAACCATAGAATGTCGGCTCAAAGCAGAGCCACTTATTCGAGCGATTGGCGGCCAGCTCGCAACCCAGGCCTGGCCACAAGCCGATTAGTTAGAAAGCCGCCTTTATCGACGTCGCATTCCGCTTCGCGGCGCGGCCTAAGCCACAATCGAATCATGGATTTTGTTGAAATGATGTCGCTCGAGAAACACGGCACCGACACCTACGTGGGTACCGGGCCTTCTTACCCTTGGGGCGGGCTCTTTGGTGGACAGATTGTGGCACAAGCACTTCGAGCTGCCGGTCACACTGTTGAGGAAAGGTTTCATCCTCACTCGCTGCACGCCTATTACATCCGCCGCGGCGACTCGAGCGAGCCCATTCGATATGAAGTCGACCGACTGCGTAACGGCCGTTCCTTTGTAACCCGCCAGGTAGTAGCACGACAATCAACCGGTGCCATCTTGACCATGATCGCTTCCTTCCAAGTGGAGGAAGAGTCACCCGAAATTCAACTTCTCACCATTCCTACCGCCCCACCGCCCGAAGAGCTTAGCGACGACTCGTGGAGCTCAGCCTTTGAACGCCGCACAGTGACCGACCATGAAGACGTAACCCGCTCTCGAGCGTGGATTCGTATGAACAGCGACCTGGGTGATGACCCCATGTTGCATGCCTGCGGATTGGCCTATTCATCTGATGACCTGCCCGCCGAACCAGTCTCTCGGATGTATCCCAAAGCCAACCCGACTGATCAACTAAGTGGCGTAAGCCTTGACCATGCCGTCTGGTTCCACCGGCCATTTCGGGCCGACCAATGGCGTCTAGAAGACATCCACGCCGTCGAGCTTGGTAATGGCCGAGGGCTATCGAGAGGTTACATTTTTGGTCAAGACGGAACCCACATCTCCTCGCTTTCCCAAGAAGTGTTGGTTCGAAAACGCCGCTCTTAACCTCGGCGAATAGTGGTGCCAGCCGCTGAATCGTCCAGGACCCAACCCCGGGCACTAATCGCATCACGAAGTTCATCAGCCCGAGCGAAATCACGTGAAGCTCGGGCCTCTTCTCGCTCGGTGGCCATGGCCACGATGTCATCAGGTACTTCTTCAGGGGCGTCTGAGAGTTCCATTCCCACCGCTTCACAAATAGCCACCACCGCTGCTACGAGTGGCGCTGCCGTGGTGAAGTCTTCACTGTCTAGGGCCTGGTTAGCACGACGGACTAGCTGAAACAGAAGCGTCATTGCCCCGGGAGTGTTGAGATCTTCATCCATGGTGGCTCGAAATGCGGCCATGGCCTCATCATCAGCCTCTGCACGAGGCATGTCTTTCACCCGGCGGGCCAAAGAATCGAGACGGGCAACACCTTGTCGAGCCTGACCAATGGTGGTCTTGGTGACTTCCATTGGCGAACGGTAATGCGATTGCAAAACCAACAGGCGATAGGCTCGAGGATCGCTAGAGCGCACCAGGTCGATGAGGTTGGTGAAATTGCCAAGAGATTTCGACATCTTCTCGCCTTCCACCTCGACAAAGCCGTTGTGCATCCACAACCGCGCAAAAGGTCGGCCTAAAGCTACCGCTTGAGCGCGTTCATTTTCGTGGTGAGGAAACGCCAAATCTATGCCACCACCGTGAATGTCGAAGTCGTCGCCCAAAATTCCAAGCGACATAACTACGCATTCGGTGTGCCAACCAGGTCGACCATCACCCCAGGGAGAAGGCCAGGCTGGCTCGCCAGCTTTAGCTTTCTTCCACAACACGAAATCAATGGGGGTGCGCTTTTCGTCATTGGGTTCAATTCGAGCACCCGCTTTCAAACTATCGATACTTTGTCGGGCCAAGAGCCCGTACCCTGGCACTTGCCCGACATCTAGGTACACGCCGTCGCTGGTTTCATAGGCCGCGCCGCGCTCGACCAGCTCACTGACCAAGGTCACCATCTCGGCTACCCACGCTGTGGCGTGTGGATCTTGGTGTGGGCGCGCCACCCCAATGGCATCGACACCTTCCCACCACAGCTCTTCGTTCTCGGCAGCCACGGCTGTGGTGTCTTTACCCTCGGCCAAAGCCTTGTTGATTATCTGGTCGTCAATATCGGTGATGTTGGAAACGTGATGTACCTCATACCCGCACCAGGTGAGATAGCGCCGTAGTACATCGAAAACGAGTGTCATCCGGCCGTGCCCAACATGGGGCGGGCCGTAAACCGTAGGGCCGCACACATACATCGAAACCTTGTTTGGTTCACGGGTTTCTAGGGGTACAACTTCCCCTTTGGCGGTATCAAAGAGACGTATCACAACAACTAAGCTAACCGAGAGCATCTGACCTAGCCGCAGGCGGCTTGTAGCTTTATAGGTGTGAGCTCCTCGATCAACCGCCAAGCACCCGCAAAACCTACTCTGGACGGCCTTGAAGAACGCTGGGACCAAGAGTGGGAACGGGCCCACACTTATCGTTTCAATCGCGACGTTAAACGCGCCGATGTGTTCTCTATCGATACCCCGCCACCTACCGTTAGTGGATCGCTGCACATGGGCTCGGTGTTTGGATATGTACAAACCGACACCGTGGCCCGCTACCAACGGATGCGAGGTGCCGAGGTCTTCTATCCAATGGGTTGGGATGACAACGGCCTACCCACCGAGCGACGGGTGCAGAATTATTTCGGTGTTCGCTGCGATCCCTCACTGCCCTACGACCCGAACTTCCTCCCACCTGCAGAACCGGCCAAGAACCCGCGCGATCATATTGCTATTTCTCGACCTAACTTCGTTGAGCTGTGTTTGGCTCTGACTGAAGAAGACGAGCAGGTTTTCGAAGACGTCTGGCGCAAAGTTGGCCTAAGCGTTGACTGGTCGCTGACCTATGCCACTATCGGTGAACGTGCTCAACGTGCTGCACAACAAGCTTTCCTTGCCAACTTGGCCCGAGGTGAAGCTTACGCTTCGTTGGCACCATCACTTTGGGATGTAACTTTCCATACCGCGGTCGCCCAGGCCGAGTTGGAAGATCGCGAGCGTCCGGGGGCGTATCACAAACTGGCGTTCCACAAAGCTGACGGCAGCGACGTGGTCATTGAAACCACCCGGCCCGAACTGTTGGCTGCCTGTGTGGCTCTGGTTGCTCATCCTGATGATGAACGCTACCAACCACTTTTTGGCCAAACGGTTAGAACCCCATTATTTGGGGTAGAAGTTCCAGTTATGGCGCACCCCTTGGCTGAAATTGAAAAAGGTTCGGGTATCGCCATGGTTTGTACCTTTGGCGACATGACCGACGTCACCTGGTGGCGCGAACTTCAACTTGAGGTTCGACCCATGCTCGGCGAAGACGGGCGGGTTCTAGCAAGCCCACCACCAGGTATTGAAGGCGAGTCCGCTGACATCTACGCTCAGCTAGCCGGTCTGACCGTGTTCTCCGCCCAAGCCAAAATGGTTGAGTTGCTGCGCCAATCGGGTGAACTCATTGGTGAACCCGAAGCCATAACCCACGCTGTAAAATTTTTTGAAAAGGGCGACAAACCGCTAGAGATCATCACCACTCGTCAGTGGTATATTCGCAACGGTGGTCGTGACGCCAGCATGCGTCAAGCGATGCTGGAACGCGGCAATGAATTAGTTTGGCACCCCGCGTTCATGCAGGGCCGGTACGACTCTTGGGTGAATGGGTTGCAGGGTGACTGGCTTATTTCACGGCAGCGTTTTTTCGGTGTACCGATTCCGCTTTGGTACCAGATCGACGCTCGGGGCGAGATCAACTACGACGCCGTGTTGACGCCCGACCTAGACACCCTGCCCATTGACCCTTCCACCGACGTTCCGCGTGGTTACAGCGAAGACCAACGCAACCAACCTGGCGGTTTCATTGGTGAGCCCGACATTATGGACACCTGGGCCACCTCATCGCTCACCCCACAAATAGCTTGTGGCTGGATCGACGATCCCGACCTATTTGAACGTACATTCCCGATGGATGTGCGACCACAAGGTCCCGAGATCATCAGAACCTGGCTTTTTTCAACGGCCGTACGCTCACACCTTGAGCATGATGTCATGCCGTGGAAACATGCCATGATCAACGGCTGGATTTTGGATCCTGACCGCAAAAAAATGTCGAAGTCGAAAGGCAACGTCGTTACGCCTAATGACGTATTAGACCGACATGGCTCTGACGCAGTGCGTTATTGGGCCGCTAGCGCTCGTAGTGGTGTAGACACGGCACTCGACGAAGGCCAGATGAAGGTCGGTCGACGTTTAGCGGTGAAACTGCTGAATGCTTCTAAATTCGCGCTGGGTCTAGGTGGCGACTCGTCACTCGACGCTTCATTGGTCACCGAGCCCATCGATCGAGCCATGTTGGCGCAGTTGGCTCAACTGGTGGAGGAAACAACCGAAGCCTTCGATCGTTTCGATTATGCCCGAGCACTAGAACGAACCGAGTCCTTTTTTTGGACTTTCTGCGATGACTATCTAGAGCTAGTTAAAGGTCGCGCCTATGGTGCCTTCGGTGCCGATCGGGCTGCTTCAGCTCAGGTAGCACTTGAACTGGCGCTTTCCACGCTCCTTCGGCTGTTTGCCCCGTTTTTGCCGTTCGTTACTGAGGAAGTTTGGTCTTGGTGGCAGCCCGGCTCAATTCATCGTGCACCGTGGCCTTTAGTGAGCGAATTCGACAATGCGCCACTCGCTAATGCGGCTTTAGTAGAAGCCGCCACCTCAGCACTTAGCGAGGTACGCAAAGCCAAAACTAACGCTAAACGGTCGCTTCGAACCGAAGTCTCATTGGCCCAAATCAGTGGCGAGCCAAGTCTCATCGAATCTCTCAAATTGGCCTTGGATGATCTCGGCGGTGCCGGGGTAATCAATGAAATTGAACTTAAAGCCAACCCGAACGCGCCTAGCGGGCTGGAAGGCCTTAATGTGATATGTGAACTAGTTCCTGACGAAAGCGAGTAGCCATTCTATGACCAGCGAAGGGTACCACGAGCCAGTCGAGCTCCTCTCGGAACGCACCATGGACCATCATCGAGCCATAGTCTCGTTGATGGAGGAGCTAGAGGCCGTTGATTGGTACGACCAGCGGGTCGAAGCCACCAACGATCCAGAGTTGGCCGCAATATTGGCCCACAACCGAGACGAAGAAAAAGAACACGCCGCCATGACACTTGAGTGGCTGCGTCGTCGTGACCCCGTCCTCGATGATGAGCTCCGTACTTATCTATTTACCGACGGCGATATTTTGGAAGCTGAAGCTGAAGCCATGGGAAGAAACGGTGACGGCACAAGCCCCGATGCTCCATCGGCACCACGGGGCCTCAACGGATCACTTGGAATTGGAAGCCTCAAGGGAGAAGAACTGTAAATGAACCATCTATTCCGGGAACTGGCTCCCATTGCTGATGCTGGTTGGGACGCAATTTCTGATGAGGCCACTATGGTGCTTCGTCAATTTCTGGCTGGTCGCAAAATCGTTGATTTTGTAGGACCAAAGGGCTGGGATCATCACGCTGAGATTACCGGTGAGGTCTCCGAACTAAATGGTGAGGGCTTGCCAGGGGTCACTACCTCGCTCCGAAAAGTGCAGCCGTTGGTGGAACTTCGGGTGCCCTTCACTCTGTCTCGTCGCGAGATTGAGAACATTGATCGTGGGTCAGAAACCGCTGATTTAAGCCCGATCACTGAAGCGGCGCGGCTACTAGCTACTGCCGAAGACAACGCCATTTTCACTGGATACCCGGCGGCGGGCATTAGTGGCATCGCCGAGGCTTCACCCCACGCGCCCCTCGACATTGGCGACGACTACGAAGAATATCCTTCTCTCGTTGCACGAGCAGTTGCCAAGTTGCGAACCGAAGGTGTCGCTGGACCTTACGCCATTGCTTTGGGGCCTCACTGCTACCAAGGCGTAGTTGAAACAACCCAGCGTGGTGGCTACCCCGTTTTTGAACACCTGCGGAAGATCTTGGAAGGACCCATCGTGTGGGCACCTTCGGTGAGCGGTGCTGTTATTGTCAGCCAACGAGGTGGCGACTACGAGCTAGTCGTCGGCCAAGATATTTCCATTGGCTACGATTCACACGATTCGCAGAGCGTTTCACTGTACCTCGAAGAAAGCATGACCTTTAGGAACCTGGCTCCAGAGGCGGGCATTGCTTTAATTCACTAAACGCGTAATCCTGACTTCGCGAACGGCCACGCCGTCCATGACCGCCACCTCGAAGGTGGCGGTCGGTGTTTTTACCACATCACCTTCATAGGGAACACGCCCTAGCTGAGCGATCAGGAAACCAGCCAAGGTGTCCCAGTCACCCTTGGGAATACGGCAACCTAGTCGGTTCTCAACTTCTTCCGGCCGTAGTGACCCTGGCGCTACGGCACTGCCGTCTCGAGCCCATCTAATCCGACGGCTAGCACGATCCGACTCATCTTCGAAATCGCCGATTAGCTCTTCAAGCACGTCTTCCATGGTGATTAGCCCAATAACAATGCCGTGTTCATCAACCGCTAAGGCCAGGTGGCGTCGTTCTAGACGCATCCTTAGAAAAAGCTCTTCAATCGAAAGCCAGTTGGGTGTCAACAACACGGGACCGGCCAACTCGCCGGCGGTGGTCTGCCTAGTGCCTTCATGGGTTAACACATCACGAACGTGTACCACGCCCAAGGGATGGTCGAGATCACCGTTATAAACCACAATTCTTGAACGCCCTGTGCGAACCGATTCACGCTCAAGCTCAGGAATGGTCCTCGTAGCTTCCACCGCCACAATGGCTGGCCGGGGTGTCATCACAGCTTCGGCGGTCAGACCAGAAACCTCGAGACTACGTGATAACAAGGTGTGTTCTTCGAGCTCAATAGCACCCTCGCCGACAGCCTCGTCTAACAACATGATGAGGTCGCTAGAGGAGTGTGCTAATGCCATCTCGTCTTGAGGTTCCACCCCCATGGCTCTGACCACCGTATTGGCACTGGCATTCAGCACATAAATGAGCGGACGTAACAGACGTGCGAAATACCGAAAAGGTCGCGCTAGGACCAACGCCGTGGATTCGGGGTGTGACAGCGCCCAAGACTTGGGGGCCATTTCGCCCACCACCATGTGCACAAGTACCACAAAGCCCAATGCCAAGCCGAACGCCAAAACTTCACTCAGATGACTCGGAATCTGAACCGACCCAAAAGCGGCACGTAAAAGTCCACCGATGGCAGGTTCGGCAATTATGCCCAGCCCCAACGAACACATGGTTATGCCTAGCTGGGCACCAGCCAACATCAACGAAAGCTCACGTAAACCGGCCAAAGCGTGCTTGGCCCGAGGATTACCTTCTGCTGCCAGTTGCTCTACCCGTGATCGGCGGGCGGAAAGAAGCGAGATTTCAGCCGCTACGAAAAAACCATTGGCAGCCAGCAGAACACCACTTGCAACTAGGGCCAAAGCGATGTTCATGACTCACCATCGCCAATGTCGTCGGCATCGGCATCTGTTCGATATAGCTCAACAGTGAGTACCCGCCGCTCTTGCATCTCCACCACACTCAAGCGCAAACCGGGAATATCAACACTGTCGCCTTCTTCTGGGATTCGGCCCAAAGCATGAATCAGATAGCCCGCTACGGTGTCATAAGGGCCAGGCTCAAGCACCACATCGGTGGCCCGCTCAACCTCATGCAACCGCATATCCCCAGGTAGGCGCCAATGATGAGGCCCAATGCTGTAGGCCTGTGGCGACGGAGTGATATCGAATTCATCTTCGATTTCACCAACGAGTTCTTCCAAAATGTCTTCGATGGTCAAGATTCCAGCAGTGCCACCATGCTCGTCAACGACAATCGCCATGGCACTGGTCGAACGGCGCAGCTCGCGCAGCACCTGAGGCAAATCAGCACTTTCAGGCACCGCCACAGCTGGACGAGCCAAGTCTATGAGTCGAACATCAAACCTTCGTTCAATATCAACCGCCAAGAGGTCTTTCCCATGGACCAAACCCACCACCTCATCGGCCTCATCAACGACCGGGAATCGCATAAGTCGCGTAGTGGCTAAAAGATGTTGCAGGTCGCGTCCTACGCCTTGGGCGCTGACCGTGATCACCTGATTCCACGGCACCATCACCTCGCGTGCATCCAGGCTTGGAAATTCAATGGCCCGTTTGAAACGTTCCGCTTCTTCAGGGGTCAACGATCCCGCTTGCGACGAAGCATCCACGATCAAAGGCAGCTCATCAGTAGCCACGGCATTCTTCAAAGTTGCAACCGGTTCAATTCCCACCATTCGCAACAGCCGATTTGCTGAGTTGTCGAAAAAACGAATTACCGGTGCTGCAATACGTTGATATAGCCACAAGCTGCGAGCCAGTGCGAGCGCCACCGGCTCAGGTTTAGCAATAGCCAAGTTTTTCGGGGCCAATTCACCAAAGACCATCTGGGCCACAGTGACCAGAACGAAACCCACCGCTAACGCCACGGCAGGTTGAAGCGACACCGAGACACCAAGTGCTCCCACCACCGGCTGTAAGGCTTTGCCTAAGGTGGGCTCGGCAATGAACCCCAGCACCAACGACGACACGGTGATCCCAAGTTGTGCTCCTGAGAGCATGAAAGAAAGTTCGCCTAAAACATCTAGAGCTCGTAAGGCTCGGGTGTCGCCTAGCTCGCCCGCATCGACTAAACGTCCCTTCCAGGCTGCTACGTAGCTAAACTCGGCTGCTACGAAATACGCGTTAACGGCGATCAGTGCGATGACCGCAGCTACGCCTAGGCCCGTTAACAATATTTGCTCCCGGTCCGCCTACAGTTTGGTTTTCGATGCTTCACAGTGCTTGTAATCATAAACGACTCTGGCCGCTCGACTCGGCATAGGCGTCTAGGTTCGGTAGCCTCGCGGCGATGGATACTTCGTCCCCTTCACCACCCCACGGCACGTCGGGGCGAAACGGCGGCGTAGCAGAACAGAACGGAACCAAGAAGTCTGGACTCTTTAGCCGCACTCTCTTAATCCTTCTAGCTGGCTTTTCACTCCACATTTTTGCCCCCAGCTTGGTGGAGGTTTATTCGTCTTGGGACACGGTGGTGCGAATTCAACCGTTGTGGTTGATCGCAATTGTAGGGTTCCAAGCAGTCAGCTTTTTTTGCGTGTGGGCCCTGCAACATTTGGCGCTACACCGGCCCGAGTGGTTTCCAGTAATCACCTCGCAGCTGGCCGGTAACGCTTTTAGCCGAGTTGTACCCGGCGGTGCGGCCGCTGGTGTTGCACTTCAAATGCGAATGCTTACCCGTGCTGGCGTGAACGCCACGGCGGCGGCTTCTTCGCTGACTGCGGTCTCACTGCTCACAACCGGCACCGTTTTAGCGTTACCAGTACTGGCTTTTCCTGCCATGTTGGCTGGCACCCCGGTACGTGGACCCCTATTAACCGCCGTCTGGTTGGGCCTAGGCGTGTTCGTATTGCTGGCACTGTTTGGAACCTGGATATTGGTTTCTGACGCCCCGCTAAGCGCCATCGGGAACGTTGTTCAAGGGCTACAAAAACGCTTTCGGCGGCGTAATCCGCCTCCAGGAGACTTGCCCGAGCGTCTGCTGCTAGAGCGGGTGAACATTAAACGAACTTTGGGGAGCCACAAACGTGACGCCATTTTGGCGACCGTTGGTCGTTCTTTGTTCGACTATTTGTCGCTCTTAGCGGCCTTGGCCGCCGTTGGTGCACGACCGAACCCCTCGCTGGTGTTACTAGCATTCGTGACGGCTTCAGTTTTAGGCATGATACCAATCACCCCAGGGGGCCTTGGTTTCGTTGAGGCCGGGTTAACAGCCACGCTCTCGTTAGCTGGCATTGGCGCCGCCGAAGCCTTGTTGGCCACTGGCGCCTACCGGCTATCAGCGTTTTGGTTGCCTTTACCCGCTGGTCTAGGTGCCTGGATCGCTTTCCGGGTGCGCTATGGCAAACCAGAAAATGGTGTTTCGCACAGCTAGGGCTGCCGGGCTAACCCACGAAAGCATCATGGCACCGTAGCTTGGCGGGCTTAGTACAAGTGTGCCTTACGACATAGACTACCAATACAGTTTTTATCGAAGAGGATCTTGTGTAAATGTCGCTTACTTGGGAACAAGCAGGAGAGGCCATTTTTGGCCCTGGGGGGCCGTTCGCCCTTGCTGAAGAAGATGTGTTGGGCGTGCCGAGCAAGGTATTTTCTACCGCACCACCATCGATGAAAGTGCTTTTCGATACCGGTCGCACCCGAGGTGATGTCGACTTCATTATTTATGAAGACGAAACTTACACCTTCCCTCAGGTCATGGCACAGATAGATGCTGTGGCCAACATGCTGGTTAACCAATACGGGATCAAAAAAGGTGACCGTGTCGCCATTTCCATGCGGAATTACCCCGAGTGGATCACCGCCTATGCGGCCACCCTGTCAATAGGTGCCATCGCAGTTCTCATTAACGCCTGGTGGACTGAGGACGAACACCGCTATGGGCTCGAACACTCGGGCGCTTCAGTTCTATTTGCCGATCGGGAACGAGTAGAACGGGTCACTCCGTTGTTGAGTGACCTACCCGACTTAAAAGTCATTGCCGTGCGGGTCGATGGACCAGTGCCAGAAGGAGTCGACCACTTCAATGACGTTTTGCCTGTAGGTGCAGAAATGCCCCAGGTTGAGATTCATCCCGATGATGACGCCACTATCTTGTACACCTCAGGGACTACAGGCGCACCAAAGGGTGCAGTATCAACTCATCGGGCGATAGTCTCGGCCCTGCTAGCTTTTGCCTCACGCGGCGCCATGAATCAGGCCATGGGGATCACCGATGCTAAGGCCAACACCGACGATGCTCCTGAGTATCGTTCCTGCTCAATCCTCACTGTTCCGCTATTTCACGTGACCGGTTGTGTGCCAGTCATGCTGGGTTCATTCATCTCTGCCAGCAAACTGGTCATTATGTACAAGTGGGATCCTGAACGTGCTTTGCAGCTGATCGAACGCGAGCGAGTCACCCAATTTGTAGGGGTTCCTACCATGTCATGGGATCTTCTCGAATCACCCAACTTCGATAAGTACGACACTTCTAGCCTGAAGTCAGTCGGTGGCGGCGGCGCGCCAGCACCACCCGAGTTGGTGAAACGGATTGAAGGGAACTTCTCGAAAGGACGTCCTTCAATCGGCTATGGCATGACCGAAACCAACGCTTATGGCCCCGGCAACTCGGGTGATGACTACCTGCGCCACCCAACCAGCACCGGTCGTGTGGTACCCGCCATTGAAATGCGAGTAACCGACCCGGCTGGCAATGTGCTTGGCCCCAATGAAATTGGTGAGGTTTGGTTCAAGGGTCCGCATCTCATCCGTGGCTATTGGAACGACCCCGAGGCCACTGCTGAGACCATTGTGGATGGCTGGCTACGAACAGGCGACATTGGCCGCATCGATGAGGAAGGTTTTGTATTCCTCGTAGATCGCGCCAAAGACATGGTGCTTCGAGGCGGGGAAAATATCTTCTCGGCTGAGGTCGAAGCGGCAATTTATGAGCACCCCGACGTCTATGAGGCTGCCGTCTTTGGTATTCCTAATGAACGCTTGGGTGAAGAAGTAGCTGCCGCGGTCATGCTACGTGAGGGCCGCAGCTTGACTGCTGAAGAACTTCAAACATTTGTTGGTGAACGTTTGGCATCCTTCAAGGTACCAACCACCATCGAGTTCCATACCGAAGCGCTACCGCGTAACGCCGCTGGCAAGATTTTGAAGCGTGAGCTTCGCGATGCCATGAGTGGCGCTAACGCCTAAGCCGTTTCAACAAAAATAACATGACATGCTGGTATCTGGTCTTAAGCTGGGTACCAGCGAAAATGGGGGGAACCATGAGTAAAACCGGCACTATGGAAGGCAAAGTTGCTCTTGTCACGGGCGCTAGCCGCGGCATCGGCGAGGCCATCGCCGAACGTTTCGCCGCCGAAGGTGCGGCGGTAGCGGTTTCGGCACGCACCGTCGAAGAAGGCGACCATCCGCTACCCGGAAGTATCAACGCCACAGTCGCCAAGATACGCGACGCTGGTGGCAACGCCGTTGCCATTGCGGCCGATCTTTCAAGGGCCGAAGATCGAGCTCGTCTGGTTGCAGAAGCCGAACGGGAATTTGGGCCCGTAGATATTTTGGTTAATAACGCGGCCATCACGTATTTCGAACCGGTCGAGACGTTTTCTGAGAACCATTGGCGCTTAATGTTTGAAGTGCAAGTGCGGGCACCATTCGAGCTGGCTCAAGCGGTGCTCGGTGGTATGAAAGAACGCCAAAGCGGCTGGATTTTGAACATCTCATCGGGCGCTGGCCGTCACCCAGTAGGGCCTCCCTACCAGAACCCGGGCGGTAGTACCGTATACGGCATGTGCAAAGCAGCCTTGGAGCGCTTCACCACCGGACTAGCCTCCGAGGTTCACAGCCATAACATTGCTGTGAACGTACTCTCACCTTCAGGCCTAGTTCTCACTCCTGGGGTCATTCACCACAAGCTGCACGAACGCACATCAGCCAGCAATCACGAACCGGTCTCGTATATGGCCGAGGCCGCACATGCCCTTTGCACGGGCGATCCAGCCACCCTTACCGGCAAAGTCACCTACGCTCAGCCCATTATGGAAGAACTAGGCATACCGTTCCCAGCCAATTAAGCGGTGACTAGCGTTTCAAATTGACCAATCACAGCCAACCCTGGCGTGCTTGACGCTCAGGTGCTGGTCTGAATGATATCCACCGCAAAAATAGCAATGGGGCTGGCACTTGTGTACAGGTGCCAGCCCCATCGACGCTTTAAGAAGCGATGTCACTAACCGTTCTTGGGGAGCTCCTTGAACGGAAGTACTTTGTCTTGGTTCGGTTCCTTGGGTAGACCAAGTACTCGTTCACCAATAATGTTGCGCTGGATTTGGTCGGTACCACCATAGATCGGTGGGCCCTGAGCAAAAAGTACGCCTTCGGTGAAGAGAGCCGAAGCGGGGTTACCCGTAGCTTCGTCAAGCTTCTTACGATCTTCCGAGTTATAAGCGTGCAGGGTTCCAGCCATGCCCATGATGGTCATAGACAGGTCACGCTGCAGACGCAAAATGTCGGACATCGACAGCTTGGCAATGTTGGGCAAGCCCGGAATATCTGGCTTACCAGCCGCACGAGCAGCTTTAGAGCGCTCGTTGGAGTAGCGGGCAATCTCGTTCAGGGTATGCAACTTCGCCAAGCCTTGCCGAATAATCGGATCGTCAATTTTGCCGTTCGATCGTGCTAAATCGACGTACATGTTTCCACGTCGACCGCGACGAGCGGGAGCCTCGGTTGGTATGGAAGATGGTGCCGACACGAAGTCACCGGCGCGCTTGGGCAGATCGCCAGCAACTTGACCAGGCGAGGCCGTTGAGCCACCGCCAGAACCACCAGCACCCAAGCCAGCTCGTTCGAACATCAAGGTAGTGTTGGCAACCGCCCAGCCATTGTTCAAGCCACCAATGATGGCAGCATCTTCGACGCGAACATCGCTCATGAAGACTTCGTTAAACATGGCCCGACCGGTGAGCTCACGAAGTGGGCGTACATCCATGCCATCTTGGTGCATGTTAACTGCGAAGTAGGTGATGCCTTGGTGTTTGGGCACATCGATGTTGCTGCGGGCAATTAGCATACCCATGTCGGCAATTTGGCCACCAGAGGTCCACACCTTTTGGCCATTTACAATCCACTCTTCGCCATCTTGGATGGCACGAGCGTTCAAGCCAGCCAAGTCAGAACCGGCACCGGGTTCAGAAAAGAGCTGACACCAGGCTTCTTGACCCGTCACGATTGGGCGAACATAGCGCTCGATCTGCTCGGGTGTGCCGTGGGTGGCGATAGTGGGCGCGGCCAACAACAAGCCAAGGCCCCCTGGGGCACCGAGAGCACCAAAGGCAGCGATGGCATTTGCGACACGAACGGCGTCACCACGTGAGAGGCCTTTGCCATAAGCATTTTCTGGCAGGCTGGGATGCGCCCATCCTGATAGCCCTAAACGTTCCCACCATTCCGCCACGGTGAGGTCTGGGTCCCAGTTCTCTTCGAGCCAGGCATTTACCTCGTCAACAGGATCAGTCATGTTTCCCTCGTCTGAGTCTGCGACCACCCCGATTTGGGGATGTCTTTATTAGACAATTGTCTACCATGAGCACTACCCCACTCAAACCCGGCCAGTTGATTCCATAATTCGGACAGCATCAAAGCTATTCAAAAGCCCTATGAGGTGGCATTTCACACGCTACCAATAAAAGATCAAGCGATATGCCACGAGTTGCGGCCGCTCTCTTTAGCAAGGTACATCGCTTTATCAGCAGCCCTTAACAAGGCCACCTTGTCCCCTTTGGGGTTGTTGGTGCTGGCAATTCCAATGCTGGCACCGATCGTTACCGTTAGGGCGTCGACCTGAATGGGTTCAATCAAGGAACTAAGCAGTGTTTGGGCAATTTTTGGGCTTTGAGCGGCTTGGCCCGGTGCCCGCAAGACCGCCAAGAACTCATCTCCCCCTAAGCGACCCACCACTCCCGAGGGACCAAGCCCGATTTCCAAGCGCTCCGCCACAGTCCGCAACACAGAGTCGCCTACTAAGTGTCCGTGTAGGTCGTTAACTTCCTTAAAGCCATCAAGGTCAATAAACATGGCCGTTACAAAACTATGTACGCTAGTAATACCTTCCAGCGCCTCGGCGAGATATTGCTCCATCATGGTTCGATTGGGAAGGCCGGTTAGCGCATCATGGGTGGCCTGGTGCTTCGCACTTCGTAACAACAATGCGTTATAAAAAGCTAGGGCCGCCTGATCGGCAATACCACTCAAACGCTCAACGAGTTTTTCGGTGTGTAAACGTTGTTCATGCCCTTTGAGCCCGGCGGTTACCATGCCAAAAAGCTCGCCCTGCACCACAATGGGCACCGCCAATAGGCTGTCAACAGTCCGCTCGGTGATATAGCTTTTGGTTGCTTGTGAGGCTGTGCTTGAGGTAATCGTGACCGGCACGTGTTTTGTCACTAACTCCCAGGTACTGCCAGCCTCGTCAACAGGAAAAGTTTGAAGTTCAGCCGGAGCCACTCGGGGCCAGCTACCCAAGATGGTCATAGTGCCATCATCGGCGCACCAACGAAGCACCGAAGTTTCATCACACGGCACTACATAAGGCACGGCTCGTGACACTTCGCGTGCGATATCTCGAACATCGGTGAGTTTCGCTAAGGAATGGCTTAACTGGAGCAAAGCCCAGGCGGCATCACGTTCCAAACACGAGGCTTCCATGGCTTGTGCCGTTTCTATTGAGGGTGCTGCGAAGGCCGTGAATGCGTTGAGCATGCGCTGATCGTGGCTCCGGATAGGAATTCCGTCTTGCTGTAGCGCAATTATGTAGCCATAGCTGCCCTGTTCGGGACGAATGGGGGAAATGATGTGAGCCGCGGTGGTCGGCAGTTTCCCCGTCTCGTGATATGCGGCCACCATCCGCTCGGCTTCTTTTTTTGTAAGTCCGTAACTGCCGATGTTCCACAAGCCAACTTCCGCCGGAGGCTCTATTGCCACGATCGAAAACGGCGCAGCCACCACAGCCGCGGCTTTCCGGGCTATAGCTGGCAAGAGTTGTTCTATGTTGGTGGTATTCGCGAACTCGGCAGCCATAGAATGCATTTGTTCATAACGTCGAAGCAGCGATTCGCGGCGGTCTTGCTGAGTGTGGCTGCGCACACCTCTTGCGGTGGCGGGGAACTCCCAGCGCACCAGATATTCACAGTGACTGTCGCCTCGGCTTTCGCATTGCAGCTCCACTACCGAACCTACGGCGCCAAACAGCGAAGGGATCTGCGACCAGAATCCCTGGGTGATTCCGCATCCGAGGTAACCCCGTGAGGAACCATCACCAACCACCGTCACGCTCTGACTCGTCACCTCTCGCACTTCAAAAGGTGTGCGCACTCTACTTCGACTGGCAATGCTGACGGCTTCCACCACCGCTGCCCCGATCGAGCCGGTGCCGATTAGAAATGGATAAGCATCAGGAATTTCATAAAAGGCTTGCTCACCAATTCGTCGCCCCAGGTCACGATCTTGAGTGAGTTCCAAAGCCACTTCTAAGACGGCGTCCATCTCGGCCGACGCCCGCCATTCATTGGCAAACTCACGTTCTAGCACCACACGACTGAGCCCGGTCCGACCGAGCAGTTCTTCTAAAGCCTCCTCACCAACGGCGCGCTGAATGTATCGAGCCACGTTTCGAATGAAAGTACCCCTGATTTGGTGGGTGGGTTCCATATTCATCGATGTCTTTGTCCAAGGAGCTTGGATACTCATCGGCAGTAACCAACGCGAGTTTATAGTTTGACCAAGCATTAGGCCTGTAGCACTAGCAGGCGCCGTGGCGGTTGTGCCCGAAAAGTACTCGGCCTTCCTACTAACTGTAAGAAAGGTCACATGTATCGGCCTAGAACGGTTACGCTGGCGCTATGGCAGTCGAAAAATTTCCCGTTGAATACGGCCACATATTGATGTTCGCCCGAAGTATCGGCGACACCAATCCCATCTATTCCGATCCCGAATACGCAGCCTCCACTGAAGTGGGCTCGATTATTGCTCCGCCCACTTTCGTGCAGGCCAGCGCACAATTTAACCCCGATTATGGGTTACGCCCGCATCCCGACCGACCATGGTTCGGCTCTGGCAAAAATCCCAGCGGCCTACCACCCAAACCGGCTGGAGAAGACAGCGGCGAGAAAAAATCTTCGGGTGGTGGCAGCGGACTCCACGCTGAACAACACTTCGAATATCACCGTCCGCTGCGCGAGGGCGACGTTTTAACGGCCACTACCTCCCCGGGTGAAACCTGGGAAAAAGAGGGCCGTCGTGCTGGAAAGTTGCTGTTCTCGGAATCAGTGACTGAATACCGTGATCAAAATGGTGAGTTGGTAGTAACCGCCCGCAGTGTAGGTGTTCGCACCGAACGACCAGTGGAGTCATAAAAATGCCGCTTAGCGCACAAAATATTTCAGTTGGTCAACAATTCTCGGCCGTACTGGTTGAAGATCTTAAACGAACTCAAATCGTTCAATATGCTGGTTCTTCGGGTGACTACAATCCGCTCCACACCGATGAAGTCTTTGCTACCAAAGTGGCTGGCTACCCCACGGTTTTCGCACACGGAATGCTCACCATGGGTATGACCGGCCGGCTACTAACCGACACCGTTGGTGACGGACGTCTGACCAAGTTTGGCGGCCGCTTTAGTTCACAGGTTTTCCCTGGAGACGATCTAAAAGCCACCGCCACCGTCGAAGCCATTCGTCAAGAAGGCGACACCTGGCTGGCCGACTTCAACGTTGTCACCTCAAATCAAGACGATAAGGAAGTCTTTCAAGGCAAAGCTACGGCCCGTCTGGACCCGTAACGCCCTCGGCGCTAGCGGGGGACAATTTCAATCCCTCGCTTCCGCCTTCCACGTTCAATCGAGGCAGAATCCGGTCTAGCCACTTGGGTAACCACCAGTTCTTGTGGCCCAGCAGCTCCATAGTCGAAGGCACTAGCAGCATTCGAACGATACTGGCGTCAAGCAAGACCGCGGTTGCCAAGCCCAGACCGAACAGCTTAATAATTCGGTTCCCGTCGAAGATAAAGCTGGCGAAGACCACCACCATGATGGCGGCAGCGGCGGTGATAACCCTGGCTGTGGCAGCCAAGCCATCGGCCACCGACAAAGCTGCGTTGTGGCTGCGGTCGTACTCTTCTTTTATCCTCGATAGCAGAAACACTTCGTAGTCCATTGACAGGCCGAACACGATGGCAAAAAGCATCATCGGGACGAACGGTTCGATCGGTGCTGGCTGCACGTTAAAGAGGGTGCCTAACCAGCCCCACTGGAAGACCGCTACGACAATGCCGTATGCCGCCGCTATTGAGAGCAGGTTCATGAATACTGCCTTGATTGGCACAACAAGTGATCTAAAGACTGCCATTAGGAAAACAAATGAGAGCGCTAAGACGGCGCCGAAAAACACGAAGATACGGCCCGCTAAATAGTCGGTAAAGTCGATTTCAGTGGCTACGACCCCGGTAACCGACACCTGAAAATCGCTTCCGTCGATTAGCGCTGGCAAAACGTCAGAGCGCAATTCGTGCACCAGTTCATTGGTAGCTTCATCCTGCGGGGAGCTAGTAGGAATCACCTGAATTAGATAGGCAGGAGCATCGAGTGGCGCTTCCATGTCGCTCGGAAATGCTGGGTAGGCCTGGGCCACACCAGGGTGTTCACCGATGGCGTTTGAAATTTCGGTTGCGAGAGCGAAGCCTCCGTTAGATTCAGTTTCGGCGATCACAATTAGCGGGCCATTGAAACCCTCACCAAAACCCTCTGCTAACAGGTCGTATGCTTTGCGGGTGGTGCTATCAGGGGGGAAGTTGCCTTCGTCAGAGAATCCAAGACGCAAGCTGAATACGGGGATGGCGAAAATTGCTAGGAGTATCCCACCAACAACCAGACCGATCACGGGGTGACGCTGAACCAAACGGCTCCACCGATAGGGCAAGGTGGCACGAATGGGTTTTGGCTCGCGTTTTGGAACCTCGGCTTTCAGCTGTGGAACGGCCAAACCTGCGATAAGCACGACCACGGCTAAGGGCACCGAGATCAACAGGATATTGATCCCTGTGCCGTAACCCAACAACGCCAAGGCCACCAGTATCGCTGCTATCAGACCTCGCCAGCGGGTAACCTCGATACGAAGCGCCGCAAAACCCAAAAGCGCTGGTAAGAGCGTTACGGAAGCTACCATCGTGACCGCCACAGTGGTGGCCGAGGCAATCGCCAAGCCAGAGATGAAACCAAGGCCGATTAGCAACATACCAAGTAGCGATATCACTACTGTTAGCCCGGCAAAGACGACAGCACGACCAGAAGAATCGATAGCAACTACGACCGACTGCTCGGGGTCTTGGCTGTAAGAAAGCCCCTCTCGGTATCGCGTCACGATGAAGAGGGCATAGTCGATTCCTACGCCTAGACCCAACATGGCACCAACCACCGAACCCACGTCGGGCATAGCCACAACCCGTGAGAGCAGGCCGATCAGCCCAATACCAGTGCCAACTCCAAAGAGCGCCACGCTAATCGGTAGACCCATGGCCAGGACCGATCCGAAAGCGACAATTAGCACCACGATGGCAAAAGCCAACCCGATCATCTCAGATTGAGGTGTTTCAAAACCGGCTAAGAACTGTCCACCAATTTCTACCTGAAGTCCGTCGAGTTCAGGTCGCAGGGCAACAATCTGATCACCAATCTCTTCACCAAGGGTTTGGTCAGCCGCACCCTCTATGGCCACCTCGGCGTAGGCCATGGTCTCGTCGCCGTTGATGTGGATGTTAAAGGGGTCTTCGTAAGGGTCAACCACCGAGACGTGTTCAATTTCGCGCACGGCTTGGAACATTTCCTGCATGGCTTGTTGAACTTGAGGATCGCGAATGCCATTTTCAGAGTGGAAGACGATCGTGCCACCAAATCCCTGGTTCCCTAAGTCGGGATAATATTCATCGAGCTTGGCGAAGCCGTCACGGCTTTCCGAAGCTGGGATATTGAACGAGTCATCAAACACTGGGCCGACCATCTGTGAGAGCCCGTTGGCACCCAGCAAGAAAACCAGCCATGCCACCAATACAACGCGGCGATGCCTAAAACTAAAACGTCCTATGGCAGCTAGCATTTACGATTTTGTCTCCTCGGTAAGGACAACGGGGGCCTTCACGAGGTGAGGCCTAGAAGCTTCAAAAGGTTCTGTGGCGGCGAATAGTTGCCCTCTGAGATCATGGCAGCCCGCTCAATGTTTATGGCATCCCAGTGACGGTCTGTCCAATCGACCCATGGACCGTCGGCCAAGGCGTCGGGGTTTCCTTCGGCATCGACACAAGCACGTAGATAGCCTTGTAGGTCGCGCACCTCTTCTTCGCCCCCAATTGGACCATGGCCAGGCACAATAATTTGGCCTAAATCGAGGATGAGTTCGAGTTCATCTGCCCAGCGGGCCAAGTCGCCATCATAGGCCATGGGCGTTACACCAAAACTGCACATGGCACCAGCAAAGACTAAACCTTCTCCAGGTACCGCCAGGACAAGGTTTTCCAGCATCTGACCCGCGGTGGGAACCGCTAAAGTGGCCGCTGAGAGATAAGCCTCTTCAGCCACCACATGGGTCACCGGTCGGGTTTGTGTAGTGTCATCGAACTCGCTGGCTAGCTCGGGAAATAACCGTTGAAACAGGGCCGGGTTAGCGGGTTGGTCGAGGGCTTCGCTGGCTTCGGCCGTGCCATAGACGGCACTCGATCGAAAGTACCTTGATCCTCCGCTGTATTGAATGTGGCTGGAGGTTAATACCACCCGTGGCACCGGCCAACCTAAATCGGTTACCGCTTGTCCAAATTCTTGCCATTGCGAAGGAACCGCCAGAGTGTCCACGATCGTCAGGCCGTCGGTGTCAATGACTACGCCAGCGTTGGTGTGGCCTTGGCTCGGAGTTGGCGACATCCAAACGAATACGCCCGGCAAGAGGGGTTCAAGCTCGGTGGGCGCGTTGGTAGACACAGTCAAAAGCTACTCCCAACACGCCCGCCAGCCCATCTTGATTATTGTGACAAAAGTTACACCGAGAGTTGCGGGAAAATTACGTTGTTCTCAAGGTGAATATGGCGAAAGGTGTCGCTTTCGAGCTCGGCTAGTCGCTGGTACAGCATGGTATAGCTTGCACAAGCATCGGCTGGCAGTTCGTAATTATTGGCGACTTCGCGCAGTTCTGCCAATACCAGGCCAAGCTGTTCGTGCTCGCTTCGCAGCTTGTCGATTTGGGCCGACTCGACCGGAGTGTTGTCTTTGAAATAAGCCTGGATGGCCGGGAAAACGGTTTCTTCTTCCTCACGCAGATGCGGCTCAAGATCGTTTCTGATCAGCTGTACGAGCTCTGATACCCGTGCCAACTCAGGGTGGTTGGCTCCATGTACCGTGTGAATTTTCTGAGCTAGAGCTTCCAAGAGTGGCAACTCTTCCCAAAGGTACTTGTGGTGTGTGGCTTCCACCTGCATCACCAAGGCTGATGGGTGAAGGGCCGCCACTGGGTCGGCCACCGTATCAACCTTCAGAAGCTCAGCTTGGAGGAGATTCAAATCGATCTTGGCCTCAGCAGCCGCGTCTTTTAGGCTGCGCTGACCGTGGCAGCAATAGTCGACGCCATAGCGTTCAAAAACACGCGCCCGGGCCGACACTTGGTTGACAAGATCACCGAGTGACGAATCTGGGTCGATGGTTGATATTGAGTCTTGCACGGACATTGCCACCCCTTTCTAGGTAATTCTAGCTTATACTAGAAAATACAGAAGCGGGAAGGGACCTTTGGCCCTTCCCGCTCGATGCAAGAGATTAGGTTCCTAAGGGTTTTACCTTAGTGTGCTAGGTCGTCACCAGCTTCAACATCACCCACTTGGAAGATACCCATCGCACCCTTGCTAGCGTTGGAGAACTTGTGCGTGACGAAGGGATAGAGACCATCGAAGTCGAAGGTTGCTTCCACGAAACCACCTTGGGCGGGTTGCAGATCGAGGGCCTGCGAGCCACCGTGGGAGTCATCCGGCCGTAGCAGGTAGGCACCTTCTTTATAGACAGTGTCGAAGATGGTTCCAACGATGTGCCAGGAGCTGTTTTCGGAAGGACCATTGTCGAGAATCCAGATACGAATCCGGTCATTCGACCCAACCTTGATGGGGGCGTGGACGTACTGGTTCACATAACCGTTGAACACCACAGCATCCCATTGGTCATTCAGCATCTTGGTGTAGTCACCAGGCTCACCTTCGGGCCCGGTGTAGAACTCGCTTTGAACAAAGAGGAACTCTTTGTCGACTTCCGGCAGGTTGGGTGGATCAATGATCAACGCGCCGTGCATGCCGTTACCGATGTGGTGCAAGGCTGGGGCCGTGCCACAGTGGTACATGAAGATTCCTGAATGCTTGGCTTCGAACTGATAGACCAGCGACTCGCCAGGCTGGATCGTGCGCATCTCATTATCCCAAGCCACCTTCGAAGCGTGGAAGTCGATGGAGTGGCCCATTTGACCGTTGTTCACGATGGTCACAGTAAAGATGTCACCGACCTTGCCTCTCAAGGTTGGCCCGGGGACCATATCGTCGAAGGTCCAAAGCTCTTGGGTTACACCAGGTGCTATTTCCAATACGGTTTCGGTCATTGAGAAAGTGACTTCGTGGTGCGTGCCGCCAGGAGCAGGTGCCAGGTTGGGATCATAAGGCTTCCAATCCTCATCTGGAGAGGCGTTGAAATCGATCTTGGCACCCGTTGTTGCTTGACCGCTGGCACTTGGGGCTGCGACCTCGAGGGAGCCACCGCCTTCCACGTTGATGGCTAGCTCCATACCGGCAGCACGGTGCCCAGGTATGGTGCACCAGGCTAATGCGCTGTCACTAAATACCCCCAGGTTGACGGTTTCCGATTCACCGGGGTCGATCATGCCGGTACCGACTTCGCCGTTCAGCTTCAAGTCGTGCTGCATGGCACCTTCGTTATGGACCACTAAGGTCAGCTCGGTTCCAGCAGGAATTGTGATCTCGTTGGGCTCTACATAAATGTCACCGAGGACAATCTCGATGGTTTGTGCGCCTGTGGCCTCGGCCTTAGGAGCTGCTTCGCTGCCACTGTCATTAGAGCGAAATGCTAGGCCGGCGGCCAGGACGGCGAAGAAGGCTACGAAGCTTACGACCGTAAAACCGATCGGTAGCCAGTTTCCGCCTGAAGACTTGGGGTTGGGCGCACTGCCTTGCGGCGTCTCCCCCAGGCTTGAATTCGATGTGGACATTCCTTAGGTACTCCCCTTCTCTTCCACCTACATTGGTGGCATATATCTAATAGTTACTAGATTTAAGGCAGATTTTGAGGGCCAAAGGTCCCAGCGAGCGAGGGCCTTCGTCGCAACCTATACAACGTTAAGCGTGACCTGGGCATCAATGACGCTCGCGCCGATAGGACTAGGCTGTAAGAGTGACACCTATCGCTTTGACCCTTGTCGCGATCCTCGCCCTATGTTTCGGCATCGCAGCTGTACTTTTCTGGCTCCGGACCAACAAATTAAGAGCTGAATTAGCCGGTTCTGTCGCACAGTGCGAAACCCAAGCTCAAGAACTGACCAACAAAACCGAAGAAGTGGTTCAGCTGAAAAGTGATCTGGAAGAGATTCAATCAAACAAAGACGCATTGGGCAGCGAGTTAGAGCGCCAGAAAGACGAGTTAGAACAATATAAAGGTGGCATCGAGTTACTGTGGACGCTTGAATTAATGCGTTCAGAAAGAACTTGGCGCCAAAGCGTCGCTATTCAGCCTGATGAACTAAGCCCATTTTCTGCGGCCCAAGATGCATTGCGCCTGGCGCTTGAAACAGAAACTACCGCGCTGCGAGAAGATGTCGGTGCGGCCATTGATATCGAGTTCAATGGCAAGATTGCACCGCGCTTAAGCCAGCTACTCACGTTAAGAAGCGCTCAGGAACTCTTGGCCAGGGCCGCGTTCGAGCAGGTACCGGTGGTTTTCACCGTCACGGCCAACGACGAGAACATTACTCTTGAACTCGCCGCGCCAAACGCTGATGACTCACTCAGCTTGGAATTGCCGAAACTGGATTCGCCGTTGCTTACGCTACAAAAAAACGGCACTCTTAAAATTATGATTCGTTAGGGTTTGCCAGCCCACGGCTGCCCCAAGCTCTAACCTGGCGGTGTGAGCGAATTTTTGTACCGACCCGACGGCGACTTTTTCATTCCCACTGATCTAACCACCGGTCCTTGGGACGAACGAGCTCAACATGGCGGTGCGCCTTCGGCACTTTTGACCCATGTCATCGAAGGGGTCGACGCGCCCATACCTATGTCAATAGCCCGGGTCACTTTTGAACTTATGAGACCGGTACCCTTAACCCCACTACGCGTTGAAACCAACATTGTGCGACCTGGGCGAAAAGTTCAGCTGGTGCAAGCTTCCTTATGGTCAGATGAGCTGGAGGTTATGCGGGCCACCGCGCTACGGATACGCCACGAAACGCTTGCGGTTCCACCAGAAGCGCTTCCTTCCAGTACCGAGATACCGAGATTTCTACAAGAATCGGTGCCAACACCAACTTTTCCAGGCACTCCTAACCGACCCAGCCGCGGCTTTCATACTGATGCCAACGAAATTCGTTTCGTAGAAGGCGGGTTCCACGAACCGGGTCCGAGTGCCGGCTGGATTCGATTGCGCTACCCAGTGGTTGAAGGTCAAGCCAACAGCCCAGCCATGCGAGTGGCCGGGGCCGCTGATTTTGGCAACGGTTTTTCGTGGGTACTTCCACGCGGTGAGTGGCTTTTCATTAACCCCGACCTGACCATTCATTTCAACCGGGAAGCAAGCGGCGAATGGATATGTCTGCGTTCTCGCACCGTGCCAGGACCAACTGGCATGGCCTTGGCAGAAAGCGAACTATATGACCAAGACGGTCGTGTCGGCCGTTCGGTGCAAAGCCTGATCTTGGAACACGCCGGTTAATCTACTCAACGTCGATGTAGCACCGCAGCCCGAACCACACTCTTGGGTTCCTCCGGGTCCAAAGAGACAGTTGTGAGATTTCAGCGATCTTCGGATGGGCCAATGCGAAGCTACGCCACACAGCGCCATCCGAAGGATCAGCTCGATCGAGTTTCAGATCGGTTATTTAGACTTATACACCTGGCCCCAGAAGGTCGCACCACTTCGAGCTCCGTAGCCCAGAACTCCATCTGGTGTTTTCCAACTATCGATCCCAAATATGTCCGGGCTCGTGGCAAAGAATTCATTATTGGAAGCCACCATAATAAAGACCACCTGGTCGGCCACCGCGGTTAAGAACTTCTCTACCGCGGCGTATTCATCGTCGAAACTCTTGGCGGTGCTCAGTTCGGCTTCAGCTTCGTGAATTCGAGGATCGGTCCAATTGGCGTAGTTGGAGAGATCGTCAGGGTTCATGTATTCACCCCGGATTGTGCTGAGGGGGCTGACTGACAATCCTGGCCGCCAAAAGACCATTTCAAAATCGCCTTTCAGCACATTCTGAATGCTCTGCGCCATCTCGTTGGCAATAAGAGTGACTTCGGCTCCGGCCTCACCCCAACGGCTCTGTAGATATTGAGCCTGGGTAGCCAACGATGGTGTGTTGGTGTACATATACCGGAAAGTGATGGGAGAACCAGGGGCCTTGCCATCTGACCGGTTGGGGTCATCAATGTATTCCTGCACTAAAGCTTTGCCGGCCTCTTCGTCATAGGCAGGATACGCTTCGGCAGCCTTTTCCGAGAAGAAAGGGCTGCTTTCATCGACCTGCAACTGCCGCGGGCTCGCCACCGGGGCCTCGGCCACTATTACGATCAGCTGCTCTGGATCGAGCATTTGGGTTAAACCACGTCTTACCCGCAGATCATCGATCGGCGGCATCGCGGTGTTCAACAGTATTCCTGAGGCCACATCACCGGGCTGCAGATAAATATTAACCTCACCTTGTTCGGCTAAATCCTGATAGCGCTTTAGGTACACACCCAATCGTGCGTAAAGGACCGCATCTACATCTCCGCTTTGCATTGAGGCCTGACGAGAATCTTCATCGGGCAGAGGCACGAAGGTTATTTCATCCAGATAGGGCAACCCTTCTTGCCAATAGTCACTGTTGCGTTCGGCGACTAGCGAGCCATCTCTTACCCAAGACACCAGCTTGAAAGGTCCGGTCCCGACCGGTTTAGAACCAAAATCTTCCGGGTTCGCCCGAGCAGCCTCAATCGAGAATGGTCTACCAAGCCCGCCCGCAAGCTCGTAGACGAATTGAGGATTCTCGTTGTTCAACACATAGGTGTAGGTCAGATCACCATCGACACGAACTTCGTCAACATTCTTGGTACCGCGGCTCAATATGCTGTCGGAGCGTAACAAAAACTCTTCGTAGGCTTCTTTCTGTACTTGTGCAGTTAGCTCGGTACCGTCGTGGAACTTAATTCCTGGCCGCAAGGTAACCGTCCACTCGGTGGCGTCTTCATTTGGTTCCACCGATTCCGCCAAATATGGCACCATCTGACCATCGTTCGAAAGAACAACCAGCGGGTCAAACAGCGCGTTCGAGACATTAGTGCCCGATTGTGCACACGAAGACAGCCACGGAGCATAACTATTGCAGTCAGCTTCTAGTCCAACCGTGAGCTTCCCACCTTGGGTGGGTTCAGGGACATTGTCATTGTCGCCGCTTGAGTTGTCAGTTTCACCAGCCGTAGTTGAAGTACCCGGCGCTTCAGCACCGTTGTCGGAATTCGAGTCACTGCCACAGGCCGCCACGAACAGGGCCATCACGGC
This sequence comes from Acidimicrobiia bacterium, assembly GCA_041676705.1. Lineage (NCBI taxonomy): Bacteria > Bacillati > Actinomycetota > Acidimicrobiia > Acidimicrobiia bacterium. The sequence goes on from JBAYRL010000003.1 coordinate 148,056, forward strand.
CACTAGTGCCAGCAGCAATCGTCGCTTTCGCATTACGTTCACAAATCCCCCTAATAATTGTCATCGACTGCGAATTCCGCCCAGACACTCCCCCGTGTCACAGTGCGGCATTATGACGTTTGAACGTCGAAACGTCAGCCCGAACATTATCAGTACTTTCAACGATATGTAGTGAGGGCTCGATGATTCCGTTGCATCGGTGAGATGTGCTTTTTGGCGACCTTCGTCACAGCTCAGCGCTAAAGTCGGGTTTATGACGACGGACATTCTTGCTCTGCACGCTCAGGCGCGGCCGGGTGACCAATCAGTAATCGAAGACGATGTTGTGTGGTCCTTGGAGGAACTCAACAATCTCGTTAATCAATATGCCCATGTGCTTCAAGAGCACGGTGTGAAATCCGGGGAGAAAGTGCTTTGGGTAGGGCAGAACAGCGCCGAGGTGGTGGCAGTCAACCATGCGGCACGCAAAGTTGGGGCGGTTTGCGTTCCAATGAACTATCGGCTGGCGCCCGATGAAGCCGCATATGTAATTGAAAACAGTGACGCCGTAGTAGTGCTGTTCGATATCGAACAGACCGAGCAGCTTGAGAACATTCACACCAAACTGCCGCAAGTTCGAGCATGGATAGCATTCCGTTTACGCGATGCTACGGCGCCTGATTGGGCCAGTGATCTCGATGCTCGTGCCGCTGCGGCTTCCACGGATGAACCGGTGCCGGTGGGCGATGACCCGACTGCTGGTACCACCATGATCTACACCTCGGGCACCACCGGCAAACCAAAAGGAACCGTGCGTCGATCCAACCCCGGTGCCACTGGTGGTGGCTTAGTGGCCCTTATCGGCTGGCAGCCCGGCGACGTGTATCTCTCGACCGGTCCGCTCTACCATTCGGCACCCCTTGGTTTCATGATAATCGTGCAGAGCCTAGGTGGTTCTGTAGTGATCCAGCGGCACTTCGACCCTGAAGATTGGCTGCGTCTGGTTGACAAGCACAAGGTCACCACTTCATTCTCGGCACCGACACCCATCCGTCGAGTGGTAGATCTACCTGAAGAAGTACGGGCCAAGTACGACACCTCCTCGATGCAGCGACTAGTAGCTAACGCTGCACCATGGCCTTTTGAGCTGAAGAAGAAATATGTGGAGCGAATTAACGACTATTCACTCTTCGAGGTTTACGGCTCGACCGAGTTAGGCGTCAACACGGTTTTAGTTCCCGATGATCAAATGCGTAAGCCAGGTTCTTGTGGCCGACCAGCACCAGCCGTTGAAATTAAGTTGATCGATGATGACGGCAACGAGGTAACTGAACCAATGGTGCCGGGCGAACTGTACGTGAAGTCTGAAGGCACCTTTGCTATGTACTACAAAGACCCCGACAAGTATGCCGCCGCGCAACACGGGGATTATCTCTCAGTCGGCGACATTGCCTACATGGACGACGAAGGCTTTTACTATATTGCCGACCGCAAGAGTGACATGATCATCTCGGGAGGGGTGAATATCTACCCAGCCGAGATTGAAGCTGTGCTAGTGGCTCATCCTCAGGTGGCCGACGCGGCTGTGTTTGGTATCCCCGATGACGAGTGGGGCGAGGCCGTGCACGCCACCATCACCTTGTATGAGGGTGGAGAAGTTAGCGACGCCGACCTTCAAGCGTTCTGCCGTGAGCACCTAGCTGGCTACAAGGTACCGCGCTCAATTGAACGGACCGAGGAAATCCCACGCTCGGCTTCAGGAAAAATTTTGAAACGAGAAATGCGAGCCCCCTACTGGGCTAACAAACAGCCGTAACCAGCTCCACTTAAACCGCGGTGTGCAGTCGCGGCGTAACGGAATTTCATACACCCGCTTTACCACAGCGGTGCATTGGTAGCTTAGAACCAAGAAGAAACTCACATACACAGCAAGTGGGGGCAATAGCTTTCAGCTATTGCCCCCACTTGCATTAATCACTCTGGAACAGCAACTGTGCTCTTACCGGTCCAGCCAAAGATATGCATACCATCCATAACCGTATTCAGGTTGCGAATGGTAAGCACGGATATCTTTACCAAGCACTAATAAAGTATCCCCGATCCAAATCTCCATCGGATTCACAATTTTTTCTAAAATATATCGCTGAATTTCTTCAGCTTTCGCGATCCGGTCGTCTTCATCGACAATACGAGTCTGGTCCATGATGAGCTCATCTAGTTCAGGGTCATCAACTCCATACCAGTTTCGGCTACCTTCTGAATGATATTGAGCCCTCAACCATTCGTCCGCCTCTGCAAAGGGCGTCTGCAAACCTACCGCTATTTCGTATTGCAGTTGTGGCCAGCGTTGGGTGATATAGGTGGCGTAATCGACGACCTCGATATCGGCCTTAATTCCAATTTCGGCAAGGTCAGCGACCACCCACTCCGCCACGCTGACAACCACTGGACCGTAAGCGGCAGTAGTCATAATCTTGGAATCGAAACCATTGGGGTACCCGGCCTCGGCTAGCAGTTCACGGGCTCGCTCAGGGTCATAAGGATTGTAACTCTTCAGCTCATCTTGCGAGAGAGCATATCGAGCTACGTGAATGTTGACAGGCCCTGTGTAGGAACCAGATTCATAGATGCCAGCACCAATACCCTCGCGATCGAGGGCCATGTTCATAGCTTGACGCACACGAACATCATCAAAGGGTGGTGTGGTCATATCGACAAAAAGTCGTACTGGCGAGGTCCCAATTTCTTGACGTTGGACAGCGCCCGGCGTGTCCGCCAGAATCGAGTCCGCTTCGCGACGGCTGATTCCGGCGATAGCATCCAGATTACCCGCACGGAATGCAGCAATCCGGGCCCCTTGGTCAGGTATAACTGGCATCGTGACCCCGTCAAGATACGGAATACCTTCCTCAAAATAGTTGGGGTTGCGTTCGTATTCGGTGGTGATGTTTTGTTCCCACTTCGTCATGATAAACGGACCGGTCCCAATGGTCTGTTTCGAAATGTCGTACTCGCCATCAATGCCCTCACGGGGAATGATCCACATATGGTGGTTGCCCATGTAGTTCAACAGTGGAGTAAACGGTTCAGAGAGCTTCAAGACCACTGTAAAATCGTCTGGGGCCTCAATCGAGATGACGTTTTGCAACATGTATGATTGAAATCCGCGCTTTTGGATCTCAGTAAAGGTAGCTACAACATCATCCGCCACAAACTGGCGGCCATTCACTGGTGGAATATCGTGCCAAAACACGTCATCACGAAGATGAAAAGTGTAGGTGAGGAGGTCGTCTGAAATCTCCCACGACTCGGCCAAATCACCTTTCATCGGCGCTTCCCCAAACTTGTATTCAGGGGAAAGGTCAACCCGTAAGAGCCGGTTAGATGCAAGCCCAACCCGGTTGTGCAAGTTAAAAGCCGCCGTTGCTAACGGGTCAAGTGTGTCGGCGTCCGAGACCCGGTTGTCACGAAAAATCCCACCGTATCTCGGTTCGCCCTCGTCGGCACCACCGCTATCGCTGTTCGAGCTACTGCCATTGCCGCCAGGACTGGCACCAGGCGTGTCATCCGAGCCACCGCAGGCGGCTAAAAGCAAACCAAGAACCGCGACTAGCGCGAGCAAGCGCCCAACACGCAAGTGTTTAGAACGCATAAATATCCCCCCTTGAGATGAGTATGTTTTGTGAGCAACCCCCCAGCCGCTCACAATTACAACATACCCGCTCTCAAGAGTTTTAGAAAGCAGTGGCCTTAATCATCTGCACCTATACCAGATTTAACCAGCGGCGGCTTCAGCTGCTTTTTTATATTCATCTACCAATATTCGCTTATACAGCTTCCCGGTGGGCAGTCGAGGTAGCTCGTCGCGGAAATCGATGGAACGTGGACACTTGTAAGAAGCCAAATGTTGTCTTACAAAAGCGTCCAGCTCTGAAGCTAGTTCGGGGCCAGCATCTTTGGGGTCTATTGGTTGAATGACCGCTTTGACTTCCTCACCGAAATCGTCATTCGGCACGCCGAACACCGCCACGTCGGCAACGGCTGGATGCTGAATGAGCACGTCTTCAATTTCTCGAGGATATATATTTACTCCACCTGAAATGATCATGTGTGCTTTGCGGTCAGTTAGATAAAGCCAGCCCTCCTCATCGAGGTACCCCACATCGCCCAAAGTGGTCAACCCACCGGCTCTTCGCGATTCAGCCGTTTTTTCAGGATCATTATGATAAGAAAATTCGGCGCCTCCGGAGAAGTAGATTGCCCCTTCTTCCATAGGGCCTAACTCTTCGCCATCAGGTCCAATAATATGAATCTTGCCCACTCGGGCTTGCCCCACCGATCCCGGACGTTCAAGCCATTCTTGTGAGGTAATGGCGGTTGAACCATTACCTTCCGTTCCAGCGTAATATTCATAGATAATCGGACCCCACCACTCGATCATCTCTCGTTTTACTGGAACGGGGCAGGGTGCCGCGGCGTGAATTGCAATTTGCAAGCTTGAAAGGTCGTGCTTGGCTCGCTCTTCCGGGCTTAGCCGCAGCATTCGAATAAACATCGTTGGCACCCACTGGCTGTGGGTGACTTTATATTTATCGATGAGCTCGAGAGCATAAGCCGGATCAAATCGTTCCATCACCACGATTGAGCCGCCAAAGCGGTGCACGTTAGTACAAAAACCAAGCGGCGCCGCGTGATATAGGGGGGCCGGCGAGATATAGACCATGCCGTCGAAGAACCCGTAGGTATCGGCCATTCGAGCAACAGCACCGGGGTCGGTGCTCGGATGGCCCTGCGGCAGCGGCTTCAAGACACCCTTCGGTCGACCCGTAGTCCCCGAAGAGTAAAGCATCGTGATTCCGTGTGACTCATCGTCAATCGGTATCACTGGCTGATCCTGTATGGCCTTTTCATACGATTCGAAGCCATCCACCACGCCGTCGGTCATAAGTTTCAACGAGACCTGGGGCAGTGATGCCCAATCAACTTCGCCGGCAACGCCAAATAATGCTTGCGAGGTAACGAAAACCTTGGCTTCGCAATCTTCAACAATGTAGGCCACTTCTTCCGGGGTTAGGTGGCTATTAATAGCGGTCAGATACAGACCAGACCGTAACGCTGCCCACACCACGTCCATAAAGGCGATGTTGTTTTCCATGAACAACGCCACGTGATCACCACGCGAAAGACCTGCTTCTCGCAACAGATGGGCTAACTGGTTTGAATTGGCATCTAGCTCGCCAAAGGTCCGCACCTCCCCCGAAGTCCCCATAATGACCGCTGGCCGGTCAGGATCGGAGGCAGCAAAAACACCGGGATACATCTATCGCACCAACTTAGGATCTAGGAAGTCTCGGAGAGTATCTCCAAAGAGGTTAAATGCCAGCACAATCAGGCTGATAGCCACACCTGGGAAGATGACCAACCAAGGTGCAATCTGGAAGTAAGAAGAACCGTTGCTAAGCATCAAACCCCAGGAAGGGTTGGGCGGTGGCGTTCCGACACCTAAGAAGCTCAGCGACGCTTCAGCAATGATCGCACCGCCAAAGCCCAAGCTGGCCACCACAATTAGTGACGGCAACATATTCGGAAACCCGTGCAGAAGCATTATTCGCATTGGGCCACTGCCTAAGGCAGTAGCAGATTCCACAAAGTCAAGACTCTTGATTCGCTGCATCTCACCTCGGGCAATTCGAGCCATCCTGGGGATTTGCAGAATCGTGAGCGCAATAACCACATTTCGCACGCTCGGACCAAGTAGGGCCGCAATGAACAGTGCCAAGACGAGCGGCGGCACCGTAAGCAAGGCATCGATTACGGATTGTGCGACTGCATCGACCTTGCCGCCCAGGTAACCAGCCAAAAGACCCACAATAGAACCGATAACAAAAGAGCCCACGGTGGTCGCGGCGCCAACATATAGGGAAATTCGAGAGCCGTGAATGATTCGGCTCAAGATGTCTCGCCCTAACTCGTCGGTACCAAACCAGTGACTACCATTTGGCCCTACCAAGAACGATGTTCGATCTTGTGCTACCGGATCGAACGGAGCAATCCATGGAGCCAGGATGGCAATTACGAGGAATGCACCGATGATCACCAGAGACAACACACCCAAAGGTTGAGTGCGGATAAACCGCCGAATCTCATCCATTCGGCTTTCTTTGGGGATGGCGGTTACTACTCCTTCACGGACGATGCCTTCTACCGCCGCCACCTGTGTTTCGTTGGAATCGGTTAAATCGGGTTGCAACGATGGATCAGCCACACTCATCGGCTTCCTCCTGAAATTGTTGACCTCATGCGGGGGTTAATCCACCCATAACTCAGGTCAACAGCGATGTTGACCACGATAAAGATTGCGCCATAGAGCACGGCACACATTTGGAGCACCGGATAGTCGCGAGTGTTCACAGCCTGGTAAACCACTCGCCCAAGACCTGGTAGCGAGAAGATCTGCTCGAGGATCACCGTACCGCCGAGCAGGGCACCAATTTGGATACCAACCAGAGTGATCACTGGGATCAAAGAGTTGCGCAGGGCGTGGCGAAATAACACGTTCCACTGGTTCGCACCTTTGGCTCTGACCGTTCGAATAAAGTCGGATCCCATAACCTCTAACAGTGATGACCTGGTTAAACGTGCGATGCTGGCACCAAGAGCAGCACCTAAGGCCAAGGCAGGCATCGCCAGTTTGGTGAGGTTACCAATAGGGTCTTCTACGACGCTCACGTAGTTAAGAGGTGGTACCCACTTCCAAACAATGGAAGTAAACGTGAGCATTAATAGTGCTAACCAAAAGTTCGGTAAGGAAAGGCCGAGCACCGAAATAAAACGCACTACGTTGTCTATCCAACCGTTGCGTCTTATCACCGAAATTACCCCGGCACCAACCCCGAGTATCAGCCCTAACACCACTGAATAGACGGTTAGGGTAATGGTTACTGGCAGTCGGCCAAATACCATTGAGGCCACCGAGTCACGTGTCGCGAACGACGTGCCAAAATCGCCTTTGACCGCACCGGCGTACCAGCTTCCGAGCTGAGTCCACACTGGCTTGTCGAGGCCAAACTCTGAGGTGAGCTGAGCTATTTGTTCTTCTGAAGCCACGGTATCGGCCAGTTGCATTCGAACGGCGTCACCTGGAACCAACCGAACGATTAGAAACAGCAAAATCGTCATCAGGTTCAGAATGAAAAAGCCATAGAGCAGCCGACGTCCTAGTAGTCGTAACATTTATCGCTCCCCCTCAGCCTTTAAAGAAACATGGACAGGCAGCCACATAATGCTCTGGGGCTACTTCGGTAAGCTTTGGAATAACCTCGGATGCCTCCGGGATGGCGGTTGGACACCGGGGATGGAAACGACAGCCAGAAGGCATGTTTGAGGGATCGGCCACATCACCACGCACTCCCGCACGTTCCGATACCGGACGAGCGGCATCGAATTGAGGAATAGCGTTTAAGAGGCCCTGAGTATAGGGATGCTGCGGATCGCTAAAGATGGCTTCGGTGGGGCCATATTCAACGATCTCACCCAAATACATGACACAAACCCGGTCGGCCAAATAGCTAACCACGTTCAAGTCATGGGAGATGAACAGATACGACAGCCCATGTTCTGCTTTTAGATCGTTCAGAAGGTTGATGATCTGCGCTTGGACGGAAACGTCGAGCGCCGACACGGGCTCGTCACATACGATTAGCTCGGGTTCGGTTGCCAGAGCCCTCGCAATGCTGATTCGCTGGCGTTGACCACCCGAGAACTGGTGAGGAAACTTAGCAGCATCAGCTTCGGTCAATCCCACCTGGCTAAGCAGCTCACCAATTCGCTCGTTACGGTCGCTGCCACGTGATCCAATGCCGTGGATCGCCAAACCCTCACCGACGATTTGTGATACCGACATGCGCGGGTTTAGCGAGCTGTAAGGGTCTTGAAAGATGATCTGAAGCTTCCGCCGGTAATCTTTAAGCTGGCTCTTACGTAACGCCGCGATGTCTTGGCCTTCGAATATGATCGAACCGTTGGTTGGCTTCAACAGACGCATAATTAAGCGTCCGGTGGTTGATTTTCCACAGCCAGATTCGCCAACTAGACCCAGGGTCTCGCCACGCTTGATGTTAAACGACACGCCATCAACGGCTCGCACCACACTTTGGCTGCCCAACGCGCCTCTACGTACCGAGAAGTGCTTCTCGAGATTCTTAACTTGGAGAAGCCATTCGTTGTCTTGCGAAGCGCTATCGGCACCTAGCTGCACCGGCGATTCATGCACATCGGTCATACCAAGGCCCCCTGGCTCATTTCTTCACTCTTGGATGGGTCACGCAACCAACAACGAGTTTCGTGGGCTGGCTGCCATTCATTAAGCACGGGCGCTTCATTGAAACAAAGTGCTGTTGCGTATTCACAACGGGCAGCAAAACGACACCCGGAAGGCATATTTCGAGCCGTAGGAACTACACCTTCAATGGCATAGAGGCGGTCGCCTTTGTCGGTGGCCACGCTCGGCATGCTTCGAAGCAACGCCTCGGTATAGGGGTGCTGGGGAGAGTGCAAGACCTCATGGGCCACTCCTTGTTCCACCACTTGGCCGGCATACATAACCACCACCCGATCGGCCATTTCTGCCACCACGGCTAGATCGTGAGTAATTAACAGCTGCGCGGTACCAGTTTCCTGCTGCAATTCTTGCAACAGTGCCAAGATCTGGGCTTGCACGGTCACGTCGAGTGCTGTTGTTGGCTCATCAGCAATCAACATTCGCGGCGAACACGTTAGGGCCATTGCGATCATTACCCGCTGGCGTTGCCCGCCCGACATTTCGTGTTGATATTGCTTGATGCGCCGAGTTGGATTTGGAATACCGACCAAATCGAGAAGCTCGATCGCGCGTTGGCGGGCCTCTTTCTTAGAAATCTTGTTGTGAATCCGTATAGCCTCAATGAGTTGATGCCCAACCGTATAAACGGGATCCAAACACGTGGTCGGGTCTTGAAAGATCATGGCAATTTCCTTGCCACGGACCTTGCGGTATTCCTGTTCAGTTAGTCCGGTTAGCTCTTTCCCGTCGAGCCGAACGCTTCCCCTAGCAATGGAACCGGTGTCTTCCAAAAGTCGCATCACGGCGAGCGCGGTAACGCTCTTGCCGGATCCACTTTCGCCCACCAATGCCACGGTCTCGCCCGGATGCAGCGAGAACGAGACATCGCTAACTACTTCGGCTGGGCCGTATCTCGTCTCGAATGACACTGCCAAGTTCTCAACCGCTAATACCGGTTCGTTCGCCCCCCCAGGCTCAACCGTACGGTTCTTGGCCAGGCTAGAAATCATAGCCATCGTTGCGTAACACCTCTCCCCCACAAGATGTGTAATTGTGAATGTTGTTAGTGGGGCACTTACCAGCTAGTGACAAATGCCCCACAGTAGTCTAGTAGTATTTAGCTTCGATCAAGCCACAGGTAGGCATAATGGTTGTAGCCGTACTGCGGCTGAGTGTGGTATCCCTTCACCACCGGAGACAGCAGACCAACAGCGTCGCCGATCCAAAGTTCCATGGGATTAACCACGTTTTCTAGGATGTAGCGCTGAATATCCTTGACGGCTTCAATCCGCTCGTCTTCATCCACGATGTGGGTTTGCTCCATGATCATATCGTCGAGCTCGGGATCGTTAATTCCGTACCAGTTACGTGCGCCCTCAGAGTAATACTGAGTGCGTAGCCATTCATCGGCTTCTTGGAACGGGGTCTGCAAGCCCACCGCAATGTCATACTGCTTTTGCGGCCAACGTTGCGTGATATAAGTGGCGTAGTCGACCATGTCGATGTCGGCGGTGATGCCGATTGCCTTCAGGTCTTCTACCACCCACTCAGCACCGCTAACCACGGTTTGACCGTAACCCGCTGTCACCATCATGGTCGTTGCGAAACCATCGGGATAGCCCGCTTCAGCCAACAGCTTCTTAGCTTCATCTGGGTCATAAGGATAGTACTCAGCCAGCTCGTCGGACGAGAGCGCGAAGCGCACGATGTGAGCATTAACTGGCCCCGTGTAACGACCGTCCATATACAAGGCGTCGCCCATACCGACTCGATCCAAAGCCATGTTCATGGCTTTGCGCACCCGAATGTCATCGAAGGGTTCCTTCTCCATGTTCACATAGAGACGAATTGGGGCAGTACCAATTTCCTTTACAAGGACTGACCCCTTGACCGCAGCTTGAAGCGACTCATACTCGCGCGGCGTCATAGCGCCCACGATGTCGAGCTCTCCAGCCCTAAAGGCCGCCGAACGGGCACCTTGGTCAGCAATTACCGGCCAGGTTACGCCATCGATATAGGGAATACCCTCTTCAAAATAGTTCGGGTTTCTCTCATATTCAGTGGTGATGTTTTGTTCCCATTTGGTCATTACGAAAGGACCAGTACCAATGGTTTGCTTCGAAATATCGTATTCACCCTCAATACCCTCACGAGGAATAATCCACATGTGGTGACTACCCATGTAGTTCAACAGCGGGGTGAAGGGTTCCGAAAGCTTGAGCACAACGGTCAAGTCGTCAGGCGCTTCGATAGAAATGACGTTCTCGAGCATGTACTTTTGGAAACCACGTTCTTGGATGGCTTCGAAAGTAGCTACGACGTCATCAGCTACGAACTTGCGGCCACTCACCGGTGCGATGTCATGCCAAAAGACGTTGTCACGCAGGTGGAAGGTATAGGTCAACAGGTCGTCGGAAATTTCCCACTCTTCAGCCAGGTCGCCAACCATTGGCGCCTCACCGTAGTCATATTGCGGGTCCATGCTTGGCTTCAGCAAACGACTGGATGCGAGACCAACTCGATAGTGCACGTTATACGATGCCGTTGAAAGTGGATCAAGGGTATCGGCGTCAGATACCTGATGGGCACGCAGGGTGCCGCCTCGGATCGGTTCGCCTTCGTCCGATGTGCCACCGCCGCCATCACCTCCATCACTGCTAGCGGTAGAACCACCACCGGAACCGCCACCACTACCCCCTGAGTCGCCTGAATCACTTCCGCATGCTCCGGCCAACAGACCTAAAGCAGCCAAGACGACTAACAAGCGGAAAAACCTCATCCGCGAATGCTGCATAACTTCCCCTCATCGTATGTTACGAAATGCAAATGATTAGTGGGAAACACTCAACCTGCACTTACAAGACAACTTCGTCGCCTCGAAAGTACGGTTAAAAGCGCTCCCTGAATCGATGGTTCGCTACATCAGTGCGACGCACCTAACGCTGTCGCCGGGCACCCCCTTGTCCCCTCTTAAGATTTGGCATCCCCCCGGATGCCTTCGGATACCTTAGCGCACAACTCGGGATAATGCATGTTATTAATCAATCGGATTTTGCCTTCTTCGCAGGTAGGACACCTCGGCATAATTCCGACAGGGCCAACTATTGAATCTGACCAGCGAGCCGTGGGTATTTCTTTAAGGCATAGTTAGGGTTAAAAGAAATCGAAGTACTTTACCCAGAGAGAGGACGGTCTCGTGACATCCAACAGCTTTGGTGCCCAAGGCACTATTTCAAGCGGCGGTAAAGAACTCGAGATATTTCGGCTCAGCGCCTTAGGCGACCGTGTTAACAAGCTCCCGTACAGCCTGAAAGTGCTGCTGGAAAATTTGTTGCGGCACGAAGACGGGGTGAACGTAACCACCGCCGAAATTGAGGCACTGGCAAATTGGGACGGCGGGGAATCAGACGAAGCATCTCGCGAGATTTCCTTCATGCCAGCCCGTGTGTTGATGCAAGACTTTACCGGTGTGCCAGCCGTGGTCGACTTAGCCGCCATGCGTGATGGTGTGGCTGCTCTAGGTGGTAATCCGGCTGCCGTGCGACCACTCATTCCTACCGAGTTGGTGATTGACCACTCAGTCACGGTGGAAGCTTTCAACTCGATGGATGCCTTCCAAATAAACGCCGAAGTTGAGTTCGAACGAAACCAAGAACGTTACCGATTCTTACGATGGGGACAAGCAGCGTTTCATAACTTCAGCGTTGTTCCCCCAGATACTGGTATCTGTCATCAGGTCAACTTGGAATACCTAAGCCGTGTCGTTTTCGTGAGCGAATCGGGCCAGGCATACCCGGATACCTTGGTGGGAACCGATAGCCACACCCCAATGGTTAATGGCTTGGGAGTTGTTGGCTGGGGCGTGGGCGGCATCGAAGCCGAAGCAGCACTGCTGGGTCAACCCATCTCCATGCTGATTCCCAAGGTGATCGGGCTGAAATTGCTAGGCGAACTGCCCGAAGGTACCACTGCCACCGACTTGGTGCTTACGGTCACCGAGTTATTGCGCTCAGAAGGTGTCGTTGGGAAATTCGTCGAGCTGTATGGCCCTGGCGTGAGCAATATTCCTCTAGAAAACCGGGCCACTTTAGGCAACATGTCACCGGAATACGGTTCCACCATCACCATCTTCCCAATCGATGATGAGACCTTACGATATATGCGTTTTACCGGCCGTTCGGAAGAACAAGTTGAACTGGTAGAACGTTACGCCAAAGAACAAGGCATGTGGTTCGACCCGAACGCCACACCAACCTTCACCCGCACCGTCGAACTCGACCTCTCAACCGTGGTTCCAAGCCTGGCCGGACCAGCCCGACCCCAAGATAGGGTCCGTCTAGATGAGGCCAAAGAACGCTTCGCCGACGCCTTATATTCTTCCATGCCGAGCCTCGAGCCGGGCAGTGCTGAAGCGGCGTCAGCAGCGTCGTTCCCAGCGAGTGACCCGCCCTCAGCCTCAGAAGGTGTGACCGGGGTTGGAGAACCTAGCACCGACGTGGCCACACCCGAACCGTGCGCCAACACTGAAGGTCGCCCTCACCGGCATGTCGAGGTAACCCTTGAAGATGGTACCGAAGTACCCCTAGACCATGGCCATGTGGTGATTGCAGCCATTACTAGCTGCACTAACACCTCGAATCCTCAAGTCATGGTGGCGGCCGGGCTGTTAGCGAAAAAAGCGGTTGAAGCGGGTATCAACCGTAAGCCGTGGGTGAAGTCGTCGCTGGCACCCGGTTCAAAGGTGGTAATGGATTACTACCGAGAAGCTGGCCTTATGCCCTACTTGGAAGCGCTTGGCTACCACTTGGTGGGTTTTGGTTGCACTACTTGTATTGGCAACTCGGGGCCACTCGATCCGGCGATCTCAAAAGCCGCCACCGAAGACGATTTGGCTTTGGTCTCGGTGTTGTCAGGTAACCGCAACTTCGAAGGTCGAATTAACCCCGACACTCGTATGAACTATCTAATGTCACCACCACTGGTTATTGCTTACGCACTGGCCGGAACAATGGACATTGACTTGATGAACGAACCTTTGGGTACCGGTAACGACGGCAACCCGGTGTTCCTGCGAGACATTTGGCCCACGGTCGACGAAGTAAACGAAACCGTGAATCGAAGCGTTAAGTCGGAAATGTTTACCCAAACTTACGATCAGATTTTCGAAGGTGACGACCGCTGGCGTTCACTTGATACACCTTCTGGCGAGCATTTCGCCTGGGATAATGAGAATTCAACCTACATCCACAAACCACCGTTCTTTGAGGGAATGACCGCAGAGCCCGAACCGCTGGCCGATATAACCGGTGCACGCGTTCTGGCGCTTCTGGGAGACAGTGTCACCACCGACCACATTTCACCAGCGGGGTCGATCAAAGCCGATTCACCCGCCGGGCTATGGCTGCAAGACCATGGTGTTGAGCCCCGTGATTTCAACTCGTATGGCTCACGACGCGGCAACCACGAGGTCATGATCCGAGGAACCTTCGGCAACATTCGGCTACGAAACCATCTGGCCCCAGGCACCGAAGGCGGCTTCACAACCCACCTACCAACCAACGAAATGACCAGCATCTACAGTGCCGCGATGCGCTACCAACAAGAGCGCACTCCCCTACTCATTTTGGCCGGTGCCGAATATGGTTCCGGTTCTTCCCGAGACTGGGCAGCCAAAGGCACAAAATTGCTAGGGGTGGAAGCCGTGCTCGCGAAAAGCTTTGAGCGGATCCACCGTTCAAACCTAATCGGGATGGGGGTCTTACCCCTCGAGTTTCTACCGGGTGACTCGGTGGAAACATTGGGGCTTTCAGGCCGTGAAACCTACTCTATTGTGGGTCTAAGCGAAGTTGCTGATAGTGGTCCGATTCCAAGCCAGGTAACCGTGCGTGCCGACGACAAAGAATTCGCCGTCAGCGTGCGCATCGACACTCCAAAAGAGCAGGAATATTATCGCCACGGAGGAATTTTGCATTACGTGTTACGTGAGCTTGCCCGCCAAGACGCGTAGCTAAGCAACGGCGGTGGCTGCTTACCTCATGTTTTGGGCAGGCAGCCACCAATCCGCGGTACCACATGGCGGCCGCGCGGCAAATTCTTACAAGGTGAGCGGGGGCAGCTCTACATCGTCATTCATTTGAAGACGACAAATTTCTACCCGACCAATTCCTCGAATCTCGATTTCATATGGCTGCGAGCTCGCGATCCAGTCGGGTGTCTCGTCGGTGGCCAAATTTGCTACCAACACCTCGGAATGTTCGCCGATGTCGCACAGCCGCGCCGCCAGGTTAACCGCTGGACCAACATAGTCATCACCTTCAAAGAGCAGGACCGCACCTAGTGCAGCACCAGCACGCATCGGCACTGGGGATTGGCAACAGCGGGCTGCCAATTCGACACAAGTAGCCATCATTGGACCGAACTCTAAGCCGACCAGCATGGCGCCATCACCCAACCATTTCGCAACCCGCACGCCACGCGCCGCGGCAACTTGACGCACAATTTCACGGAATCCAGCGAGCTCGGCAGTGGCGGCGTGGGGACCTTGCTCCTCAGTAAATAGCGTGAAACCGGATAGGTCGACGAAGCCGAAGGAACGTAACACATATGGTAATGACCGCCGAGATGCCACCTCCGCAGGCGGTTCGACCCCTGTTCCGACGCGAGCCGCTTGAGCTTCGAATGAGGCCGACGGCCTTAACATGATGTTTCGCTCCTAAGCAATAAAGTAACGCGCCTCGGCAACAGCAATCTCAGCTCGGGTTCGGGCGCGCTCACATCCCCAAACTACCTATTTGGCGTAGTTTTGGCTCATCTCAAACTGAGAAGTTCTGTGCCATAGATGAAGACCCCACTGACTTACGGCCAACCAGCAGTTTCACGCTATTATGACCAGTAGTCACATGAACGTTTCATCGAATTCTAGACCTAGGGGGGTCAATGGATTTCAACGCAGGCTTAGCTGAGATCAGCGACGAGCAAATCCAATCGGTGGTGCAGGCCGGCGACATTCCAGCATTGTTAGCGGCTCTCGCCACGGCCTTGGGCGATCTTCGCTATATTCCGGCTGAGCTAACCCCCGCACCAGCAGGATTCCAAGACGCCACCTACGGCCTCTCTCCCGAAGAAATCACCAGCGCCAAAAATCTTGCTATAGAGGGACTGGCGAAACTTCGTGATCACGTCCAGGCCGGTCATACCCCAACGCGCGACGTTGAAACAGAAAAACTTCGTCAGATTCTAAGCTGGGCTGCCGGTGGCGCATCAATCGATGAATACCTGGAGCTTCTTCAAGAAGAACTTGGCTTAGGCGATGATCTGCGAGCACCCAACTGGAATCTAGCGACCACAGCCCCAGACCGTAATTTTCGGGTACTAATAGTTGGCGCTGGCATGTCGGGCCTACTGGCCGCTCACCGCGCTCGCCAGGCCGGACTTGAGGTAGTCGTGATCGAAAAGAACGCCGAGGTTGGGGGCACCTGGTTCGAAAACAACTATCCGGGTTGCCGTGTTGATGTCTCTAATCTTTTTTATAGCTACTCATTTGCTCAACGGACCGACTGGCCAGAACATTTCTCAAGCCAGGAAGTGTTACGAGACTACTTCCAGTCGATCGCCCAAAAAGAAGGTCTAAACGAGTTAATTCGTTTCAACACTGAGGTGACGGAGATGCGCTATAACGACGACACCGCCACCTGGTCAGTATCGCTACGGCTGCCCGATGATTCTGTTGAAACCATAGAAGCCAACGCCATAGTTAGCGCCGTTGGACAACTCAACCAACCAAAAATGCCCGACATTAAGGGGCTCAATCGATTTACCGGCCCCTCCTTCCACTCAGCTCGCTGGAATCCTGATGTTGATCTTGAACAAAAACGAGTTGTGGTCATTGGAACTGGTGCCAGTGCCGCACAACTAATTCCGCACCTAGCAGAAACGGCTTCGCATTTGACGGTGTTCCAACGAACGCCCGGCTGGTTTCTACCTTCTCCCCAATACACCGACCGTGTGAACGACGAGGTTATGTGGCTACGCCAAAACCTGCCTACGTACACCAACTGGAGTCGTTTCTGGACGTTTTGGCGCAACGTCGAAGGCATGATGCCTTTCGCCACCGTCGACCCCAACTGGGATGGCGGAGAACGGTCCGTTAGTGCCGCTAACGACATGATGCGCGAGCTTCTGACCGCCTACTTGCGAAACGAGTTTGCCGAACGACCCGACCTGGCTGACAAGGTGATCCCGGAATATCCACCGTTCGCTAAGCGGTTCATCATGGATAACGGCATTTGGGCGAAGACGCTCATGCGAGAAAACGTTGAGTTGGTCACTGACGGTATCGCGGAAATTACCGCCGAGGGGGTACTAGATACGACTGGCAGGCTGCACAAAGCCGACGTAATAGTATTTGGCACCGGCTTTGCAGCCTCCGACTTTTTAACGCCTATGAAAGTAGTCGGTGCCAATGGTGCCGACCTGCACCAGACCTGGGATGGCGACGCTCGGGCCTATCTTGGCCTCACCCTGCCCCAATTCCCCAACTTTTTCATGTTGTATGGGCCAAACACCAACATCGTTGCCAACGGCAGCATTATTTATTTTTCAGAGTGCGGGGTGAACTACATCATTGACGCCATTCATCAATTGTTAGAGCAAGACGCCAAAGCGATCGACCTCAAACCTGAGGTGCACGATCGCTTTAATGAGGCTGTAGACCAAGAAAACCTGCAATTGGCCTGGGGTGTGTCAAGCGTGAACTCTTGGTACAAAAACGCCACTGGCCGAACCGCCCAGAACTGGCCTTTCACCTTGTTGGATTATTGGCAACGTACTCATCGAGCTGACCTCAGCGAATACGAAATCGTCTAATGCCAAGCCCCACTTGGGAGCGCTTACCAGCCGAGCGCAAAGCGGCGATAATAGCGGCCGCCGAAGCCGAGTTCGCGGCAAAAGGCTACACCCGCGGCAGCCTGAACGTAGTGGCCCGCGAAGCTGGCGTCGCAAAGGGCAGCTTGTTTCAATATTTCGACGACAAGCTAGACCTGTTTGCTTTCTTATGTGAGCGTGCCAGCCTCCGTATTGGGTCTTCAATGGCGAAGATCACGGCGGAGCTTGATTGGCCCAATGATTATTTCGGTTCGTTATCACAGTGGCTAACCGAGTGGGTTAAGTATTTCAGCCAGAACCCGATAGACCTGGGCCTCACGGCAGCAGTGAACCTAGAGCTCGACACCCACGCTCGAATCGCAGTACGCGATGTTGTCAATCGCCATTACTTGGCCGGGCTGCGTCGCACGGTGCAACGTGGACTCGACTGCCACGCAATTCGTGCAGATGCTGACACCGAAGCCGCGGTGGCACTTCTACTTCTGGTACTACCGCACGTGGCGCTGGCGGCCAATTTGCCTGGTCTTGATCCGCTGTTAAATCTAGATAACGACCCGAGCGGGGGCATCGAGCGAGTGGTGGCAATTCTTGAAAATGCTTTGGGGTCTCGTTGCGACGGACCCGCCAGCACCTAGACCAAGGCAGTATCGATGCAGCTAGGGCAAATGTCGCGCACCTAGCGTAATACCACCACGGTGGTACCAACCGGGGCCCAGTCGTACAGGAACTTAGCGTCTTCTAAACGCTGCCTGGTACATCCGCTTGACCGATACTGGCCAAGCTCTGCTTCGGTTTGCAGGAATGTTCCATTTGGCCGTTTGGGTATGGAGTGAAAACCTAGTGCCAAGGTATTTCCCCAGGTGTAGCGCACCATATATTCCATGGTGATGCCACCGTAGCCAGCCCAGGCCAACGGAGATTTCGAAAAGACACTGTAGGTTCCTGGTGCCGGGGTATTCACTCGCCCTGATACTGGATAGTCACGGGTAAGGAATCCGTCAGCCTCGACCAACCACACGTGTTGACACGAAACACAGTAAATAATGCGCCGACCGTTACCCGAGTTGGCAGGCACCACAGGAGGCGGTGCTTGCGGTGCCAAGGTCTCGGTGCGACTTACGAACTCGGCTGATTCGGAAAACTGCACCACCAGACCACCGCGCGAGAGGCTGCGGTTCTCTACCCTGGGCGCCCAATAGTTATAGCCCCCAAGGTCAGCCTCGCGGTGCAATACATGCCGGTACAGAAGTTTTACGAAATCGCCTGAATTGAGCTGCCCAAACCTGGCATCAAATTCGGCTGAGGCCGTGAAAAAGGTTGCGATCGAGGTGAGGCTTTGGCCTTTACGGTAGCGCGACACCCAAAATTCCAAACCACCTGAATCAGGGGCGCGTTGAAAGACCGCTTCGTAGAGACGCACTATGGAATCGTCCACACCGTTTCCGGTACTGCGGAGGATTATCAAAGGTTCGTCAATTTCAACTTCAACGTCTTCGATATCGGCGTTGGCTTGGCCCGCCATGGCCAACAAACCAACACTCAATACCAATAACAATGTCAAAAACTTCCGCACGCGTCTGGCCACGCTGGCATTCTAGGCGAGATCCTCGGGGCCGTACAGGAATGTTTTGGCAGCATGTTAGACAAATTGAGGTTTGTTTCAAACAGTGGAAATTGGGACTTTATCCCCTAAGCTAAACAAGACAATTTAAGGCTCGAGTGTTGGCGGATTTCGATTCGTCACCTAGAGCCACCAACAGCCAAAGCTGCCGCCAGTGAAACAAACCGGACTCAAACATTGGATGTTCTTCTAGTAGCTGGTAGAAATAATACGTACCCCTACCCCGAGGAGATCCATGAGCGACGTGATTGATGGCCTCATCGAGCGCGAGTACCAATACGGTTTTCACACCGATCTGGAAACTGAGGTTGCGCCCAAAGGCCTCAACGAAGATGTAATCCGCCTTATCTCCAGCAAGAAAAATGAACCGGAATGGCTGCTCGAATGGCGTCTCGGTGCCTACCGCCACTTCCTCACCATGGAAGAGCCAACCTGGCCAAATGTGCATTATCCACCCATTGATTACCAGGACATGCACTACTACGCCGCACCCAAGCCCAAAGGCCCGGCACCTAAAAGCTTGGACGAGATCGACCCGGAAATGCGCGAGATGTTCGACAAACTGGGCATTTCGATCAACGAGCAGAAACGTCTGTCGGGCATCGCCGTTGACGCCATCGTCGACTCGGTTTCAGTTGTAACCACCTTCCAAGAACAGCTAGCCGAAGTGGGCGTAATTTTCTGCTCATTCTCGGCAGCGGTTGAGAACCACCCAGAGCTCGTCCGTAAATATTTGGGCTCGGTCGTCGGTCCTCGCGATAACTTCTTCGCAGCGTTAAACTCCGCCGTGTTCTCCGACGGTTCATTCTGCTATATCCCGGCTGGCGTGAAATGCCCCATGGAGCTCTCCACCTATTTCCGCATGAACACCGCCAACACAGGCCAGTTCGAACGAACCTTAATTGTGGCGGAAGAGGGCGCGAGCGTCAGCTACTTAGAAGGCTGCACCGCTCCCATGCGCGACGAGAACCAACTACACGCGGCCGTTGTAGAGATCATTGCTCTCGATGACGCCAATGTGAAGTACTCAACCGTACAAAACTGGTATCCCGGTGACGCCAACGGTCAAGGCGGCGTCTACAACTTCGTGACCAAGCGTGGACGGGCCGGAAACCGCGCCAAGATCTCTTGGACCCAAGTTGAAACGGGCTCTGCAATCACCTGGAAATATCCAAGCGTGATTCTTCAAGGTGATGACTCGGTCGGTGAGTTCTACTCGGTGGCCGTTGCCACACACCACCAACAGGCTGACACCGGCACCAAGATGGTGCACATTGGCAAGAACACTAAGAGCACCATCATCTCGAAAGGCATTTCAGCTGGTAAGGCCCAAAACACCTACCGTGGCCAAGTAAAGATGTTGCGATCTGCTACCGGTGCTCGAAACCACACCCAGTGCGACTCTTTGCTAATTGGCTCTGACTGTGGTGCCCATACGTTCCCCTACGTTGAGGTCAAAAACGATTCCTCACAGGTGGAACATGAAGCGACAACTTCCAAGGTCAGCGAAGACCAACTGTTTTACTGTCGTCAACGTGGCCTGAATGAAGAAGACGCCACCACCATGATCGTAAGCGGCTTTTGCCGGGAAGTTTTCGACGAACTGCCCATGGAATTTGCCGTGGAAGCCCAAGCCCTAATGCGCGTGACCCTAGAAGGAGCCGTAGGATAAATGCTGCATATCGAGAACCTCGACGTTGCGGTCGAAGGTAAGCAAATCCTCAAAGGGTTTGACCTACATATCGAGGCCGGCGAAGTACACGCCATTATGGGTCCTAACGGTGCTGGCAAGAGCACCTTGGCCAATGTATTGGCAGGTCGTGATGGTTATATCGTCAGCGGATCGGCCACCATGAACGGCACCGATCTACTACCGCTGGAACCAGAAGAGCGTGCTGCTCAGGGGGTCTTCCTCGCGTTTCAGCACCCAGTAGAAATTCCGGGTGTAGGCAACATGTACTTTCTGCGCACCGCCGTTAACGCGGTACGCAAAGAGCAGGGTTTGCCCGAATACGATGCCATGGGCTTCTTAAAAGCCGCCCGTGAGCACATGGCCGAACTGGACATGAATGAATCTTTCCTAAGTCGTTCCGTAAATGATGGCTTTTCCGGTGGTGAAAAGAAGCGGAACGAAGTGCTCCAAATGCTAATGCTGGAACCAAAACTGGCCATTCTTGACGAAACCGACTCTGGTCTCGACATCGACGCTCTTTCCGTTGTGGCCCAGGGCATTCAGAAGCTCCGGTCTCCAGAACGCTCAATGCTCATCATCACGCACTATCCGCGTTTGTTGGAATATGTGCAGCCTGAGAAGGTTCACATCCTCTATGGAGGCAAGATTGTGAGGTCTGGCGATCAGCAACTGGCCTACGACTTGGAAGCTCACGGATACGGACCGGTTCTAGCCCAAGTAGGCGTATAGCCATGACCATAAACGCCCTAGATCCTCTTTCGCTTCGCGTTGACGAGTGGCTAGACACTTACGGTCTGCCTAAGCATCATGAAGAGTCTTGGAAGTACACCCCGATCGACGTCTTGGCTCGCCAGCTTGAGACCACCTCACCGGCTGAGGAAACCTCAATTGACGGCGACCGATTGAAAAGCTTGGCTGCCGATCTAGGCGGCACTCGACTCGTCTTCGTAAACGGGTTTTTCCAAGAACAGCTCAGCACTATCGAAAAAGTTGATGGTCTTGAGATTACGGTTGGCCCACGCCCGAATGACAGCGCTTCGCTGATTAGCCTAGATGCCCGATACGACGGCTATCAGGCCATCAATGCTTTGGCAAATACTGATGCCACCACCATTGAAGTTGGGAGCGGAGTACAGGTTTCTGAACCGGTACACGTGGTAAATATCGCCATTGGGGCCGATACGGCCACGATCGTGAACCCGCGTACTGTGGTGACCGCAGGTGCCGATAGCTACCTACAAATTGTGGAAACCTTTGCTAGTGAAGGCGAAGCTTTATTCGTCAACTCTTGCACAACCTTCGAGGTGGCGGAGCGGGCATCAATTTCGTATGAACGGATACAAACCGAAGGGCTAGATACCTATCACGTTGGCCACACTAAGGTCCGCCAAGGTGCCGAGTCTAAGTTCTCTTCAATCTCGGTCGCACTGGGAGGCAAAATTGCCCGTGCCGCGCTCGATGTAACCATCGACGGTGATCATGCCGAAACATTGCTAGATGGTGCCTACCTTCCTATTGGCACCCAGCGCCACGACAACATGCTTACGCTTGATCATGCCGCCTCTTACGGTAACTCCAACCAGAACTACAAAGGTGCCATCGGCGGTAAAGCCCGAGGTTCCTTTAGCGGCCACGTAATTGTGCGGGAAAACACTGTCAACAACAACGCCGACCAGTCAAACGGCAACCTGTTGCTCGCCTCATCGGCCCAAGCCGATACCCGACCCTGGCTCGAAATCTTCGCTGATGAAGTGGCCTGCAGCCATGGTGCTACGGTCGGTCGTCTCGACGATGAAGCCCTCTTCTATCTGCGGAGTCGGGCCATTCCCCTTTATGATGCGCGAACCATGCTAATCACTGCGTTTATACACGAGATTACCGACAAGCTCACACCGCTTGCGCTTCAACAGCATCTGGTTGACTCCATCGACAGCCGATTGGAAGATCACTCATGAGCGCCGCTTGGGGACAAGAATGGAACCCAATCGTGCTAACCCGCGATTGTGCGGCCACTACCGTACCTGCCGGTGACCGGGTCTTGCTTTCGGCTGGTGGTGAAGTTGCCCTTGTACAACAACTTGGGGGCAGTTTCACCGTCAAGACCGAATGGGGCAATCTCTTACGCATTGATGGCACCGATGCCGATGCTCTAGGCCTCGAAATTCCTGAACAATCAATTGCTTTCGGCACCGCGCCCAGCGGCGAGTTCCATATCTCGCATGTTATGAATGCTCTACAAAGCGTATACGACCCCGAAATACCTGTCAGCATTGTCGAGCTTGGCCTCATTTATCGCTGTGAAGAGTTCGAGCTCGAAGGCGGACGCCGACGTATCGAGATTGATATGACCATGACCGCACCAGGCTGTGGCATGGGCGACGTGTTGAAGGTCGACGCCGAACGAGCCGTTGCACAGGTAGGTGGCGTAGACGAGGTAGAAGTTTTTATTGTGTGGGATCCACCGTGGTCGATGGGCTTAATTTCAGAGGCCGCCCGTTTGCAGTTGGGCCTTCTGTAAGTCACGACACGTTAGTGGCTCACACGTTTCAGTCGCCGCTGCGCTTAGCCTTTAAGCCGCCAAGATTTTAGGCCGAAATAATACAAAGGGGCCGCACTCGATTTTCGAGTGCGGCCCCTTTCGGATTTGCTTACTTACTGGGGTCAGCAGTTAGACGTAGATATGGCTTCAGGGTGCGGAATCCCGATGGGAATTGCGCCTTGGCTTCTTCATCAGTCACCTTGCCACCAATAATTACCTCATCACCTGGATTCCAGTTGACGGGGGTTGATACCGGATACTTTGCTCCGAGTTGCAAGGAATCTAAGACCCGGAGAATTTCATCAATATTGCGTCCGACCGAAGCTGGATAGGTAAGAGTGAGCTTTACCTTCTTATCGGGAGCAATGATGAACACGGATCGCACGGTGAGTGTTTCAAGCTCATTGGGGTGAATCATCCCGTAGGCATTCGCGATTTCGCGATTGTCATCAGCCAACAGAGGATAATTTAGCGGCGTACCCTGGGTTTCGGCGATATCGCCGATCCAACCTTGGTGCGAATCGAGCGTGTCTACACTCAGGCCGATGAGCTTGGCGTTGCGAGCGGTGAAGTCGTCTTTACGGGCGGCGAAGGCACCTAGCTCGGTGGTGCAAACGTGAGTGAAGTCAGCAGGATGCGAGAAAAAGACACCCCAGCTGTCGCCGAGATACTCGTGCAGATTAATGGTGCCTTGGGTGCTTTCAGCAGTGAAATTTGGGGCTTCGTCCCCAAGTCTAATGGTCAAGGTGGTACTCCTATTTCTCAGTATTAATTGCCGCTAGCTATAGGATAACCACGACCAAAGCGAAAAGTCGACCTACATGGTCAGGAATTGGACCGATAACCGTCTTTAAGCCGTGCGGCCCCAGCCTCACACCATCACTACAGAAGCAGTAAGGTCTTAAATACCTCGAGGAGCAGCACCAAAACCCGGCTGTCGAGGGCTAAGCGTTAGAGCCTTCTCCAATATCCGTAAGACTGCAATGGCATCATGGTCCCAACTGGGCATGTGATGCACTTTGCGTTGCCATAGAAGATACGCTTCTTCCAGTTCTTCCCGATTGCGAGCCCGAGCCACGATACGCGAAGCAATATCGGCGCGCGCCACCGACTTTGAATGGAGCTCAATAGCCTCATCTACCAGGCCTGTAGCCTGCTCGGAAACATTAGAACTAGCAGTCACGGTCATCTACCTCTGGCTCTTGATGCAGATTGGAAAAATATGACGTTCTACCAATCTTGCATAATGATCGATATCAATTAGGTGCAAACAGAAATCTCTTAGTCCATCCTAGAATGATGGAGCCGGAAGACTCACCCGAGCATGACCCTTTCGAGGACATTGCTTTTGACGACGATTTCGTTAACCGTGCTCTGATCCGTGAACCGTCCGCCGAAGAGCGGCGACAAGATTATCGCCAGTTTTATACGCCTCCGGAGCCAATTCACGTTCGACGCCGATGGATTCCTCGCAAAGGCGTGCGTCAGCCCCATATCTACCGTCCAAAACGCGAGAACCGCCATGGAATTAGGGGTTTGGTGGTGCTGGTCTGCTTAGCCATTGCGTTGCACACTCTTTATACGCCCCGCACTATCAACACCGCTTCAATTTGGACATATTCACCGAGCAAAAGCGAAGGTCGACGACGTTTAATCGAAGTCCCGACGCCACGAAAATCAGAGTCGTCCACCCCACTCGGAGTGCCGTTGGCGCCCAGCCCCAACGATGACTCATACCGGTTCGTGTTTCTTCAAGACGATGGGGTAACGCCCGTCACGTATGACCCGTGTCGACCGATCCACGTGGTAACCAACAATCGAACCGCACCGCCATACGGTCCAGAATTGGTGGCCGAATCCTTAGATGAAATCAGCCGGATCACCGGACTGGTGTTTATTTTGGAAGGTGAAACCGATGAAGTGCCCACCAGCAATCGGTCGCCCTACATGCCCGAACGCTACGGTGATCGGTGGGCACCGGTCTTAATCGCTTGGAGCGATCCGGCGGAGACCCCCGATTTGGAAGGATTGGTTACTGGAATTGGCGGAAGCTCGAACATTGCATCCAGCGACCAGCCAACGGTTACCTATGTTTCAGGTGTCGTAATTCTGGATGGACCGCAGCTGGAGCAATCGTTTCGTTATGGTGCCGGTCGCGAAGCCGTAAAGGGTGTAATACTGCACGAGCTTGGGCATCTGGTTGGCCTAAACCATGTTGATGATAAATCTCAGTTGATGTACGAACGCGCTCAAGCGAACATAACCAGCTTTCAAGACGGTGACATCACGGGCCTGATTGAGTTGGGCGCTGGACCGTGTATCCCCAGGCTTTGAAACTCCAAATGCTGCTTCGCGTCGCGAATATTGCGTTTTGTGGCCAGCGCGTAGCTACTTGAACATCAACGGCTCATCGTCGAACTTTACGGCCTCGAACATCTCGCGTTCGGGTCGATAATCGTGATGGAGCCGCCATGGGTCGTACTTGCCTTGTTTGGGCAACAGATGCATCGACCGCGCCAGGTAACCGGGGTTGAACTGATCTTGTTCCACCCAGTCACATAGTTCCATCTCGGCATCTCCCGGAGGCAAAACTGGTTGCACCATATCGGTACCGTGCTCATCCATATAACTCAGCATGCGCGAAACAAACTCGCTGATCATATCGGCTCGCAAGGTCCAGCTAGAGCGGAAGTAGCCAAAGACATAGGCAAAGTTGGGCATGTCGGTGAACATGACACCACGGTAAGTAACCAGTTCAGCAGGGTTGATAATCTTGCCGTCAACCATGTAGCGGATATCACCCATGACCGACATAGTGAAGCCCGTAGCCGTGATGATCACGTCGGCATCAAGGTGCTCACCCGAGGTTAAGGCAATACCAGTTTCAGTGAAATGGTCGATCTGATCGGTGGCGACACTTGCTTGGCCGTCACGTACCGCCTTGAAGAGATCACCATCTGGCAGCAGTGCAATTCGTTGTTGCCAGGGTCGATACGGTGGGTTGAAATGTCGATCAACATCGAAACCTTCGGGCAACAACTCGCGCACACCTTCTACTAAGGCGCTCCGCAGCGCGTCGGGGTCATCGAAAGACATCTTGATGATCGCTTCACCATCGGTCAAAATTCGCCGCCGCACGATCTCGTGTATCCATTCTTCGGGAATTTCAAGCTCTCGTAGGGTGTCAGCCAGCTCGTTTCGATTGGGACGAGAGAAGAAAAAGGTGGGCGAACGCTGCAACATGGTCACGTGCTTGCAGTCGTAGGCCACATTTGGAATTAGCGTTGCGGCCGTCGCGCCAGATCCAATAACCACCACGTTCTTGTCGGTGAGGTCTAGGTCATCGGGCCAGGTTTGTGGGTGCACAATGGTGCCGCCGAAGTTCTCCATTCCTTCCCACTCGGGCGTATAACCCTGGGCGTGGCGATAATAGCCACCGCACATCCAGAAGAAATTGGCGGTGAACTGTAGTTCTTCACCGGTTTCAAGGCGGGTGGCATGTATGGTCCAGAGTCGATCATCGCTGGACCAGCTGGCAGCGTCGATCCGATGGCCATAGCGAATGTGTTGGTCGATACCATTTTCTTCCACCACCTCGGTGAGATATTTCATGATCTCTTCCGCGGTCGCGATGGGTGCCCCGGTCCAAGGCTTGAACTTGTAACCGAAGGTGTAGAGGTCGCTGTCAGAACGAATGCCTGGATATTTATGTGTCCACCAAGTTCCGCCAAAGTGATCAAGTGTTTCAAGCATCAAGAACGTGCGTTGCGGATGATCGCGCAACAGATGGTACGCGGCACCAATGCCGGAAATGCCAGCGCCAACGATCAAAACATCAACGTGTTGAACTGCGGTGGCCTCAGCTGAATGATTCTCAAGTAGATCGGTCACGACACTCCCCTATGTTGCGCCTAGAACCGTAAAGTTCAATTACCCAAAGCTAATCATGACCAGCGGTCATATGACAAGTGGCACTGTTAGTTTAAAACTGATTTTCCAGTGATGCCCTGCTTTTTACTTTCTCGCTGGTCACGGCACTACAACCGCTATTCTCTCTGAGATTCCATTCTTAAGGGGGACACACAAGAAATGGCTTCTGGGGCGCTCCGCGAACTACGGAAACATCAGGTACCTAATTGGTGGCATAAGGCACGTCTGGGAATTTTTATTCACTGGACACCAGCTTCGGTGCCAGCATACGCACCCAAAGAAGAAGGCCTTCTTGAGATATTGACATCACACGACGAAGACGCCATGTCTCGTATCCCGTACACCGAATGGTACGAAAATTCGCTCCGCTTCCCGAACAGTCCGGTAGCGAAATATCACTACCAAAACTATGGTTCGAGGCCCTACAGCGATTTCGGTGCCGACTTTAACGAGGCCATCAGTGACTGGGACCCCACACCATGGGCCGAGGTTTTTCGAACCACAGGTGCCAAATACGTGGTATTGGTAACCAAACACCACGACGGTTTCAGTTTGTGGCCATCACGGGTTACCAACCCCTATCACAAAGACTGGCACACCAGACGCGACGTAGTTGGTGAACTTGCAGAAGCGGTGCGTGGCGTTGGTCTTCGCTTTGGTGTCTACTATTCCGGGGGATTGGATTGGACCTTTAATGCAACCCCAATCGGGACCATGGTTCAGACCGCGTTAGCTGTACCGCGAGGCCAATATCCGGCCTATGCCGACGCCCAGGTCCGCGAGCTGATTGAACGATACCGGCCCTCGGTATTGTGGAACGATATTTCGTGGCCCGGTCGCCGCCCCGAACTCTGGTCGCTGTTTGAGCACTACTATCGCAGCGTTCCCGAGGGCGTTGTCAACGATAGATGGTTGCCATATTCACGCTTGAATCAGCTGCTTCGTTTTAAGCCGATTCAACATCAGCTGAATTCGTTGTTCAGGAAAACAGCGCACAAGAACCAGGGTCTGATCCCGCCCAAACCACCCCATTTCGATGTTCGAACACCCGAATATACCGCTATGGAACACGCTCCGGAATACGCTTGGGAGACCGTTCGGGGCATGGACGCCAGCTTTGGGTTCAACCAAAGCTCAACCCCAGAAGACTTCATAAGCAAAGATGAACTGCTGCACTCGCTGCACAACGCCAACCGTTTCGGCGGCAACCTGCTGATCAACGTGGGGCCTACGGCCTCAGGCGAAATACCCCCGGCCCAACTCGAACGCCTGCGATGGCTTGGCGAAGCTACCGCCCTTCGCCCGTAATACGATCAAAGAAGCAGGTGGCGCGGATTCACTACTAAACACCGGTCGAAGGCCGCTTCTGCCAAAACTGACATGAGCTCGCGGTTTTCTAGCTCGGCTTCACCGCTACGCAGGTGGTCTGAAAGTTGCCGATGCGTTTTGAAACCGAGTTGGTGAAGGCCCCGTTGGTAACGCTCGGCTACTTCGGTGCCCATTGCCACCTCGCGAGCCAATGCAGCCACCAAATTGGCAGCCACTCGACCATGAAAGGCGATCGAGGGCACATCCGACTTCATAACGGAATCGGTCAGGAATTCGCCCACGGCCTGCAATAATTCCTCGGCCGTCGGGCGTCCAAAAAACCCGCCATCGACCGCCGCCTCACCTGAATCGGCATCGTCGTGGGTGGCTTTGACAGGTTCTTCCGCCTGAATCCGGGCGGCCTCGTCGTTGCGGCCTTTCGATATCTCCTCGGTGAGCTCGGGGGCAAGCAATTCACAAAGATCCCACTCTTGCTCGGCAGCCCGCCGACCAATGGCGGCTAGCTCAACAGACCGCACGAGACCAGCCAGATGAGCTTGAGCCTGGGTGAGACACATAACACCCCATTTCAAGGTGTTTAGCACCAACCACCAATTGAAGGCCTGCGGGTCAATCCGTTGGCCACCCGCTTCTTCGTAGGCCTCGAACAGCTCGGTCAACTGGCCGAAACCACCAACCGGCGCTGGTTCACGAAAACGCCAAGCCTTCACACACAGCCAACTGAGGTCTTCTAACGGATCACCAATGTGAACGAGTTCCCAGTCAATGGCAGCTCTTAAACCAGTTTCGTCGACCAAGAGGTTGCCGGTGCGAAAATCACCATGCACGATCGCGCCAGGGTTGGTAGGTGGCTTGTTCTGGCGCAGCCAAGCAAACGCCCAATCAAAGATGGGTCGCCGTTGACCAACAAGGTCATAGGCCGCTTGAAAATCTTCCAATGGATCTGGCTGGGCCAACCCGGAAACGGTGTTGGGGTCGATCGCATGCAGACCGGCAAAAAACTCGGCCACTTGTTTGGTTAAGACCGACCGGGCATCGCTGAAACGATCGTCGCCCAAAATTCGCCGGGGTCGGGTTTCCCCTGGCACGTGTTCCATGATCAGACCGGCAGTTCCCAGCACATCGCCGTCGTCCACTAACAGAACTTCCGGCACCGCTAGCCCTGCTTGGTGCGCGGCACTTATCACCGCTGCTTCTAGACGCATCGAACCCGGCGCTCCTGGTCGACCAGGCGGATCACGACGCAAAATAAGTGGACGGGACTCATGCTCGGTCACTTGAGTAAACGACCAAGTCTCTCGTGAGGCACCACCGGTTAAGCGCACCAGATCATGAACTTCGACTGGTGCGCCGTTTAAACCCGTGAGAGCTTCCGCCAAGAGTTCTGTACTAGGCCCGCCCGAGCGGGCCGGACCATTGGCCTTCATATGCGCTTCATTCTCCTGGGGCACTCAGCTACCTCAACAGATCGCTTTCGCCAGTTTGGTAATTATTGGGCAAGCGCTACTTGATGGAATCTCATTGTTCCATCAGGGTTGCCAGTGCCCGCTTCACCTGACGGTAGCGTCCAGTCGGCGATGCCTACAATCGTGGCCCGATACCCAACGGCTGAAATTGATTGTGATGACCAAATAATCGGAACCTCACTAGCCACCACTTTCTGAATCTTCTCAACGGCACCGTAACGGGTAGCAAAGTCGTCACTTGTGCGCAGCACATCGATTTCTTCATCAATGGCAGCGTTGGTGTAGTTGGTGAAGTTGCCGGGTGACGACGCCACGGCACCAAAGAATGGACCCAAGGTTGAGAGAGGATCTTCCAAACCTCCACCCGCCTGCCAGCAGTTAGCCATGTAAGTGCCTTTGAAGCGTGGTTCAGTATCAACGCCTCCCACCACGTTCGTGACCATGGTGCCTTCATCCAACGACTCAAGCGTGGTGTTGATTCCCGCGCGAGCCCACAGCGACTGCTGCAGCTGAGCCAAGATGGCCAAGGTGGGATCGGTAGCGCAGGTGTAGGTAATCTCAACTGGATCACCGGGGCTGCCACCATCGGAACGTGCTGGGTCAGCCTTATAGGCCTCGACTAGTTCCACGGCTTTTTCAAGACCGGCGTCTACTAGATCGTTGTATACCTGTGCCGCTTCCGCGGAATACCACGGACTGTCGGAAGCGTAAAAACCGGTCGCCGCCTCGGCCTCGGCGAGAGTTCCCAGCACCTCACGAGCAGCTTCTGAATCTCCGGCCATCAAGAGCGCTTGGCGTATCCTCACGTCATCCATTGGGGGTACCAACACGTTCAACAAGATGGCCCCAGCGCTGTTATTCTTCACAACTGTCACGGCAAAATCGTTGCCATTACTCAGCTCCACGAGATTGGCGATGTCGGTGCCGTCGTTAGTTTGTATCACGTCAATGTCGCCCGCCATTAGGGCTTGATAGCGACTTTCACCGTCGGGAATAGGTCGGAACGTGATCTGGTCGAGATACGGCAGTTGGTCGCCATTGGCATCCTTCATCCAATAGTTCTCGTTGCGTGTAACCACGGCACGGTCATCACGTCGCCATTCCTTCATCATGAAAGGACCGGTTCCGACGGGGTGATCACCGAATCCATCCGGGTCAGCTTCATAGGCGGCTTGGGATACCACCAAGCCAGGACCGCCGCGCAATAGATCGGGGAACGCCGAGTTCGCTTCGGTGAGGTTATACCTAACCGTCAGCGGATCGATGACCTCTAGGTTGTCGACCTTGGCGGCGACCAGATACCCATAGCTCTGAGAGGTAGGGGCAAAATGTAAGTTATCGAAATTCCACTTCACCACCTCAGCATCTAAAGCAGTGCCGTCGTGGAAAGTAACTCCTTCGCGCAATTTTAGCGTCCACGCCGTGATGTCTTCGTTGGCCTCAATTGATTCCGCTAAGTAACCCACAAATTCACCGTTACTGTTGAGCCACACCAACGGATCGTAAATGGCATGTGCCACGGTCATGCCACTAGCCGCTAGGTTGGCGAGCCCCGGAGTCCAGGTATTGGTTTCGGCACTAATGCCCACCACCAACGAACCTCCGTATTTGGCTTCATTGGCATCATCATTGTTGTCATCTGCGCCCTCGGTCGTGGATGTGCCCGAAAGCGTGGTCGAGGTTGCGCTACCCGAGTCGTCGTCGCTGCTGCCACAAGCGGCGCCGAATAGAGCTACCACCAAAGCTAATGCCAAAAACCGAGATTTACGGTAAATAAGTTCCACCCCTATTGCCTCACTTTTTGTAAATACGTGCCGGAGGTCACACTAGGAGGTTCCGCTTCGCAATGTCGGCAAAAGCGAGAATAAGGCCTGATAGTGAGCGGGAACTTATTGATAACTTGCTACGTCTTATGTTTCGATGAATGACAAAGACGCTAACCCGAGGGAATTCGCGACCCAAGCCACCAAAGATCGGCAAGGCGTTGCCGCCATCGCCATTTTTGTGGTCTTAGCGATTGTGGCGCCACTAATGACTGGCGCCATTGCTAGAGATAGCCGTAAACCCCTTCAAGAAGGTGGTAGAGAAGTCATCGACCAACTCAACACAGACCCCACCAATCCAGGTCAAACCGATGTTGTCTTGCGCCTTAGTAACCGTGATGTTGTGGAAGAACCGGAAGCTGACAAACCCTCTTTAGTAGCTGGCTCGCCCCTGGATGAAGAGTCCATCAAAGCTGTTCTAAGTCACTTTTCAACCTTTGTCACCAGTAGCGACCTTGCCCAGGCCTGGAACATGCCCGCGCAATCACTGCTACCACCACGCAGTGGCGTCACTGAACAGGCCCAGTTTCCACCTCCACAAACCGATACCGCCGACCAAGACACCATCGAATATGGCGATGTGGAAGTAATCCGTACTAGCCCGGTTGGCGCAGTCGAGGTAGCACCCTTTCTAAGCGTGACCTTCAACCAGCCCATGGTGGCGCTGGCCACACTGGAACAGCTAGCGCAACAAGTGCCACCAATTACTATTTCGCCCCACGTTGATGGTTCTTGGCACTGGCTCGGCACGAACACCCTACGTTTTTCACCAGCGCCGACCATCAATGGCGAAACGCTCGACCGCTTTCCTGCTTCCACCAAATACACGGTGGTCATTCCAGCGGAGATGACTTCAGCATCTGGGGTGAGTCTCAGCGAGGATTACTCTTTCGAATTTGAAACTCCGACCGTTGACGTCTCGACCGTTAGTCGGTTTTCAACCGACTCCCCGGCCAAGCTTTCGCCCTGGGAACAACCGGAATACCTCGAATCACGTCCCGTAGTGGTGGCGGTGTTCAATCAACTAGTCAAGGCCCACGAGACGCTTGAACATATCGAGCTCGAAGCTGATGGCACCACTTACCCCATCCGCTTGGCTCGCGATGATGAGATCGACCAAGACGAGGCAGCCTCGGCCCTATTTAAGGCCACGCCTAATGGACGTGCCGTTGCCTTAACACCAACCGAGCCGCTACCACTTAATTCCACGGTCACGCTGCGCTTTGGGGCCAAACTGGGCTCCGCCGAAGGCACTTCCACCTCGTCGGATGACAGCACTTTCTACGGGCAAACCTACCCCAAGCTGTCAATTTCTAAAATCGCATGTATGACCGAAAGCACTTGCCGCCCCGGTGACACCTTGGTGGTGGAAATGTCAACCTCCATCGACGTCACCAAGTTTCGACCCGAAAAATTTCGAATCGAGCCCCGCATTGAAGATTTGGTGATCAACGTTTCGGGCAACCGTCTACTGATTTCGGGGGCAACGCAAGCCAAGACCACCTACACCATTAACTTTCCCGCTGATCTAAGCGACATCTACGGTCAATCCCTGGGTAGCGAGCAGACCAGAACCATCGACTTCGGAACAGCTACACCCGCCATTTTTGGCCTTGATCTGCCATTAATCACGCTTGACCCCAAAACTGATCAAGCACAATTGCAATTTCAAACCCGCGGCTTGGACCGTCTCAGGGTTCAGCTTTATGAGGTTTCTACTAGCGACTACTCAACGTTCAAAGAATCACAGTTCCAATGGTTTTGGGATGAAAGTTTAAAGATTCCGTTCCCGGAAATTGCCGATTTCACGACCGAAGCCGCCGGGTCTGACGGAAATCTTGGGCTAACAACCATAAACCTCGATGAATACCTACCCGAGTTTGGACATTTGGTGGCGGTTATACAACCAACCAAACGTTTCAGCCCCAACGACAATAATTACTGGCAAGTTCGACCGAGGGTGGTATGGCTCCAACGCAGCGAAATCGGCCTTGAAGTCTTGGCGGGTGAAAAATCATCCGTGGTGGTGGCTACCCAGCTTGCTACCGGTCAACCAACCAAAAACGTCGAGATCTTTACCAATCCTAATGATGTATGGGGTATCTCCGGGAATAACGGAATAGCTGAGATCAGCAAAGCCTCGAATTTGGGTTACCTGGTAGGTCAGCGCGGCGATGACTCAGTCATCATCGACGACATATTCACCAACTTCACGGGAAATGGCACTATCAAAGATCAACTGCGTTGGCACACCTTCGACGATCGAGGTCTACACCAACCCGGTGAAACCGTGAACATTAAAGGTTGGGTTCGTAAGTTAACTCGAAGTGGCGACGCTCAGCTTCAGCTTCCTCTCGGCACTAGCGTCAGCTACACCGCAAGCGATGCTTTTGGTAACACCATTGCCGAAGGTACCGCCGAGCTAAGCCAACAAGGCGGCTTTGATGTGGCCTTTCGGGTGGCTGAGGGGGCCAACTTGGGTCAAGGTTGGGTGAATTTCCGGCTTAGCGATGAACGCAATATTGACAATCAGACCCATTCCCACTCATTACAGCTAGCAGAATTTCGTCGGCCCGATTTCGAAGTGAAAACTGAGTTGAACTCGAGCGCCGCACAGCTATTGCAACAACCCCTTGATGTGAACCTTTCGGCTAATTACTTGGGCGGTGGCGCGTTGGCACAAGCCCCCATTCGTTGGGATGTTGCCTACTCAACCGGTCAGTATTCGCCACCGAATTGGTCCGATTATTCCTTCGGAATTTGGCGACCCTGGTGGGAAGATTACCCGATTATGCGTTACGGCAGCGGGCCGATGCTCCTTGACGAGTTGGGCATGTCTCGTGGGGTCAGCGCTCCAGGTTGGCCAGAACCAGAACCTCAAAAAACTGAGAAGTTTGAGGGTGTAACCAACGCCGAGGGTAAATCAACTCTACGAGTGGAAATGTCGGGCACCAACGATGGCCAACCACTGGTTATTAGCGCTTCGGCAGCCGTGACCGACATCAACCGGGTGGAGTTAGGTTCCAATGTCGAAGCTCTGGTGCACTCGGGTTCTAATTACGTGGGTATGCAATCAGCTCGTACCTTCAGCGAGGTCAACGAGGCTTTTGATACCAAGTTTATTGTTACCGATATTGACGGCAACGTTTCCCAAGATCGTGAAGTGAGATTTGAACTGGCGCGTTTGGAACAACGTTATGCCAATGGAGAATGGAGCGAGGTTGGCGTCGACGAGCAATACCAGGCTCTGCGATCGACGGCCGATTCCGCCGAAGTTACTTTCTCGGCCAATAAGGCCGGCAAATACCGCCTAAGCGCCACCGTCGAAGACGACCAGGGCGGTTTCACACGTACTGAGATAATTCATTGGGTTAAGGGCGCACAAGACCCTGCCTCCTTCGGGTACAACCAAGCCGAGACTTTAGAGTTGGTGCCCAACGCCCCAACCTACCGTCACGGTGAGACTGCCCAGGTTTTGGTGCAGGCACCGTTTGAGGCTTCAGAAGGTGTGTACGTTATTAGTCGTGCTGGAATTCGTGCAACACACAACTTCACCCTTGTTGACAATGCTGCCACCCTCGAGATTCCGATTGAGGAATCAGCGGTACCAGGCTTTGAGCTATTCGTAACCGTTGCCGGTACTCACACCGCCGGCGCAGGAGCTACCTCGGCGAACCAAACCCTTACCAACCGTCCAGCATGGGCAAACAATTCGCTCTATATCTCGGTACCACCAGTTCAACGCCAGCTGAACGTCGAAGTAACGCCGATTGAGGAAAGCTATACGCCCGGCGCAAGCGCAGAAGTACGGGTGAGCGTCACGAATCAAGCTGGTAAGGCTGTACCGAATGCTGAAGTTACGTTGGTGGCGGTCGACGAAGCGGTATTGGCACTAAGCGGTTACACGGCCGTTAATCCAATTACTGCCATGTACGAACCCTTTGGTGATTACGTGGCAGCGTTTTCAAGTCGCAGCACCCTCCGCAACGACCGAATCGGAACCAGCGATTTCGGCGACGAGGAGGCAGAGCTCAATGTCGCCCCAGAAGACTCAGCCGACATGGCACAACGCGAAAGAGGTTTAAGTTCCGCTGCTTCAGATTCTGATGGCACCAGCGCTGGAGCTGGCAACGCCATCACGTTAAGTCGATCGAACTTTGATGCCTTGGCTATTTTCGCTCCGCTGCTCCAAACCGATGAAGCAGGCCAGGTGATTAGCTCGTTCGAGCTGCCCGAGAGCCTGACCCGTTATCGTTTGGTGGCCCAGGTAGCGAAGGGTCCAGAACATTTCGGAATGGGCGAAAGCACCTTGTCTACCGGGCTGCCACTCCAAATCCGCCCGTCTGCGCCCCGATTTGCGAATTTCGGGGACGAATTTCAACTTCCTTTCGTACTGCAAAACCAAACCGATCAGCCGATGCAGACTAAATTGATACTCGAGACCGACAATTTGGAAGCACTTGGAGCTAAAGGTCTCGTGGTTGAGGTGCCAGCACATAATCGGGTAGAGGTGCGCTTGCCCGTTCGTACCGAGAATGCCGGTACGGCTCGTTTCCGTCTAAGTGCTGAAACCGGTGAATCACGAGATTCGGTTGAAGTTGAAATTCCCGTATTCACGCCAGCCACCCGAGAAGCGTTCGCTACCTATGGCGTGATTGATGACGGTGCCAATGGTCTGCCGCTCACGCCCCCGACGAACGTGTTCGAGGAGTTTGGTGGCCTGGAAATAACCACGTCCTCTACGGCATTGGCGGCTCTGGCCGACGCTGTAATCACCTTGGTGGACTATCCATTGGACCACAGCGACGCCTTAGCATCACGGATACTTTCGGTTGTGGCGCTGCGCGATGTGCTTGATGCCTTCAACTCACCGGAATTACCCTCGCCGTCTGCGCTGAGTGAGATGGTGAGCGCTGATTTAGCCCGTCTTGTAATTCAGCAAAACGGCGACGGTGGTTGGCCCATGTGGCGTCGCGACCAGCCTTCTGATCCGTATCGTTCAACCCAGGTTGTGCATGCTTTGGTAGAGGCCAAGCGCGCCGGTTACGTGGTTAACGAAGCTGCCTTGTCTCAAGGGCTCAACTATCTCGAGTGGATAGAACAACACATTCCAGCCGATTGGTCACATGAAGCGCGTCTAAGCGTTATTGCCTATGCCCTATCAGTAAAAGATCAGGCCGGTATCGACGTTGCAACAGCTGCTGATTCATTCTTCCAATCGAACGAAGACAGGCTCGATTTGGAGGGTTTGGCCAGGCTTTGGCCACTGGTAAACAACGCCCATCAAAAAACAATTGAACGAGAGGTACACAATCGAGCTGTCGATACCGCTGGTGCCGTAACGTTCACCAACAGTGTTTATGAAGACAGTTACGTTGTGTTGGCCTCGGATACCCGCGCTACAGCGTTGGTTCTAGATGCCTTAATTAACCTCGACCCAGATTCTGACCTTATCCCCAAGGTCGTGAATGGATTAATTGGTAACAAGCGTAATCCGGCCGGGCATTGGGGATCGGTTCAAGAAAACAGTTTTGTGTTGCTGGCACTTAAGGCCTATTTCGATGCTTTCGAGGCTGAATCACCCGAGTTCGTGGCTCGAGTTTGGCTGGGCGAAACCCTGGTCACCGAGACCGAATGGAGCGGATATTCGACCACTTCAGTCTTATCCACTATCCCGATGGCAACCCTCATAGGGCTCTCAGAACCATCAAATAACAGCGAAAACTCACTTCAGCAGAGCTCTAAGCCCGAAAATATGACGTCTTTGGTGGTAGCAAAAAGTGGGGTTGGACGCCTGTACTACCGGCTCGGATTGAAGTACGCGCCGAATGACCTACGGCTAGACCCCCGCGATGAGGGTTTTGTGGTTTCACGCCAATACGAAGCCGTGGATAACCCCGACGATGTGCGACAGAACACAGACGGCACTTGGGAAATCAAGGCCGGTGCCAATGTGGCGGTACGGGTGACGATGGTGGCCGAAAGCGACCGGCGCAATGTGGCATTGATCGATCCGCTACCAGCCGGACTTGAGATTATTAATCCGAACTTCGCCAACACTCCACAGGTCGATTTGCCCGAAGATCCTCCCGCGGATCAACCTTGGCCGCTTTCGTATCGCTGGCGATGGTGGTTCGACCACACTAATCAGCGTGATGACCGTGCCGAAGTCTTCTCGGCCTATCTGGGTGCGGGGGTGTACGAATACCGTTACCTGGCGAGAGCCACTACCCCCGGTAGCTTCGTTACGCCGCCCACGCGGGCCGAAGAGATTTATGCACCGGAAGTCTTTGGACGTTCAGGAACGGCCTTGGTTCAGGTGGTGGCCACTGACTAGGTGCTGATCGGCCGCATGCGTATGCAGCCCTATATTCGAGTGGCCGCTACCAGTGCACCGAAAGGTAGAGGCCACTCAAATCAAGTAGGAAATCGTTTTAATCCTGCTTATAGAGCGGTAGATCAAGCGGTGGACGTTTAGTTCGTTTCAACTCTGAAAAATCTGGGAAATCAGCGAACACCCGCAGAGCACGATAAAATTCCACCGCCGTGTCGTCATCAGGCACACTGCTAATAACCGGGCCAAACAGCGAGTTCCCATGTGGCGGATCGAACGTAATGATCGGTGTACCCACACCGGCACCGGTACGGGCCAACGCACCATCGGTTTCCGCTCTAATCAGCTGATCGTACGATTCGTTGTCGGCCTCGGTTAGTAGGTCCTGCGGAAGCGCCAGCTCGTCAAGGATTTCATCGAGCTTGGCGGCCTGGGCACCGAAGGCCGCTCGTTCCAAATATGTGCCCGTGGCATTTTGGTACCAAAACCGTTCGCCGTAAGCTTTGTACAAGTTCCCCACAGCTTCATTGCCGAACCGTTCCCGCACCGCGGCGCAAATACGGTGAAAACGCAGCCCCCGCATTCGACCCTCGGCAGCCTGAGTTGGCTCATCCGAATCTTCGTTCAAGAATTTTAACGAAATGAAACGCCATCCCACTCGGACACTCTCGAGCTCGGCGACTCGTCGTATCCAAACCGAAGTTTGCCAGGCGAATGGACAGCCGGGATCGAAAAAGAACTCGATGTCGTATGGCGCACCGGGCAGATCGGGTAATGGTATGGGTTCTTCAGTATCGCTCACGGACAAGCCCGCCTTTCTTTAGGCCATAGTTGGCCTTCAAACTGACACAAAGTGTAACCAACGCGACGTCGCGCCAATTCCATCGGAGGTGACGCTGTGCATAACTGATCTAACACGCCGGAGTTGGCACCTGAGACATCAAAACCGAAGGGCGCCACCGCCGTCGACGCGAATACGTGTCCCTGTCACGTAGCCGGCATGATCAGATAGATAAAACGCCACAACGTTGGCCACATCGTCGGGGCGACAAACACGCCCGAAAGGGGCGTTGGCATCAAGATCTGCAGCGTTTTGCGCTCTTCCCCCAGTGGTGGCCTTAGTTAAACGGTCACCCATATCAGTGGCAACCAGTCCGGGTGCTACCACGTTGACGTGAATATTGTGGCCGACAACTTCTTTCGCCAGTGTGAAGGCTAAGGCTTCGAGAGCCGCCTTCCCCATATTGTAAGGCGAGCCATTCGCACCATTTGAATCAGTAGCTACCGACGAAATCATGACAATGTTTCCGCTATTGCGTTCTTTCATGTAAGGAACACAAAGTTTGGCAAGATGAAACCCACCGTAGGCATGGGTACGGATCACACGGTCCAGCTCGTCTAGCTCGGTGTCCACTACGCTATTCCCGCGGCTCGCAATTCCTCCATTGTGGACGAGCGCGCTGGGAGCACCCAGCTCTTCCACCACCCTGTCCACCATGGCTTGGCAAGCATCCCAATTATCGACTGAGGCTGCCACGGCGATTGCCCTTTGACCTAATGCTTCAATTTCAGCGACGGTGGCCGCGGCCGCCTCTTCATCACGGCGGTAATTAACCGCTATGTCATAGCCCGCCTGGGCGAGTTTCAAACAAATTGCGCGGCCAATACCTCGACCGCCCCCAGATACCAATGCAACTTCGTTCATTCCGCCACGCTAGAGCCTTAGTGGCGGCGAGTCAGATCAAACACGTGTTGCTCCAACCACCAGCACTATTATGACTTATGTCACTCATTTACTTAGTAAAGAAGATTCTTGGTTAGCCTGCCTCAGATGATCG
Organism: Acidimicrobiia bacterium; assembly: GCA_041676705.1. Lineage (NCBI taxonomy): Bacteria > Bacillati > Actinomycetota > Acidimicrobiia > Acidimicrobiia bacterium. The sequence goes on from JBAYRL010000003.1 coordinate 187,811, forward strand.
CGGCACTGGTCGTGCCCGGTCGGGGGATTGTTTAATGCTTGAATTGTTAAAGATTTATATGCCTCGGGTGAAAGCACTGCTCTTCGGCGTGCTGGTTTTTGAGGTTCTTCAAGCAATCTTCACCCTGCTATTACCACGTGTCACGGCTGACATAATCGACAAGGGCGTTGTTCAAAACGACAGCGGTGCTATCTGGTCAATTGGTGGCTGGATGATGATAATAGCCATTAGTCAAGGCCTGGCTTTGGTAGCCGGAATATATTTCGCCGCTCGCGCCTCAATGGCGGCCGGTCGCGAGATTCGCCAAGACCTCTTCCACAAGGTAACCGGCTTCTCTTCGCAAGAAATGGGCCACTTTGGTGCCCCTACGCTGATCACGCGTATCACCAATGATGTTCAACAAATACAAGCCATGATTCACATGGCCTGCACCATGGCTGTTATGGCACCCATAACTGGTGTTTTTGGTACTTACATGGCGATTCGAGAAGATGCCTCGCTTTCTATTGTGCTCTTAATTTCAATACCATTATTTGCACTAGTCGCGGGCACCTTGATGGGCAAAGCGCACCCCATTTTTACTCTCATGCAAGACCGTATCGACGATGTAAACACCGTCTTACGCGAACAAATCACCGGCATCCGGGTGGTTCGAGCTTTCGTGCGTGAACCCGCCGAAGAGAAACGGTTCGCTACGGCTAACCAGGCTTTAACCGACACCGGTTTTCGCACTGGCCGCATTATGGCTGTCCTTTTCCCCGCGGTAATGCTGGTTCAAAACGGTGCCAGTGTGGCCATCATTTGGTACGGCGCGTTGCGCATCGATGCTGGCGAGATGTCAATTGGTTCGCTGGTGGCGTTCTTGGGCTACATCGTGATGGTGCTAATGGCGGTCATGATGTCAAGCTTCATGTTCGTCATGTTGCCTAGGGCTGCTGTTTCTGGCAATCGAATTATGGAAGCGTTAAGGGCCGAGGCTTCGGTTACAAACCCCAGCCACGCCCGCAGCGATGTTGGACACCGCGGCGCACTTGAGCTGCGAGAGGTGACTTTCGGTTACCCAGGTGCCGAGGAACCCGTGATCCGCTCTGTTTCGTTTACCACTCGACCTGGGGAAACAACTGCCATTATTGGTAGCACCGGCTCGGGTAAAACAACGCTTTTGAACCTGGTACCTCGACTTTTCGATGTCACAGGCGGTGCAATCTTAATCGACGACACCAACATACGTGAGCTTGACCTAGATGACCTGTGGGCCAGAATCGGCCTAATTCCGCAGCGTCCTTTCCTCTTCTCTGGAACCATTGCCGACAATCTTCGCTACGGCAAAGAAGATGCGACCGAAGAAGAGATTTGGGAAGCCTTGACAGTGGCCCAAGGTGCCGACTTCGTGGCGGCCATGCCCGAGGGCATCTACTCGCAGATCACCCAAGGCGGTACCAATGTTTCAGGTGGGCAACGCCAGCGATTAGCGATTGCCCGCGCCCTTATCCGCAAACCAGATATCTATCTTTTCGACGACTCGTTCTCGGCCCTAGATTTGACCACCGACGCCAACCTGAGAGCTGCTCTGGTGCCCTATACCGCCAACGCCATCACTATTTTGGTGGCGCAACGGGTGTCCACCATTGTGAACGCTGATCAAATTGTGGTGCTAGAGGAAGGTTCCGTGGTCGGACTTGGCACCCATGACGAACTCTTGGCCACCTGCCCAACCTATGTTGAGATCGTCGACTCGCAAATGAGTGTGGAGGCAAAGAGTTGAACGACAACGCTCAACAACCAGAATCCGGTGCTCGCCTCTCAACCCGTGATCAGGCACTAACTCGAAACGCTTGGGCCGGGCCGGGTGCGCCCCCCATGTCCACTTCGGCCGACCCCAAAGCGGTGCTGCGGCGTGTCAAAGATCTGCTGCGACCCGAACGCATCTTCATCACCGTCATTTTGGTTTCGGTGATTATTAGCGTAAGCATGACTGTTTATGGTCCTCGTTTACTGGGTCAAGCCACCGATGTCATCGTAGACGGGCTCTTTAGCGGTGATGGCTTAGACCGCTCAAAGCTCTTAACGGTCCTCACTACCGCCGTAATTATTTACGTCGTGGGTGCAGCATTGTCGTGGCTAACCGCCTACATCATGGCGGGAGTGGTTCACCGAACCATGTTCCGGCTACGCGAAAGCGTAGAAGACAAGATAAACCGTCTGCCTTTGCACTACATCGACCGCACCCCCAGGGGCGACTTGTTGAGTCGCGTTACCAACGACATCGACAACATCACACAAAGCCTTCAAATGAGCGTCAGCCAGGTACTCAACCAGTTGCTGATGGTGGTTGGCGTGGTGTTCATGATGGCCTGGATTTCGCCGCTATTAGCAATCTTTGCCGTGGTAATGATTCCCGTTTCGTTGTGGATCGTGAAGTTCGTAGGGAGAAAGTCTCGAAAACGATTCGGGGCACAGTGGCGCCATACCGGCGAGTTGAACTCCATTGTGGAAGAGTCCTTTACCGGGCACTCGCTAGTAAAAGTGTTCGGGCGACAAAGCCAGGTTGAAGCCGAGTTCTCGACAGTTAACGACCAGCTATACGAAGCCAGTTATAAGGCCCAGTTCATCGTGGGCATCACCCAACCCATGATGTCATTGCTTGGTAACCTCAACTATTTGTTCGTGGCCGTGGCTGGAAGTTTCATGATTACGAGCGGTCGAATGACTATTGGCCAGCTTCAGGCATTCATTCAATACGCTCGCTTATACACCCAGCCTCTTCGTACCTTGGCGGGCATGATGAACATGGTGCAGTCGGGAATTGCCTCGGCAGAGCGAGTTTTTGAGTTCCTAGACGTAGAAGAAGAAAGCGCCGAACCGACCAACCCACCATCGTTGGAAACCGTTGAAGGTCGCGTAGTTTTCAGCGACGTCTCGTTCTCTTACAGCCCTGACAAACGCCTGATAGAGCACCTTTCGCTAGTGGCTAACCCCGGCGAAACCATAGCCATCGTCGGTCCTACAGGTGCTGGTAAAACTACGTTGGTAAACCTGATAATGCGGTTCTACGAACTGAACGATGGCCAAATTAGCCTTGATGGTGTCAACATCGCCGACCTACGTCGCGACCAGCTGCGCAGCCATGTGGGGATGGTTTTACAAGACACCTGGCTCTTCGAAGACACCATTTGGGAAAACCTCAAATACGGCAACCTCGAAGCCACCGATGAACAGATCTTGCAGGCCGCCCGGGCGGCATATGTTGACCGTTTTGTGCACACGTTGTCGGACGGCTACGAAACGGTTATCGACGAAGACGGTACCAACCTAAGTGCCGGCGAAAAACAGCTCATTACCATCGCCCGAGCCTTTCTCAACAACCCTTCTATTCTCATTTTGGACGAGGCCACAAGCTCGGTAGATACCCGAACCGAAGTGTTGATCCAAGAAGCCATGGCAAACTTGAGAGCACAGCGGACGAGCTTTGTGATCGCACACCGCCTCTCCACTATCCGTGACGCCGACATCATATTGATGATGGAGGACGGCCAAATTGTGGAGCAAGGTTCACACGACGACCTGCTAGCAGCCCAAGGGGCGTATCATCGCCTATACAACTCGCAGTTCCAAGCCGCTTCCGTCGATATTGACGCCCCGGTTGGTAACTAGCTTCGGTTGGTAGCTTGGTTCGCCAGGTGAAAACCAGGTAGCCAAACAGGGCGCTGATCGTGGCGCGGGTGGCAGAAGCGTTGGATTCTTAGGGAACCAACACGGCCCGGCCAAGAATTTCTCCGCGTTCAAGCTGGGCAAAAACTTTGGCGGCGTCATCAAGGGGGAAAGCAGTAGCTGCCACATGAATTCGCCCGGCCGCAGCTAGCGCTACAACTTCTGCCAAGTCACGGCGAGTGCCACCATATGGTTTTTGCACAGTAACGCCCCAAGGTACCGGTGCGGCCATCCCTATAGCGCTCATCGGCAAAGTACCGCCGCCTAAACCAACCAGCATTATTTGACCTGCGGAACGCACGGCGTTGCCAGCAATATCCAAGGTTGAATCGAGCCCAACGAAATCGAAGATGGCATCGGCACCGACCTGATTGGTGAGCGCCAGAATGTCGGTTGCGGTGTTGGTCTCAGCTAGGAGCACATGGTCGGCACCCAACTCGGTTGCTTGGGCGAGGCGCGCCTCATCGGTATCGACGGCGATGACAGTCGCCCCAGTGGTGGCCTTAAGAATCTGTAGGCCGACGTGTCCCAAGCCACCAACACCGATCACTACTGCGGTAGAGCTTGGGTTCAAGCGCGAGCGGGCTTGAGCAATGGCATGGTAGGGCGTTAACCCAGCATCGGTTAAAGGCGTGGCGGCAATGGGGTCTAAATCACCAAGTGGCACCAGATGGCGCGCTGGTACCACCACATAATCGGCCATGCCGCCATCAAGGCCTAGCCCACCACCGGGAACCGTACTTCTTGGGTAGGCACGGCAATAGTTTTCGGCACCTACCAAGCAAGCACTGCAGCGACCACAACCCCAGCAGATGTAGACCAAAGCAGGGGTCCCTTCCTCCCAGCCAACAACACCTTCACCGGCCAGGGCCACGGTGCCCGAGACCTCGTGACCAAAGGTCATTGGGGTGGGGAAAACCGTGGCAGGAGCATGAAGTATGTGTAGATCGGAATGACATACGCCAGCCCCGGTTACTTTCAACAACACCTGGCCAGCACCAGGCACCGGCGTATCAACTTCTCGCAGCTCGGTGACACCTGGTGCAACAAGTTGGAATGCTCTCATAGGATTCCCCCTCTTTTCCCGTTAGCGTTAAACCAATGTCTAACTGGTGGTTTAGCCCACCTCAGCGTTAATCCTAGAGCGCTAACGTTTCTGAGTATGGCTCGCGTGGTTCAGATAAACCGAACGAGCGGTTCACCGATATTCCATAGAATTGTGTAGTATTGGAATATTAGCCGGTCGTGGCTGGTTGAAAATGTTTGGCTACTGATAAAGCCATTCAATCTTCAAACTCAGAAAACTGTCTCGCTACAGCAAAGGCAAAACGTGTCCACAATAAACCTCACCGCAGACACCTTCGAAGATACCGTCTCGAAAGATGGCATAGTCCTGGTTGACTGGTGGGCCGCCTGGTGTGGTCCATGCCGCACCTTTGCGCCCATCTTCGAAGAAGCAGCTACCAAGTACCCTGAAATCACCTTCGGTAAAATCGATACAGAAGCCGAGCAAAACCTCTCAGGGTCAGCAGGAATCATGTCGATTCCGACGCTCATGCTCTTTCGCGATGGCATTTTGCTCTTTAACCAGGCTGGTGCGCTACCGGCCGCAGCACTGGACGATCTAATTTCACAGGCCCAGGCACTTGACATGGAACAAGTACGTGCCGACATTGAGGCCCAAAACAGCTCGAACTAAACCAAGCTGATTTAGAGCTACTTAGTTAGAGCCTCACCAAGGCAATCTACTTCTTGGTGAGGCTCTAACTTTCTCAAAGATTTTCAGCGAAGACTGTGCAATTCAGCAGCCGAGTAATTCAGGTCGACCTATTTCAGGTTCAGAAAGAGCGCTTCCATCTCTTCCACAGTCATGCCCTCAGACTCGGCTTCGTCGGGATTGTTCATGCAATAACGCATCCCTGCCGACATCAATCGAAGCGACGTTCTGCGAAGCGCGCCTTGTGCCGCGTTCAGCTGGGCTATCACATCCTTACAGCTAGCACCCTCTTCCAGCATCCGCTGCACACCACGCACCTGTCCTTCGGCGCGCGCTAAACGCCGCAGGGCTTCTTCACTTACCTCATCAGGAAATTTCATACCTACCGGCCTAGCCAAATACTGCGTAATAGATAGGTATACACGTTAGCGTAAGTCGGCCCTAAGTGTGCCTTCATAATCACTGTTAGTGACCAACTGAACACGTAAAGTGGGCCCAAAGGTTGTATTAATCTAAGGGGCCTCGTATTCATCACGCGGGGTCATAATAGGAAAACTACGATTGGGGGCCGAGAGTACGCCCAGGAACTCCCCTACGGCGGCCGAGTCACCAACTATCTCAAGACCAGCACTTTCAAGATCACCCAGAATCAAACCAAACAGTCGATCTTTGGTTAAAGTCACCGTGGTTCGCGCCGCGGACCAGTGTGATTGGGCTCGACGGTGTACCAAAATTCCGTTTCGTAGCGTGACCCGGTATCGCAGCGACAAATCTGTGAAAATAAAATCGAATTCTAGGTCAAGGTTCCAGGCCTTGGGACCGTCGATGTTGATGGCCATCGAATCAAAAATCTGCGAGGGCTGCAGATGTTTCATTAACGCCCCACCCGGACGTCCCGGCAGTGGTGTTACCCCATTACGCAGCTCCATGGCCCCGGTTAAATAAAAGTTTCGCCAAATAGCATTTTCCGAGCCAAAGCCCAGTTTCTCTAGCACATCAGCCAACGCCGTTTTGGCCGTCTCGTGGCTTTCATCCGCAAACACGGCGTGACCCAAAAGCGTGGCGGCCCAGCGCAAGTCATCTTCTGCAACCGCAGTTTCAGCTAGCTCACATACCTTTTCTATTCCACCCATGGCCGCCACGTAACGATCTGCTAGCGGCTTAGGCGGATGGGTCCACAAGTTCACGGGGTTGCCATCAAACCAACCCATATACCGCTGATAAATAGCCTTCACGTTGTGGCTGATTGAACCGTAGTAGCCCCTAGTGCTCCACTCGGTTTCGAGCGCTGGTGGCAAAGTAATGATTTCGGCAATTTCGGTACCTTGATAGCCCAAACCCATCAGCCGTAATACTTCATCGTGCAGGTAGGCGTACACGTCACGCTGAGCTGAGAGGTACTTAATTACCGCCGCGGAACCCCATGTCGGCCAATGATGCGACGCAAAGGCCACCTCTGATTGATCCGCCCAAAGATCAATGGTTTCGGTTAGGTAGCGGGCCCAGCTATGTGCATCACGTACCAAAGCACCACGTAGCGTTAGCAGGTTATGCAACACATGCGTCGCGTTTTCAGCCACGCACAAGGCTCGAAAGCCAGGGAAATAGAAGTTCATTTCCGCAGGTGCTTCTGTGTCTGGGGTGACCTGAAACTCGATCTCTACCGAGTCAATGTTCAACCGTTCCCCAGTGCGGGAAATTTCAATTGTGGGCGGCAGAATACCCACAGATCCGGTAGATGTATTTTGGCCCAACGCCGAGCCCACAGCACCGGTTGCGTTGCGAGGCAGCAACCCGCCATACATATATGAAGCTCGACGTCCCATAGGCGCACCGGCATATACGTTTTCAGAAATAGCATGTTCCAGGAGGCCCTCGGGAGCAATGATTTGTACCTCGCCGGATTCAACGGCCTCGGCGGAAGTCACCCCCAATACACCGCCAAAATGATCCACGTGGGAGTGGCTGTAGATCACCGCTTTAACCTGGCGTTCGCCCCGATGCTGGCGATACAAATGCAAGGCCGCGGCCGCGGTTTCGGCTGAGATTAACGGGTCAATAACGATAATTCCCGTATCACCCTCGACAAACGTGATGTTTGATAGGTCGAAGCCACGAACTTGGTAAATACCTTCGGTGATCTCATATAAGCCGTGTTTTGAAACCAAGATGCTCTGTCGCCACAGACTTGGATGCACGGTTGGGGGAGCTTCTCCAGTAATGAAATCGTAGCTATCGCCGTCCCAAACCACACGTCCTTCCGTGTTTTTGATCACACAAGGGTTAATGGTGCCCATAAAACCGCGATCAGCGTTTTCAAAATCGGTTGTATCGTTCCAGTTCAGTTCCACGGCTGCCTCTAGTTGGTCTTATTTGGGCTCACATTACTTAATGGCTGCAGCACCATGTTCGTCTGGCCCAAAAAGTCGCAATCGACATTTCGTGTGATCGGGCGATAAAACAGTAGGAATGGCATTATCTGACACGTCAAGCACCCCGGCTGAACTGGCCTCGAAAGCTCGGGACGAACCAGACGCTTAGCGGTGCTGGGCTCGATCGTCATTCTCTTGAATTCGGCCATCGTTTGGATGTTCCAGCATCGCGAAAACGACGTTACGCACTAGGTCTTGGCCGAAGTGGCACACGGCAATAACCGGGCTAACCTCACTGAGGGCCTGGGCCAAAGTTGAGACTGGCCAGCCCCTGGGCCATCAGCCTGGCTTCCACTCTCACCTGTTGACCAATGCGTGATTAATGAACTCTCCCCCAACTAAACACCCGTGGCTTGCGCTGTTTGTCTTGGTGCTACCAGTGCTAATGATCTCGATGGACGGCACCATCTTGGGTTTCGCTATTCCGCACCTTAGTGCCGACCTGGAACCCTCAAGTTCTGCTTTGTTGTGGATCATTGACATCTACTCGTTTGTGTTAGCGGGTCTCTTGATCACCATGGGTGCAATAGGCGATCGGATAGGCCGCCGCAAACTGCTTTTGTTCGGCGCTGCCGGTTTCTCAGTTGCCTCGGTCCTCGCCGCTTTTGCACCAAGCGCGGCCGCGCTAATCGCAGCACGAGCAGTCTTAGGTGTGGCCGGGGCGACCTTGTTGCCGTCCACCTTGGCATTGATTCGAAACGTATTCCCCAACGAGACACAACGGCAGCTGGCCATTGCTATCTGGGCGGCTACCTTTGCTGCCGGTTCAGCAGTGGGCCCAATCGTTGGTGGCTTCTTGCTTGATCATTATTGGTGGGGGTCGGTGTTCCTATTGGCAGCTCCAGTAACAGCGGCCCTACTGGTTCTGGCCCCTCGATTCACCCCAGAATCACGCGATCCTGACCCAGGGCCGTTCGACTTGGGTAGCTCAGCGTTATCAATGACCACTATGTTGCCCACAGTTTACGCCATCAAAAGCTTTGCTGAAGGGGGCTTGTCGTGGATGATGGCGATCGCGTTCGGCGTTGGGATTGGCAGCGGTATCATGTTCGTTCGTCGACAATTACGCCAAGAAACTCCAATGATCGATATCAAATTGTTCTTTAAGGAACGCTTTCGAATTGGTGTTTTGGGCAACTTGATCGCGTGCTTTGGTTTTGCTGGTGCCATGTTCTTTGTGACCCAGTACCTGCAGCTGGTGTCAGGACTCTCAGCTTTTAGCGCTGGCATTCATCTGCTCCCCTCGGTAGCTGCATCCATCATCGTTACAATTTTGGCACCCCAAGGTGCACGCCGTTTTGGGTCATTTGGGGTGGTAACAGCAGGCCTTTTTGGTGGTGCCGCGGGTTTTGCCGTGCTTTTCTTCGTGGGAGTGAACACCTCAGTCTGGTTCATTGTCCTGGCCGCCATGATCATTAACGGTTCGCTCGGCGCCGCTATGGCCGTATCCATCGACGGCATTTTGGCCTCAGTTCCGCCAAGGAGGGCCGGTGAAGTCTCCTCGGTTTCCGAAACCGCCAATGAGCTTGGTATTGCCCTAGGCACCGCCGTATTGGGCAGTATCATGACCGCCGTCTATCGAACTGAGATTTCAGGCTTGGTAAACATTCCTGCCGACGCCATTGCTCATGCTAAAGAAACCTTAGGGGCAGCCTTTGTGGCGGCGGCTACTTTAGGAGAACCGCAAGGGTCACAATTAGCACACGCGGCGCAGTCTGCTTTCGTAGAGGGACTGAACCGGGCAGGTCTGGCGGCCACTGTCATAATGTTTGGCGTAGCGATCTTGGCGGCACGAGTGCACCGGCACGGCCCCGACACCCCTGAGCCAGCCGGAGCGACATCACTCAACCAACCTGGTTGAGCCGCCTTCAGACGCTGGCCCCAAGCGTGTGTATTTCGGTGGAATGATGAGACCTGCCTCAAGATACTCGCGCAACAAACTTCGGGTAGAAATACGCTTCGAACTGACTCCATCCGCGATCGTAACCACTTCATCAGCCAGCATGGCCACCACTGGCAGGTTGTGACTAATGAACAACATCGCCATGTTGGCCTCAGCCACCAGATTGGCCAATAGTTCAATGATGACCGCCTGGGTCGTCACATCCAGCGACGAGGTAGGTTCATCGGCAATTAATAGCGTCGGTTCGTTAGCCAATGCCATGGCGATCATCACCCGCTGAAGCATTCCTCCCGAAAGTTCGTGCGGATATTGGCCCCAAACCATTGATGGAACTGCCAAGCCGACTTTCCCGAGTAAGTAAATAGCTTCACGTTTACGCACTTGGCGGCTCGGCCGTTGACCATTCGGCAGAACTAAGGTTTCACCTAGCTGGGCACCAACGGTCCTTAGCGGATGCAGCGCTGATTTAGCTTCCTGAAACACCACACCGACCTCTGAACGGAGTAACGCCCGTTGGTCAGGCACCGCTGATCCGACTAGCTCGAATCCTTGATACTTCGACGAGCCGTCGACTCGGGCGTGGGTGCCTACCAACCCCCACGGAGCTAGAGAAGAAATGGTTTTGCCAGAACCACTTTCGCCCACCATGCCTAGCGTTTCACCAGCTTTTAAATAAAACGAGACGCTTCGAACCACCGGTATTGCACGGTTGGCCTCCGCCAAGGTCACCGCCAAGTCATTGGTCTCGAAAAGAAGGCGTGGATGGTCACCTGAAACCTGCTGGCTGATCTTGACCGGTGACACCTCAGCGACCACTTGCGCTTCTTCCGAAATATTCATGTTATTCGGATGTACAGCTACCATCATTGGCAGGGCTAAGCGTGGCGTGGTCCGAGCACCCCACAACTGTGAACTAGGGGCTGGCGCATCCATCGTTTCGGCCACCAAGTTGGCGGCTAACGCTACTAGGCCAATGGCCAGCCCCGGCGGGATTACCATCCACCAAGCCTGAGTGAGGTATGGCCGCGCGTCGACCAGCATCTGGCCCCATTCAGGTGTAGGCGGAGCAACCCCTAAGCCAAGAAAGCTAAAGGTGGCACTGGTTAGCACTACCGTCGCAACATCGGTGCTCGCATATACGACCGTAGGCCGCCACGCTAGAGGCCATAAGTGCTGACGAAGCAGCCGTAGGTGCGAAGCGCCAAGCGCCCGAGAAGCGTCAACACTGAGCAAACCTTTATTAGCTACCACCACGTTGCGATTCAGACGCGCATAGGGTGCCCACCCAAAGAGCGCCAGAGCGAAGATCAGATTTCTGGTTCCACCACCGCCGATACCCAGAATTGCCAACGCTAATATCAATACCGGGATACTCATCGCAAAGTCGGTCAACCAGCGTCCGAACCGATCTAACTTGCCACCGAAATATCCCGTTACACTACCGATGAGCAGGCCAAACACAACCGAGATGCTTATAACACCACTTACCAGCAACAAAGAAGTGCGAGCCGCAAAAATAACCCGAGAAAACTGATCGCGACCCAGCTGATCGGTTCCCAACCAGTGGGCTGAACTGGGGGCCTCTAAAGCCCTTAATAAATTTGTCTCGCTAGCTCCGTAGCGCGCCAAGATTGGCGCTAAGGCCCCCACCAGCATGAACGCGACCAACGGCAACCAAACCAACCTTTGCCGTCTCAGAACCTGCGAAACCCTCACCATCCAACCTCACTGGCACGAATTCGCGGGTCAAACGCTGCGACTACGGCATCAGTGCTGCGGTTAATCAACACAAACCCCATGGCGTAGAGCACCACCACCGCTTGTACGGCTGGCAGGTCGCGCAAGCTAACAGCTTCCAAGAAAAACGAACCCAGACCTGGACGGCCAAAAAGCGTTTCAACGACCACCGTGCCCGCCATCATGGCAGCAAGCTGTAAACCGATTGCCGAAACTACCGGCCCCAACACATAGCGGCCGATGTCATTGATCAAAATGGAACGGTTTGAAGCACCTCGAGCCATGGCAGTGGTCACAAAAGGCTGGCGCAAAGCATCGAGAACACTGACCGCACACACGCGACTGATGACGCCCGTGGCAGGGGTTGCCAGGACCAGCACTGGCATCACCAGCGACTTTCCAGCCTGAACGCCCGAGGTTGGCAGCCATGCCAAACGTTCTGAGAACAACAAAATTAATAGGTATCCCAGCCAAAAGGCAGGAATTGAGACGCTAATTAAGCCCGCCCCGCGTGCGGCGAGCCTCAGGATCGGGTGTCTGGTGATGGCACCTATTACCCCGGCGGTTAATCCGGCCACAACAGCCAAAATCAACGCCGGCAACACGATCTGGGCGGTCGGCCAAATCCGGCGTGTAATCTCGTGACGAATAGCAAGCCCACTACGTTCGGAGACACCGAACTTGCCTTGCACGGCCTGACCCAGCCAACGCCCATACTGCACAACCAACGGATCGTCGAGGCCCAGAACAGCGACTAATTCTTCAATCTGAGCAGGAGTTGCACCAGCATGCGCACGTTTCTTGGCAATCGCGGTGGCCGAACTTCCTGGAGTGAGCCGCATCAGGACAAACGACGCCATGCTCACCACCAAAGCCACTAAAATGACCGAAACCGTGGCCGTCAACAGTCCAGACCACCGCTTGTTGTTATCTCTGGGCTGTGTCACTCGTAGCAGGCCTTGCTCACCAAGGCCCTGGTTACGGGCGTAACGCTAGACCACGCCAAGGAAACTCGTATTCGCTGGGCGGTATCACAAAGTCGACTACGCGGGACGCAGTGGCGTAATAACGAGGTGGATGAGTAATCGGTACCAACGCCTTAGCCTCAACAAGGTGGTCGAAAATGGCGACGTAAGCCACTGCCTCGTTAGCTTCATCCGAGTTGCTAAGGGCCTGGGCAACCAAGTTTTCCAAAACATCGTCAATCCATATTGGTGCTTCACCACCGCCACTCTGCAAGAAAGCTGCCACCGTGCCCGGTGGATCATAGGGCGCGCCGTAGGTATTGAAGAACGCTAGGTCATAATTACCGGCTGTTAGCGCATCAAAGTACGCCGGACCATCAAGCGACTCAATCGTGACGGTGATCCCAATTTGGCTCAATGAATCGGCGATAGCCTGCCCGGCGTTTCGTGAATCACCCTGGCCGTGGGCGGCATCACCAATTAGCAACATCTTAAGAACAAGGTCATGATCATCACGAACGCGACCTCGACCTTCAAGTTTCCAGCCAGCTTCATCGAGAGTTGCCCGGGCTTGGTTAAGGTCAAATTTGGCGGGCATATTTGCTAAGGCGTTCGGTATGGAAGGAGGAAATAGACCCGCCGCCGTCACGGCATCATCTCCATATAGAACCTTGCTAATGGCCTCACTATCGACTGCCAAATTAATAGCGGTGCGAACTTCGCTATCAAGCAGTGAGCTATTGGGGTTGAAGCCTAGAAGTAAAGTGGTGTCGGCGGCACCGCGATAAAGCTCAAGCTCGGCATTTTGCTGGATATTTTCGGCTTCCACTGCGCCGATGGGCGCCATGTAGCCACCACCCAACAGGTCTACTTCCCCAGAACGCAAAGCACTGAGGCGCGTCTGCGAATCGGGAATCAGTTTCGTTTCTACCCGCTCGAAGCTCGGCTTTTCACCCCAGTAATCGTCAAAACGCTCAAAAGTTCCTGAGGTGTCGCTGACGGCCGTTACCCGCCAGGGGCCAGTACCAACTGGTGCTTGGTATTGACCCTTGTCATCAACTGAGTTGGGGCTTAGAAACCGAACGGGACGATTGAGGCTCAGCTCACCTAGTAATGGTCCGTAAGGATGATCCAGCGTCAACACCAAGGTCAGCTCGTCGGGTGTTTCGATCTTTGAAATCAGTAGCGAGCTTCGAAGGAAACTGTAATCAGGTACGCCGACCCAGCGTTCCAGATTCCACTTTGCGGCTTCGGAATTGAACTCGGTGCCATCGTGAAACTTCACATCCTCACGCAAATGGAAAACGACTTCCGTACCGTCTTCGTTGAAATCCCATGATTCAGCCAAGGCGGGCAGAGCGACGCCATTTGGTCCATATCGCACCAGCGGTTCATACACCATGTCGAGTGCCATGAAGTGACCAGTAAAGGCTTGGGGATTTAGCACGCCAATCGGTTCTGCGAAAGCCACTCGTAACACCTGGTCGGCTGTTTCGCTGCCAGCGCTCGGGCCAGAATTATTGCTCTCGCCGCAACCCGGTAACACCAGAATAAGAACGGCTATGAGAGGGTAGAGCCCCCTTAAAAAGCGCATTCTCGCACCGTAGCTAATAGTCGTGCCACGATGCGAGAACGCGTGTGTAATGCTTCTAATTTTGTCGCTGCCGAGCTGTAGTCGGCGGTGCTGGGTTATTGACCCGTGGCGAAGGTTATTGCTTGGCCTTAACCGCGGCCTCGATTCGTTCACCAATGCTGGCGTCGATGTTCCTCCAATATTGGAAGGCACGGGCCAAGACCTCGGGTTGCAAACCGCTGCTCAGAGCAATGCTTACCGTTTCCACCAAGCGATCACGAGCGGCGTCGTCAAACACCTCACGAACCAGCGTGCCCGCTTGGCCGAAATCATCATCCTCGGCATGCAATTCATAGGGTTGTCGAACCATTTCACCGTCTAGACCCCAAGACTCTTCCGGGTTCGCATCACCGTCGGAATAGCCACGCCCGGCCGAGTTAGGTGCATAGACGGGCTTATTGCCCGAATGTTCGTAGGCCATTTGACCATCGAACATGTAGGTGTTCACCGCCACTCGTGGACGGTTGACGGGCAGTTGGTGGAAGTTCGTTCCGATACGGTTCCGCTGTGCATCGTTATAGGCGAATGCTCGACCCAACAGCATCTTGTCTGGCGACAATCCAATACCCGGAACGGTGTTACCCGGCGAGAAAGCTGCTTGCTCAATTTCGGCAAAGAAGTTCTCGGGGTTCTTATTCAAGGTCATGGTACCCACCTTGATTCGTGGATAGTCCTTCAGAGACCAGGTCTTGGTTAGATCGAATGGATTAAATCGATAGGTCTTGGCCTCTTCATAGGGCATGACCTGTACATACAGCGTCCACGATGGGTAATCCCCGCGTTTAATGGCATCGAAGAGGTCACGACGGTGTGAATCAGCATCAACACCAGCGGTTACCACGGCTTCTTCGTTGGTCAGGTTCACCACACCCTGGTCGCTAATGAAGTGGTACTTAACCCAAAATCGCTCGCCAGCAGCATTCACCCACATATAGGTATGCGAGCCATAACCGTTCATTTCCCGCCAAGAACGTGGCAGGCCCCGATCACCCATCAGGTAGGTCACCTGGTGAGCAGTCTCCGGGTTCAACGTCCAAAAATCCCACTGCATATTGGCGTCGCGCAGGCCCGAGTCGGGTAGACGCTTTTGGCTTCGAATGAAGTGAGGGAACTTAATGGGGTCACGCAAGAAGAAAATTGGCGTGTTGTTCCCGACTAGGTCGTAGTTCCCTTCGGTGGTGTAGAACTTGAGGGAAAACCCGCGGACGTCACGCCAGGTGTCGGGGCTGCCCATCTCGCCAGCAACTGTGGAGAAGCGAGCCAGCATGTCAGTTTTCACGCCCGGCTGGAACAAGGCCGCCTTGGTGTAACGAGAAACATCTTCGGTGGTTTCAAACTCACCAAAAGCACCCGAGCCCTTGGTGTGTGGTTGACGTTCCGGAGTCTTTTCCCGGTTGAAGTGCGCCATTTGCTCTAAGAAATGGACGTCGTGCAACAGAACCGGGCCGTTGGCACCGACCGTCAGTGAATTACGGTCACTTGGTGCTGGTGCCCCCCAACCGGTAGTAGAACCAGTGTTTACATTCGTATTCTCACTCATCTAAATCTCCTAGTTTGCAGCGAACTAAAATTTATTTACTACCACCATCATAATAGAATTTACCTATCGAAACAATAGCTAATGATTGATTACCTCAATAGCTCTCATAAATGCTTCTGAATGTTCATGCAGGGTTGAAAAACCAGCGCCCATGGTATTGATGGCCAAGTGGCTGGCACCCGCATTACGCCAAGCTTCCGCCTGTTGTGCCACTTTATCTAGGTTGTCTAGGCCACCCGGTCCGAAACTTACTCGACCTTCCATAGAGACTTCACTTGGATCGCGACCAACCGAAGCAGCACCAATTTGAATCTCGCGCAATGCCGCTTCGAGACGCTCCCCGGGTCGAACTTGTGGAAACCAACCGTCGGCCAAACGACCAATGCGTTGATACGCCACCGAGCTGGAACCGCCTAACCAAATTGGAATTGGCTGTTGCAACGGTCGCGGTGCAATACCAACGCTTTTAAGCTGGTGGAATTCTCCGCTAAAGGTCACGCTTCGTTCGCACCAAAGTTTTCGCATTAGTGCGATTTGTTCTTCTTGGCGGCGACCACGATTACCAAAGGGAACGCCTAGGGCCTCGTATTCAGCCTCGTTCCAGCCTACCCCCACGCCTAGGCGCAGGCGTCCACCACAAAGCAGGTCAACCTCAGCGGCCTGTTTGGCCACCAAAGTTGCTTGACGCTGCGGCAATATAAGGATGCTGGTCACAAGTTCGAGGTTTGTAATAGCCGCCAAGAAACCCATTAGAACCATTGGTTCGTGAAACAGCGAATCTACGTTGTAAGGCATTTTCCACCCGGGATAGGCCTCGGGATCAACCCCAACTACGTGATCAAACAGCGCTAAGTGCGAGTACCCCATCTCTTCAATTGCCACCACAGCCGCCCTGAGCTCGTCTGGGGTGGGTTGCATCTCAAGCTGCGGAAGAATGGCACCAAGTTGCATAGTTTTCACATTCCCCAGAATTCACGTAGCGCCGGTGCTACAACTTCGGGCATTTCGAGCATCCACCAGTGACCCGCGTCGGGCAGATCCAGCACTTTGGCACCGGTGCGTTTCGCCAACGATTGCGTGAATCGAGGTTTGCGAAATGGGTCGTTAGCCGAGCCGATAAGCAGACCTGGCAGATTCCAAGAATCGATACCGGGACCCCATTCTTCCGCAACGTTCACCGCCGAGCGGTAGAGACCCAATATCGCTTGTCCCATGGTCGCGTCAGCGTCTTCGCCCATCCATCGCGCACCTTCGGCAGGTGCACCCATAGTCATAAGACCAGCGGCGCGTTCCTCGGGTGTAGCAGCCAGCCAACTCTCCATAAAGGCCTCCCCTTCACCGGGCGTTTGCCAAATCTTGGCTGTGGCATGCCACTTGAAATCTTGGTTCAAGTCACCGGTGTCGATAACCCATGAAGCAACGTTGGAAGGCTGCGTTGCCAAAATGCCGGTGACCAATAGGGCGCCCCAATCATGCCCCACCAAGTGGACCTCTTCCAAGGGTGCAATCTCGTCCAAAAGCCAGGCACCGTAGTTCTCTTTGTTCGGAGCGAAACCGTCCGGCAAATCGCTACCAAAGCCGGGAAGTCTTAAAGCCACCGCTTCGGCCAGATCAAGCTCGGCGATCAGTGGGTCCCAAATGCGTGCTGTTTCTGGCACCCCATGTACAAAGATGACGGTCATATCTTGATGCTAGCTATCTCCTCGTTGCCGTGACGCCCGTTCTGCGTCGCCAATGAGAACGGTTTGGTTAGGCTGAAGGGCATTTCGTATTGAAAGGACGGTCATGCACGACCACGACCACGATGCCCATGCCGACGCCTTCGACCCGCATAGCTTCGACGACAAAGCGGCCACTTGGGATGACCCTTCCAAAGAACTGCGCGCGGCCAACATTGCCACCGCGATCCGCAGTGCCGTTCCTTTAACAAGTTCAATGGCCATGTTGGAATACGGCGCTGGCACCGGCCTAGTTACCCAACAATTACAGCATGAGGTTGGCGAAATTACCTTGGCTGACACCTCAGCTGGAATGCGCGAGGTGATGAAAAACAAAATGGCCTCTGGGGCTCTGCGCCCGGCCGCCATTTGGGCCGAAGATCTGGGTGAAGAACGCAGCACTACAAGCAAGTTCGACCTGATCGTGACGTCAATGGTGTTGCATCACATCCCGGACACCAACGCCATTTTGTCAAACTTCTATGCCATGTTGAACCCCGGCGGCCATGTCGCCATCGTCGACCTCGACTTAGAAGACGGTTCGTTCCATGGTGAGAATTTTCACGGTCACCATGGTTTTGATCGTGGCGAGATGGCGGAAAAGCTCACCAAAGCGGGCTTCGTTCAGGTCAACGTGGACGACTGCACCAACGACGATGGCGCACGTGAGGGCTTTTCACTCTTCTTAGCCACGGCCCAACGCCAATAGCGAAAGGAAACTAACTCGTAACCGAAACCGCGATGCCCAAGACCCATGGCGCGACCAGCCAGGCTCGTTGGCGCGGGCGCTTTGATCTTGTTATGAGTTTTGTGCGCTATCCGCATCAAACTCATAACAAGATCAGCGATCACCGGTTGCGCGAACGACGGAGGGGCTAACTTGGCACCCAGGGACCGATATTCTCAGTTCCCAAGGCCAACAACGCCGAGGAAAACGCCGCCATGTCTACCCAAACCCCGCCAGCCAATCTCCAAGTAGCCGAGATTTCCGCCCTATTCAGCGACGCTCTTCCAACAGCCCGTATTCTGACCACCGCCATCGACGACTACAGCCACGATGAAGGTTTGGGCCTCACACCTCAAGCACCGGTCGCGGTGTTGCTTCCCGAAACCGTCGAAGAAGTGTCCGCCATTGTGCAGATTTGTGATCGACACAAGCTCGCTCTTACGGCCCGAGGAAGCGGGACCGGCCTATCGGGGGCCGCAATTCCCAACGCTGGCGGGGTGGTCGTCTCGTTCGAGCGGATGAAGTCAATCGAGATTGATATTGAGAACCAAATGGCCGTGGTTGGACCTGGGGTCACCCTGGCCGAACTTGATGAGGTCTTAGCACCATTGCAGCTGGTGTACCCGGTGCAACCTGGTGAGAACAGCTCGTCTCTCGGCGGAAACGTGGCGACCAACGCCGGTGGCATGCGAGCGGTTAAGTATGGCGTAACGCGCCACCAGGTGCTGGGGTTGGAAGTGGTGCTCACCTCGGGCGAAATTATCCGTACCGGTGGCAAGTTCGTAAAAGGGTCGACGGGCTACGACCTTACCCAACTCATAATTGGTTCTGAAGGAACCTTGGCTTTGGTCACCGAAGTAATCATCAAGTTGCACCCTCGGCTGGCTCACGAAGCAACGATATTGGCCCCCTTCCGATCTCTCGACGAGGTTATGCATGCTGTGCCACGTTTGGTGGCTAGTGGCCTTGGTCCCATGATTGTGGAATACATCAACGTTGGGCTGATGGACGCCTTGTCGGAGCGCCATAAGCTGAGCCTGGGCGTTCCCGCCGACGTGAAGGCTCAGACTGAGGCCTATCTGGTGATGGTGATGGAAAATTCGGCGGAGGTGCGACTCGATGAGGACGTTGCGGCTTTGGCGGAAATGACTAGCGGCTTTGGGGCTCTTGATGTTTACGTGTTGCCTAAAGGTGCAGGCGAAGCGTTGATTCGAGCCCGTGAACAGGCGTTTTGGCTTTCCAAAGATACCAACGCTGGCGACTTGGTAGACATTGTGGTTCCGCGCGGGTCGATGCCTGAGTTTTTCGATTTGGTAAGCAAAATTGCGGCTGAAGAGGAGGCCTTCATAACCGGGTGCGGTCACGCTGGCGATGGGAACGTGCACCTTTCGGTCTATCCCAACAATCCTGAGAACATGCCTCGGGTTATGATGCGCCTCTTTGAAACTGGAATGTCCCTTGGTGGAGTGATTTCTGGCGAACATGGATTGGGAACCGCCAAGCGCAAGTATTTCTTAGAGTTGGAAGACCCGGTAAAGATCGCTTTGATGCGCCGGATTAAAGCCGCGTTCGACCCCAATGGAATTTTGAACCCCGACAAGGTGATTTAGCCGCTCAACCAGCGAAAAATACGCTGGCGCGCCGAAGCCAGGCGCCTAGCCGGCCGACAAGATGATCAGCGGATACGCAAGTTCAATTCGGCTCGGATATCGGCAGAAGAGGCCGCCACTAGTACCTTCCGTTCCCCAGGGTCGACTACCCAGTCACCATTGGTGGAATCGAACCGACGCCAAGCAACCTGACTCAACTCAATGGTGGCGGTGACAGTTTCGCCAGCCGGTACCAATACTTTGGCGAAGCCCGCCAGAGTTTTTGGTGGCATTTCCCCGTTGGGATGCGTGATGTACACCTGCACCACCTCGTGACGATCACGATCTGACCCCGCAGTCAGCGCCACACTGATGGCCACGGTACCATCACCGTCGATTTCAGTCGTGGAAAGTGCTGGCTTCGACCAGGTGACGGTGCCATAACCTAGGCCATGTCCGAATGGCCACAGGGGTTCTACACCATTGGCCTCAAAGCCGCGATAACCCATCAACCGGCCTTCGCCATAGCGTTGTTTGCCGTTCAGCGGTCGGTAGTAGGGCCAAGCGGGCGAATCCTCCAACCGGCGTGGATATGTAATGGGCAGACGGCCTGATGGTTCAGCGTCTCCAGCCAGAATTGCGGCCACTGCGGGGCCGGTTTCTTCGCCCGCAAACGGTGCCGTGAAGATAGCGTCAACCTCGTTTGCCCAATCCATTGCTACCGGGCCGCCAGCGTTCACTACTACGACTGTTTTTTTTGCAGCCGCCACCACCTGGCGAATGAGGTCGTCTTGGTCACCGGGCAGTGAAATGGTGGTCCGGTCAACACCTTCGGTTTCCCACTCGTCGTTGGTGCCAACCACCACTACCGCCACATCTGCCTCACGTGCTGCTTCGACGGCTCGTTCAAGATAGGGCGGAGGATTTAGCGGCGCGCCACCTAGGGTGAACACGGCAAAACCGTTGATACCGGAACAGTCGATTCGCACCGGAATAGGCACTCCGGCCTGCGCCTCAACCACCATTTTTTGTTCTTCTGAACCGTGGCCGAAGGTCCAGTCGCCCCGTGGAAGTGCACGTCGGGGGTCATCAACCAACACTTGGTCAGCCACCGTGACATGAGCTTTACCCCCAACAATGGCACCCAGCTCATATGGGCCGTCATGGTCGGGGATTAGCTCACCGCGCAACGTGACCCAAAAGTGACCTTCGCCGACACCCAATGGTGGGTTTCCGAAACTCCGGTAGTTAGTGGAATAGACGACGGTGGTTGAAACAATGGGCGAATCTAGGTCACGACCATTACGATATTCGGCCAACAAGCCAATCTCGCCGTCGGGTGTACGCAGGGCTGAGCCCGTGAAGGGTGGCAAATACTTGTCGATGGTGGCACCCAGTTCGTAGCGCACTGATTCTTCTCCGAAACGCTCCACTACCGCTTCTTTGATCGATTGGTAGGGGTGAGATTCCATAGAAGAACTTCCGCCACCCATGATTCTCGTCGCTTCGGCGTTGGCACCAATTAGCGCCACTTTGGTCGAAGGTTCGAGTGGTAGGAGGTGGCCTTCATTGCGCAGAAGCACCATGGCCTCGGTTGCCGCCTGGCGAGCTAATGCCCGCTCTTTCGGATCGTCAATTGATTCTTGGGGCTTATCAGCACTGCGTTCGCCAGCCCGGGTGCGCTCGATCAGTTTCAACACTTCGCTAACGCGATCGTTAATGTCGGCTTCTTCAACCCGACCATGCTCGAATGCAATCGCTAGATTCTCGCCATAGACGGTACGTGGTCCGGGCATGGCAATGGTGAGCCCAGCATGAACAGCGGGTTCCGTCTCATGCACACCACCCCAGTCCGACACCACGAAACCGTCGAAGCCCCACTCTTTTCGCAACACATCGTGCAGCAACCATCGATTATGAGCACAAAACTCACCATTTAGCTGGTTATAGGCCGACATGATGCCCCAAGCGTTGGCCTCTTTCACCATGGCCTCAAATGGCCGTAGGTACAGTTCACGCAAGGTGGATTCGTCGATGATGGCATCGACGTCCATCCGCTCAATTTCGGTATCGTTGGCCACGAAATGTTTCACCGTGACCGCCACCTCATGAGCTTGAACACCTTTCACAAAGGCCACACCCAGCCTGGCAGTTAACTCAGGATCTTCGGAATATGCTTCGAACACCCGGCCACCAATGGGGGTTCTTTGTAGGTTCACGGTGGGCCCCAGCAACACATGAACGCCTTTGCGGCGCGATTCAAGGCCCAAGAGATCACCGATTTGGCCCAAAAGCTCAACATTCCAGGTAGCGCCAAGGGCAATACCGACCGGCACCACAACGCCTGGCAACAGGTCCGCTCCTTCCGCTTCGCCTCGCACCCCATTTGGCCCGTCGGACATTTTTATGGCCGGAATCGCGGCGTTTTCAATGGCATGTGTCCGCCAGGTTGAAGCACCACCCAAAATGCGACAGCGTTCTTCGATCGATAGCGATTCAGGAATCACAGTTCACCTCTTGGGCTCACAGCTTTGGCTAGTGCATCGTTACGAATGTCTGGCCTCGTTGGGCCGGTCAGCCAAAACTAACATGCGCAACGCGCACCACGGCGCTAACACATGTGATGTATGGCTGCTTACGCACTACTAATTGGCTGCTAACCATTCACTCTGAACGCGGGCACGCCCATCGAAGAAAGCACGCCCATCGAAGAAAGCACGCCCATCGAAAAAAGGCAGTCGCAGGCTGCTAAAGCGCGGCGTGTCGCTTCGAACCTATAAATGTTGTGATCTCTTTAACAATCACGGCGACAAAGAAAAAGGCAACCGCCATCGCTGAGATGGTGGCCCCACCGGCGGTGCCGTGGTAATAGCTGATCAATAGGCCCGAGAACACGGCCAGTGCCCCTAAAACAGCTGCGCCGAGCATAATTAAGGGAACCCGCCGGGCAAAAAGGGTTGCCGTGGCGGGCGGTGCAATAAGGAGTCCGAACACCAACAAGGTGCCAATAGCTTGAAAACTGGCAACAATGCTGAGCGCCAAAAGGGTCAACATGGCGGCCTGGGCGAAACCAGGGTGCATCCCCAAGGTGATGGCTTTTTCACGGTTGAATGTGAGCGCCAAGAACGGCCGATATAGCAACACACTGATCACGATGACCAACGCGGCCGCCATGAACTGGATCGAAATATCAGAGCGCGTTACACCTAAAATATCGCCGAATAGCAGTGCGCTGACATCAGTACTAAACGAACTTGAGCGCGAAATAATAATGACGCCAAGTGACAGCATCCCTACGAATAGCAGCCCGATGCCGGTGTCTTCACGAATCGAAGTGCGCTCAGCTAACAAAGAAATAAGGCCACTCATCACCAACGCCGCTATGGCCGCGCCGAGTAGCGGATTAAAACCCCACAGCACGGCCAGGGCTATACCTGGGATTACACCGTGGGCCAGCGCATCACCTAGGAACGTAAGCCCCCGTAACACAATCCACGTGCCAACGATTGAGGTGGCTAAGACCGCTGCCAGCCCACCAAGTAACGCCCGCTGCATAAAACCCAGTTCGAAAGCTTCGCTGAACCACTGGATGATCATTTAGAACCTAAGGCTTCGGCGATACGAGTTGCATTCGAACGTACCATCTCTAGGTAGCTGGCCGCCTCTGAGCCTTCGGGGCCCAAAGTCTCGCTGTACAGTTCAACCACCGCAGTCCCAGGAAGTTCACTTTGAAGAACCTTGGCGAAGCGATCGGTGGCACCATGATCCACAAATATCACCGAGATCCCTTCTGCTTTCATAACCTGTGCCAATTGGGCAAGATGCTCGGCACCCACACCTTCGGAAGTTCCACCGCCCGGAATGATGGTGTCGACAATCTCAAAATTGTAGCGATCTGCGAAATACCCAAGCACCCCGTGGTTCATTAACAACTTCCGATCGGAAGTCGGAACTGAATCAAGAAGCTGTTGAACCTCGGTATCAAGCGCACCGAGTTGGTCAATATATTCTTGGGCCTGGGCACGACTTTGGTCGTCGAAATGCTGCGGGAAATTATCGGTTAGCTGGGTGAATAGGGCCTCGGCCACCAGGGCCATACGAGCGGGATCCGTGAAAAAGTGCGGATCGATGCCATTCTCGTCGTGCTCGTGACCAAGCTGCGCATCGTCGTCACCGCTTGTGGCGTCATCATGTCCATGGCCTTCCCCGTCATCTTCATGGCCGTGGTCGTTGCGAGAATGGTCGTTGTGAGAATCGTCGTTGTGAGAATGGTCGCGGTAGGCAACCGGACGGGCATATTCGAGGGCCGTAAATATGGGAACCCCACGATCGCTGGCGCTTGAAAACACCTTCAACAAACCTTCCTCAAAACCACCGCCGTTGACCACCAACAGCTCGGCCGTTTCAATGGCTTGAACCTGCCGTGCCGAGGGTTGAAAATCATGAGGTGAAACGCCACGGGGCATAATTGTTTCAACCTTGAACGCCTCACCCACCAAATTATCAACAACGTCACCCAAAACAGCGGTTGTTACAACGATGGTGGCTGGCTTGTTCGTACCCTCGACGTTGGATTCGGTGCTGGAAGGTCTTCCCTGATTCTTCCCGGCAGTACCGCACCCGACCACAAGCAATGCCGTCGATAATAACAATGCCAAGCTGGTGAATCTGCGCATTTGCGCTCTCCGATTTAAGTATAAATGAGAATGATTCCCAGTTTGCCAGCAGCGCTTCGGTTCCACAACCCGAAAGCGCGAGACAGCTGGCCAACCCACCAGAAGAGGGCCTAAGTATTTCGTCTGTCAGTTATCTATAGAGACCCAAATAGTGCGATACTCTAACTAATTTGAATCCTGTTAGCACAACACTTTTGGGGGACTCTGTAATGAGCGAAGCCGTCGTTACCACTAGCCCAGCGCTAGTTGACGAACTTACCACGTGGCTTGAGGAAAATTGGGATCCAGACTTAAGCGTCGGTGAATGGTGGGAACGTTTGGGCATGGCTGGATGGTCGGCACCCATGCTCGCACCCGACAGCTTTGGCCGCGGGCTAACCCGAGGCGATGCCCTCTTGGTAGCAAGCACAATCGCCGAATTTGGTGCCTTAGCCGCACCTACCGGTATGTCTATTGGGCTCTTCTCGCCCACCGTTGCCACCCACGGCACCCGTGAACAAATTGAACGACTAATTCCACCTGCGGTTACGGGCAAAATTGCCTATTGCCAGCTGTTCTCAGAACCTGGCGCAGGCAGCGACTTGGCGGGCCTCACATGTCGAGCCGAACAAGACGGCGAACTATGGCATGTTAACGGTCAAAAGGTCTGGACATCAGGTGGCCAATACGCCGATGCAGGTATGCTGATTGCTCGCACCAACCCAGAGGCACCAAAGCACCAAGGCATAACTTGGTTCGCCATTGACATGCACCAACCAGGCATTGAGATTCGACCCCTCAGGGAAATGACTGGTAACGCCATGTTCAATGAGGTCTTCCTAACTGATGCCACCGTGCCCGACGCCAACCGCATCGGCGCTGTCAACAACGGGTGGGCAGCGACCAACACCACCTTGCTACACGAACGCTCAGGCATGGGTGCTCGAGGCGGAGCAAGCGCCGCCGGGGGCCGCATCGCTCGTGCGGGCACCAAATTTGGTGAACTCGACAAGCGCGCCGGCGATTTCGTAGGTGAACGCAACAAGGTCGTATCCATTCCCGACAAGCCTGAGACTGAAGCCAAAGCGGCTAACATCTCACCCGCCCAGCTCTACATTGACTTGGCTAAAGACTTCGGCCGTATTGATGAGCCAGTCATCCGCCAAAAGCTGGTTCAGTCACACATTCTGGGAACTCTCGCTCGCCTAACTACTGAGCGCCACAAGGCAGTGCGTTCTCAAGGCGGCGACATTCCCGGCGTAGCCAACTTCTCAAAGCTTTTGATGGCCGACATTCTGCGCCACAACCGCGATCTTGGCATGGAACTGCTCGGCGCTCGGGGCATGTTGCATTCGTACGAAGAAGCCGACCGCGAGACCATGAAGGCGCTACCTGGCGGATCAGCAGCTGTAACGACAACCGGCTTGTGTTTAGGTGCTCAGGCGCTGCCAATCTATGGCGGTACTGACCAGATACAACGCAACTTGGTTGGCGAACGTGCACTTGGTCTGCCCAAAGAACCAGGTGACCTTTCCAAGGTTCCTTTCAACCAGCTGCCGAAGAATTCGTAAATGAAACGATAAGCTTGGGTAACTGTGCGCGCGAATGCCATTTGAGCACTTCGCAACCTAAAGTAGCAGCATGGTTACCCAAGCCAACTATGGCTTAATATTTAGAGAAGCGGCCATAGGCGGGCACGTTGGAATGACCAAAAACCGAGTTGGAGTTGCAGGTGGCTAGGCCTTCTAGCCGATCAGGCCCAACTCATCGTGAACAAGTAATCAGTCGTATCTATGAAGCGACTGGTGATTTGATCGAAAAAATCGGTTACGACGATATAAGCATTGCCGATGTAGCCGAAGCGTGCGGCATGTCGCGTACCGCTATGTATAACTATTTTGCCGATAAGACCGATCTACTTATTGGCTACGTGGCCCACGAAACCGAGGGCTATATTTTACGCCTTGACGACGCTTTGCGTCCGGTCGACAATCCGGTGGATCAGCTGCGCACTTACATTCGACTGCAGCTCGAATACTTTTCGGATAACCATTTACCGCCGGGGCCCGAGCTACGGCTTTTGCTGCCAGCTTCGGCTGCCGCCCAGGCTCAAGCACACGTGATGATGCTAGAAGAGCGTCTCACCGCCATCGTGGCCGCTGGTCGCGACCGCCGCTACTTGGTCGCCGACGACATTCCCTCGACGGTAGCCATGATCTCGGCCTGCATCGGCCGAGCGAGTGCCGTTAAAGACGAAACTCCTCTAGACGAACAAATTGCTTCGACCGAGGAGTTCGTTTTGCGAGCCGTTGGCGTTCGCATAGATGCAAACGATCGACCACGTAAATTACCGCGCCGCTAAAACCACTCCCGTTATCATCAGCGGACTTCCGTAGAAACTCGCTGTTACGGATAACCACAGCACGGCTGATTACTTGCCAATAGCAACGATTTCAATGAATTTGTGGTGCATCCCAATTAGAGATGCACCACAGTATTTAAGTTGTTTTTTGTTTGCGGCCTTGGAAGATTCCTAAGCCCACCGCAGCGGCAAGGAATAACGCCACCGCGCCCAATAGCACCGGATTCACACCGCTGCTCTTGTCTTCATCGGCGGCTGCGGCCGTCTCAACCGTTTCTGCAATTGCCTCAACCGATTCTTCGGGTTCAGCCTCTTCGCTATCAGCGAAACTAATACCCACAAATTGGTCTTGGCTGAAGTCTGTAGCACCACCTTCATGGTCACGACGTGTGAAGATCACACATGAATTCGCTTCGCTACAATCAACTTCCTCGCCATCAGTCGGTGTGAAGGTCCGCTCGACTACTAGTGGAGTTGAGAAAGTGCCATCTGCCGCCACGGGTGCAAACCAAACGATGTGTTCACTGTCGTTCTCGGGGTAGCAGCGTGAAGCGCGCCCTTCTTCAGTTCCCAGTTCACCACCGGTCGGGGCTTGGCAGAGCTGCACATACACACCCTGGTCAGGCACATAGCCGCTTCCATTCACCGTGATTGTTTCGCCCGACTCCAAATCAGTGGATTTAGAAAGTGTCAGAGTTGGCGTGGCAGCTGGGCTGGCACCGCCTTCACTGGCAAAGGGTGGCTCGGTTGCGGCGTCAAAGGTGACCGGAATGAAGAGATCCAATGAGAAATCTTCAGCCCCAAAGCGATCACGACGCACATAGACTCCACACGATTCGGGTTCCATGCAATCGATCACACTTCCGTCATCTACCTGATAGGCACCTGTTACCGGCAAATCGATCTCAAATGCGCCGTCAGTTAAAGGTGCCGTTCCGGGAACCGACATGGTGTTGGTAACCCAAATACCCTGACCATCGCAGGGCCCCACACTTTCACGTCCGGCTTCATCACCGAGCTGCTGTGTAGGTGCTCCGCAAAGGCGGATAAACAATCCAACATCATCGGCATAACCACTACCCGTTATATGGAGGTTGTCACCTGCCGCGTTCAGGTCGCCGGTTGGCTGCACATCAACCTGGTTCTGCTGGGCAGCGGCGCTGGTTGCCGTCAAGGCGGCGTAGGGCACTATGGCTGTGAAAGCGACGGCGAAGACCACTAACGCTTTAGTCAGCTGGCCACGCAGATCGCCAATGGAATTTGAAGCAAAGGGCACTAAAAGCTCCTTAGTAGGTGGTTTCACGACGACGGCTCATGCCGAGGAACGCTGCGCCAGCGAGCAAAGCTGCGGTACCGGTCGCGACCATCGGCATGGTGTTGCTACCAGTGCGGGGCAACACGCTATTGGAACCAACGGCGAACGAAATGGGCAGAGTGACTTCGTCGCCCGGCTCGCTGAGAGACACGGCCCAGCTCCGGATTTCGCACTTGTTGGTGCCACATTCCACGCTGCCGACACGACCCTGTACTGGCAATACTACCGAAAGGTCACCAACCTCATTGGCGGTAACTTCTTTGGCTTGCGCGAAATTACAGGCCGAAGAATCGCCCGCTACGCACTGTGCAATCACATAGGCCACACCGGGACGGAAGCCACTACCTTCAACCCGAACCTCGTCACCGCCCACGAACAAACGATCAACTCGGTTTCCGCGCAGCGTTGCTTGTGGGGCCGGTGCCATATCACCATCACCAAAGGTCACGGGTACGAACTTGTCTTGGGTGAAGTCGGTCGCGCCTCCGTTGTGATCACGGCGCGTGAATACACCGCAGGCACCCGGCGCCGAACAATCGAGCTCAGTGCCATCAGCCAGAGTAAAAGACCGTTCAACCACGATAGGCGAGCTGAAAGTGCCGTCGGCGGCCACCGGGGTCATCCAAACGGTGTGCTTGCCGTCTTGGCCCGGATAGCAACGGGTTGACCGACCGTCAGCTTCACCCGAGTTAGCATTTTCCGGAGCGGCACAGAATTGGATGTAAATACCCTGGTCAGGTGCGTATCCAGTTCCGGTAGCGGTGATTGTTTCACCGCCAGCCAACCCGGTTGACTTCGACAGCGTAAGCGTCACGGCACCATCTTCGGCTTCATCTTCATCCTCAAAGACTGGTGGCGTGGAATTGGGGTCAAAGTTGAGTGGAACAAACACCTCGAGCGAGTAATCATCCGCTGACGTGTGGTCACCGCGAATGTATATTCCACAAGCGCCTGCGGTCATGCAGTCGACTACACCGCCGTCCTTGTCCTGGAATGCCCCAGCCACAGGAAGGTTGACGTCAAAAGCACCACTGGTCATAGGCGCTGTGCCGGGCACGGTCATGGCGTTGGTCACCCAAATCCCTTGACCATCACAGGGCCCTACGCTGTTACGACCAGCTTCATCACCAAGCGCTTGGGTGGGTGCTCCACAGAGACGAACGTAGACCCCCGTACCCTCGTCATAGCCACTACCTTTCACGTTGACGGTGGCCCCAGCGGCATCAAGACCACTGGTTGGACTGACGCTAGGTGGATTGGGCGCGGCGTAAGCCGAAGGCGCACCGATTGCCATCGCCGGGAGCAGTGTGGCGGCGCTCAGCATGCCAGCGGCCAACGTCCGCTTCAGCCGCTTACGGCCAGATGCCGACAAGAGATTTGGTAGGGCCATTAAATGCTCCTTGATTGCTTTTCTAATTTTGGTGATTTTGAAATGAGATGGGTGGTACTTACCGAAGACGAGATGAGTGGTACTTACCGAAGACAAAGCGTGAGCTAGGCGGTGGGTTAACGGCGTTTGGCGATAGCGACACCAGCTGCCAAGCCACCTGCTAAGCCGACCACAATGAAGCCCACAAGAAACGGACTAATGCCGCCACCCGAACCGCTGTCGTCAATCGCGGCGGAGATTAATGCAACCTCTTCTGCTTCAGCGGTTTCGCTTTCGGCTTCGGTGGTAGTCGTAGTTTCAGGCTCTTCTGACTCGTCAGACACGCCGTCATCCTCGGTAGTTTCGTCACCAGCGCCACTTTCGCCTTGGTTTTCGGCCTCGTTGTCGGTGCCAGAGGCCGCATTAGCTTCGGGCGGAACCGGTTCGCTAGGTGTGGGCACATTAGCTTCGGTTGGCGGAACCGATGGCTGCGTGGGCTGACTCGGCGGAGGCGGTGGCGCGGGCGGTTCTGCGGTACGGAATGAGATTAAGGAGAACACGTCGGAAGAACGATCATCGGCGTGGCCCGAAACAGCACTGGTCTTGACCGCGCACGGAACCGCAAAACAGTCGGTAGCCCCAAACCGGCTGGTTACTTTGACTCCGCTTCGCGAAAAGTTGCCCGCTCCATCAGTCGTCACCTTTTGGAGGCCCACTGAGTTACAGGTGTGATCATCGCCCGAGGTGGAACGACATTGCATCACAAATAGCTGGCTATTGGGTTCAAATCCCGATCCGTTAACTGTGACAAAGTCGCCATCGGGGTTAAGGCCTTGGTTGGGACTGACAGAAATTGACGGTGCGGCACTGGCTGGAGCCGCGAATACCAGGGCCAAAAGACTAAACACCACGGCAAGCATGCCAAGCGCGGCTGCTCGAGTTACGCCCTGACTACGGTCTCTAGCACAGTGCGGCCCGGCAAGCTGAGCAGCCCGATTACTCAAGGAGCTGGTGGTGCTCTCAGTGGTTATCAGGTCTTTTGGGCTAAAAAACACCATCTTTAGGCTCTTGCTCTCCATATTGTCGTGTAGCGCATGAAGGATTATTAATCATAGACTGGAACTTATTCCAATCATCGGCCATTATTTATAAATGTAACGACATTGAGTAGCCATTAGTTCGACAGGTTGTCAGGCATCATTGACAGCTTGTCAATATATAATGACAGGTTGTCGTAATAAACAATATTAAATCAATTATAATATGCCTAGAAGCACAACCACACGCACTCAACTGCTCGTCATCTTGAATAGAGCTACAAACCAGTCGACCAAGATGGACGTCGGTTCGCCCAAATGACATCATTCTTCGTCCGTCGTGCACTAATGCTGGCCGCCACCATCTGGTTAGCGGTGACGGTGCTGTTCGTGCTGCTGCACGTTTCCCCCGCTAGCCCGCTCAATAACCTTCCACCGCAGATCGTGGCCGACCCGGCCGCCAAAGCCGCCATCATGGCCGAGAAGGGTTTGGACCGTCCGCTACCGGTGCAATACCTAAGCTATTGGGGTGGACTATTGACCGGAGACTTAGGGAAATCTCTATACGACGGTTCTTCCGTGGCGGGAATGATCGCCACCTCGGCACCAGTTTCACTAGAACTTGGCGGCATCGCCACTCTGTTGGCCGTTGGTGCCGGTGGCGCTGTTGGCATTGCTTCGGCCCGAGCTCAGGGTAAACGTGGTGATGCACTGGCACGATTTAGCACGGTGCTGGCCATTTCGGTCCCCTCTTATTGGTTGGCGGTCATCAGCTTGGTAGTTGTCGGTAACCGTTACCCCAACTTGCTGCCCTCGGCGGGTGGTTTTCGCAGCTTGGGGGCCGACCCTGCGGCCAACCTTAGATCCCTAATTCTGCCATCAGTCATCCTTAGCCTAAGTGGTTTCGCCATGGTGGCTAGGGCGTTACGTTCCGCCTTGATAGAAGCTTACGAAAGCGATGAAGTTCGCTTTGCGAGGGCCATGGGCATGAGCGAAAGTCACATTCTCTGGCGAATTGCCATGAAAAGCGCTGCTCCGGCGACCATTACCGTGGTTGGATTGGTTGCTGGCATCATGCTCTCGGGAACCGTGCTGATTGAAAACGTGTTCCAACTCCCTGGGATGGGTCAATTGATGGTGATGGGCTTTGGCCTGAATGACTACGATCTCGCTCTTGGTACTGCCATAGTGACCGCCATCATTTTCCTGTCGCTGAACTTGGCGGTAGACATTGCACTCCACTTTTTGGACCCACGTTTGCGTCAACGGATTGGTGAAAAAAGGCCGCGTAAATCTCACCCAGCACCGGTCACGGCATGAATATCTCGAGAACGACTTATAGTGCGCTAGCCCGTAAGAAACGAGGCACGAGCCGAGCGGCTACCTGGTTAGGTGTGGTGCTGCTTGGAGCCTTTGTTCTGTTGGCCCTAATCGGGCTGTTACATCCAAGTGACCCTAATAGCCTTAGCGCCTTGGGTGCCGAGGCACCCTCGTGGAAGTACCCGTTTGGTACCGATCTACTTGGACGTGACCTCTTTGTGCGTGTGAGTGCCGGAGCATGGATGTCGCTGCTTGTGAGCGTAGGTTCAGTGCTATTCGGCCTGGCTTTTGCCGTCCCGATTGGGGTGTACACAGCTTGGCGTCACGAGCGCTGGCCTGACCAGATTTTGATGCGCGTGGTAGAGATGACGCAGATCGTGCCGCAATTCATCTTGGCCATCATCGTGCTCGGCATCGTGGCCACAGGAGATGTCGCGTTTTTTGGAGTGAAAATATCCATGACGACTCGACTGATATTTTGCATCGGTCTGGGTTTTATCCCGTTCTTTACCAGGGTCACCCGTTCGGCCGCTCTAGTCGAGATTGAAAAGGAATACGTAGAAAGCTTGCGTTTAATTGGGGTGCCCAATCGAGAAGTTCTGCTTCGTGAGGTGCTACCAAACATCGCACCGGTGATCGCAATTCAAGCTCTGTTGGCCTTCGCAATCGCCGTATTTGCCGAAGGTGGGCTCTCGTATCTGGGGCTTGGCGTACCACCGCCCGAGCCAACCCTAGGTAACCTGATCAGCGAAGCTGGCAGCCAATTGGTAGATGGTGCCTGGTGGTATGCCCTCATACCAGGGGCAGTTTTGGTGGCCGGAATTACCGGTGGCAATCTTTTGGCCGACAACCTCACCTCACGCGGCACTCAAGCCAGCCTTGTAGACAACCCAACCGACCCCCTTATCTCGAATTACACCTCAACCGAAGCAGCCCTTAACCAAGATGAAAAGCTTCCCCTCTAAACCAAAGAGTGCCGCTGCTGTGGATAACGGTGTTACGGCCGCGTATCAAGGCCCCCAAAACATGCACAACAGCCTGGCAGAAACGTCTATGTCGGCGTCTATGGCCGCGGCACGCATGTCGCGTCGGCGTTTTCTTGGCTTGGGCGTTGGTGCCCTCGGTGCCGCTGTTGCCAGTTCGGCCGTGTTGGCAGCTTGCAGCAGTAATAGCAGTTCTAACGCCGTAGTCAGTCGACACGAAGATGGCATTTTGCGCATCGGTGTTGCCGGATCGCCCTCGAGTCTCAACCCCTTAGATTCAGGCTCTGAACAAACCAGGTGGCTGGCCGAACCCATCATCGAAACGCTCTACACCTACGATGAAAACCTGAATTCGGTACCTCTCTTGGCTTCCGCCGAACCGACTATCAGCGACGACCTTTTGACCTGGACCATTCCCCTACGCAGCGACATCACCTTCCACAATGGTGACTTGCTCACGGCCGATGACGTGATTGCCACCCTGGATCACATGCTGAACCTCGGTTCAGGTAGTGAATGGATCACGTATTTGCTCGAATACGTACAGCGCTTCGATAAAGTCGACGAGCACACCGTGTCGATCGGGCTGGCCAAACCCTACGGATTGCTACGCTCTCATCTCACCAACCTTCCGATCAGCCACCGCGATTTCGTAGATCGAAAAGACACAATGATGGGTACTGGCCCTTACCAACTCGACCGTTATTCCCATGGCCAAACAGTTTCCATGTCGCTCTATAACGGATACCACGGCCCAAAACCAGCCTTCAAAGGCATCGAATTTACAGTTTTCACCGACGGTGCCACTCGGGTTGTCAGCCTTCGTCAAGGAAAAATCGACCTCATAACTTCGGTGCCGTATCAGAACTTGTCGGCTATTGAGAACCACGACGACCTTGAGTTGATCATGGCAGAATCACCACTCGATATTCTGACCTACGTCAACCTCTTTGAAGAGCCATTTAGCGATCGAAATTTTCGAATGGCAATTGCCCACGCCATGGACCGCAAAGGTGTGAAAGACCGCGTTTTTGGTGGCCACGCCACTATCGGCCAAGGCCCGATAGGTCCCGCAGAACTCGGTTGGGACCCTGACTTAAAAGTTTTTGACGAGGAACGCGACCTCGATTTAGCTCGGCAATATCTAGAGCAAGCAACCACCAACGTTCGAAAATTCACCATCACTCTTGGCACCACCCAAACCGCCAAAGAAATCGCTTCGGTCTTAGCGGCTGGCTGGGCCGAAATTGGCATCTCCGTTGACTTGCGTCCGTTAGCGGGTGGCCCATGGTCTTCGGCGTGGCTCGCCAATGATTACCAAATGCTTATGAACCTGTTCCAAAGTGGTTTCACGAGCGGTCCGGCGAATTACATGACCCTTACTCCAGCCCATTCCAGAAACCTGTTGTCGTGTGGCTATGAAGATTCGGAAGTGGACGCTTGGATGGACTCGGTGTGGGAAACTGCCGACGAAGACGAACGAGTGGATGCTCTCAGTAAAATTACGCGTCGGCTCGCAGAAGAAGCGATCATTTTCCCACCGGCATATCCCAAGCTCGCAATGGCCCAACGTAAGGAACTCGCACCGATTGACACCAACGGTCTTCGCATTAGCCGGATCAATCCCCAGCTTCTGAGCTTCCGCGACCACTAAAGCGGAATAGGTTCGACAGAATTGGGAACGATGGCGAATGCGCTCTTGGTGGTTGACGATCTCCGAATCACCTACCAAGGTTCAAAGACCAAAACGGAGGCTGTTCGAGGAGTAAGTTTCAATATCGCGCCCGGCGAGGTGTTGGGGTTAGTGGGCGCCTCGGGTTCGGGCAAGAGCAGTCTGGTGAATGCGATCTTGGGCCTGCACCGGTTGGATACCCGAGTGGATGCACAAGCGTTGACCTTTGAAGGACATGACCTTTTGCGGGCCGACACGGCAACGTGGTCCACGCTACGCGGCCGTCGCTTGGGCCTAATTCCGCAGCACCCAATGACTTCGTTGGCCGCTACTACCTCGGTGGGACGCCAGTTTGATTGGTATCTAGGTGATAATGCCATTGCGCGCTATGCCGATGATTTGGTGGCCATTGGCTTAGACGAGGTCGTGGAACGCCCAAACGACTTGCCATCTAAATTCTCGGGCGGACAACTACAGCGCCTGGTGATTGCCATTGCCACTTTCGGGGCCTCACCATCGCTGTTGTTGGCCGATGAACCTACCAGCACGTTGGATACCACCGTGCAGCAGGCGGTGCTTCAAGTTCTGGAAGAGCAACGCCAGCGATTAGGCATCGCCATGCTTTACATATCGCATGATTTGGCCGTTGTTTCTCAGGTGTGCGACCGGGTAGGCGTCATGAAAGACGGGCAGCTGATCGAAATTGGCACCGTGGCCGACATTTTCAACTCTCCGCAACACGCGTACACCAAGGCCTTGGTGAGCTCGATTTCACAAATGGCCCTAGCTCCACGCAGCAAAGCCACAACATTCGAGAATCGCTCAGAAGCGACCAACTCACCAGCCTCAGCACCAGTGAACATGAGCCCGCCAAGCGCGACCAAAGCCGCAGTGCCCCTATTATCGGTGTGCGACGTTACGCACCAGTATTCAACGGCACGCAGCAAGGCTGAAACCTTAAGTCTGCAAAACGCCAGCCTCGAACTAAAAGCCGGAGAAATCGTGGCTCTGGTGGGCCAAAGCGGTTCCGGAAAAACTACCTTGGCAAGAATTATTGCCGGTGCCCAAATGGCCAGCTCTGGCGAGGTTTGGTTCAAAGGGGAAGAGCTTAGCTTTAACCGACCAGCATCATTACGACGCCAAATTCAACTGGTCAGCCAGAACCAACGTGCGGCCCTGAATGCGCATCGCAGCGTGAAACATGCTCTGCTCCAGGCCTTACGGGTGCACAACATTGGTAAGAACCATGCCGACCAACTGCAAATCGCCACCGAAATGCTAGAGCGAGTCGGTCTCACAGCAGGCTATTTAGACCGCAAACCCACCCAGCTGAGTGGCGGTGAACTTGCCCGTACCGTTTTGGCCAGAGCCTTACTGCTATCACCAGAACTGCTGATTTTGGATGAACCGACCGCTAGCTTAGACGGCCCGGTCAAGCTTCTAATTCTACGACTTTTGAAAAAGCTACAGAGCGAGATGGGCCTCACTGTTCTAATCATTACCCACGAGCTGACCGTGGCACGCAAACTTAGTGAGCGGGTGGTGGTCATGAATTCAGGGCAGATTGTTGAAACCGGTGCCACCGCCACCGTCTTTACGAAACCCACGGCTGAATATACGCGGGCCTTGATTGAAAGCGAACCAAAAGATCCACGCTTGGTCTAGTTTTGGGCCTGACCCATCTAGAGATCGCACCAATCAGCTACGCATAAGCTCGCCGAAGCACACCGGCCTACGCGAAGCACGCAACTATTGGAGGTTTAGGCATGATCGAACGCCAAGTAGAAATCACAACACCCGAAGGTGAAATGACCACCTTCATTCATCACCCCGAACACGACGGACCGCATCCCGTTGTTCTATATCTCATGGACGCGCCTAGCATTCGTCCGGCCCTTCATGACATGGCATCGCGCCTAGCCAGCGCTGGATACTACGTGATGATGCCCTACCTTTACTATCGCGGCGGGCCCTTTCGCGAGTTCACTCAAAGTGACGAAGACATGCACGCTAGAAGCGAGCTGATGAACAGCGTGACTCCCACCAATATCATTGGTGATGCTGAGGCAATGTTGGCCTTTGCCGATAGCGATGCGGCCGCCGCCAAGGGCAAGGTAGGAGCCGTGGGTTTCTGCATGAGCGGAGGTCTAGTGATTTCGCTGGCGCGAGCCCTGCCGGAGCGAGTAAATGCGGTCGCTTCGATCCACGGAGCCTGGTTGGTACGCGATACCGACGATTCACCGCACTTGGGCTTAAACCCGGTGCAAGCCGAGGTGCACTTCGCGTGGTGCGACAACGACACCACAGCACCAAAAGAAGACATACCCATCATGGAAGAGGCCCTGGCAGCGGCCAATGTTACCTACACTCTTGATTTCATGACCGAGGCCTTACACGGATTTGCTCCGGCCGGTCCACGGTACGATCGGTATGCTTCTGAGTTGCACTGGGAGCGGGTGCACTCGCTTTTTAGGCGAAATCTCTAACCATAAAACAGAGTTGGGGCACTGCTGATTTAGCAGCGCCCCAACCATTTTTAGTGTTGTTTAGTGCGTTTGCACGTGTCGCTGGCTTAGTCGGCCCAGCCTTTCACCTTTTCAAGTACCGTTAACGGA
Source organism: Acidimicrobiia bacterium (assembly GCA_041676705.1). NCBI lineage: Bacteria > Bacillati > Actinomycetota > Acidimicrobiia > Acidimicrobiia bacterium. The sequence goes on from JBAYRL010000003.1 coordinate 224,811, forward strand.
TCTTCCCCACCGACTGGCATGACAGACAACGCCGTTACACCTGAGTCTTTATAGGCCTGAACTTGGTCACGAACGAAACCTTCGTCACCAAAGAGTGACACTGCTTTCAAAAAGTCGTCGGGTATTGCTGCTGCGGCTTCATCTTTCTTACCATCCAGGTACAGGTCTTGAATTTCCTTGGCTTCGGCTTCGTAACCGTAACGACTGAAGAGGTCGTTGTAGAAGTTGCGGCCCCGGGCGCCCATGCCACCAACGTAGAGTGCCACCATTGGTCGGCTAGCGTCGCGCACCATCTTTGCGGTTGCTTCGTCACCAAAACCAATCGCACCACCAGCCACAATTTGAAGTTCGCCAAGGCTTGCATCACGCTTGGCCTTACCTTCATCCAAATTTTCACCCCAGACGTCAGCGGCCTTATGTGGGTTGTAGAAAATTGGAAGCCAACCGTTGGCAAGCTCGGCAGCCATGGCGACGTTCTTAGGGCCAAGTGCCGCTACATAAATAGGAATATCCGAGCGTTGAGGATGCGTGATCAGCTTCAAAGCCTTGCCTAGGCCGGTGCCTTGGCCTTCGGGCAGCGGAATTTGGTAGGCCTTGCCCTGATGCTCAACACGTTCACGGCGCCAAACCTGCCGACAAATTTCGATGATTTCACGGGTGCGCTGCAACGGGCGATCGTAAGGCACGCCGTGGAAGCCTTCGATCACTTGGGGCCCTGAGGCACCAATACCCAACACTGCACGACCGCCCGAAATTTCATCCAAACCGGCCGCTGTCATGGCTAACAGCGTTGGGGTGCGGGTGTACAGCGGCAAAATACCGGAGGCTATTTCAATAGTTTCGGTCTTGGCAGCGATGTAGCCCATGAGGGTGACAGCGTCGTTCCCGTAGGCTTCGGCCACCCACACCATATCGACGCCGGCTTTTTCAAAGGCTTGTACCTGCTCTACGCCTTTAAGGAATCCTCCGGCGTACGACAGCGACATGCTCAGCTTCATTTAGATTTACCTCTCTGGGTGCACTGCTTATTAAGCAGCGTAATATTCGGAACGAAGCTCGCGCTTCAGAAACTTACCGTTGGCATTGACCGGCAAGGGTTCGGTTCGAACAGTAATGGCCTCGGGCACTTTATGACGAGCAATACGCTCCGCGACAAAGGCCTTCAGCTCTTCAACGTCGATTGTGGCGCCTGGGGTGGGTACCACTACCGCTGCTACTGCTTCACCAAGACGTTCATCAGGAATTCCAAAGACAGCAACTTCAGCTACATCTTCATGCTCGTAAATCGCTGCTTCGACCTCCGAGCTGAAAATGTTCTCGCCGCCGCGTAACACCATGTCTTTGGCCCGGTCCACAATGTACACGAAACCGTCTTCATCGATGCGGGCAACATCGCCGGTATCGAACCAACCATCCACGATGGCTTCATCAGTGGCTTCAGGCTGGTTGAAATAGCCTTTAATAACCACCGGCCCACGAACCCACAAGCGGCCCACAGTATTAGGGTCCTTCGGCAAGTCTTCGCCCAAGTCATCTACCAACTTGGCGTCGAGTGTGGGCACTACCGGACCGCAAGAAGCAGGTTTGGCGGTATAACTACCCGAAGCGTTTGCGGTCACGATTCCGCTAGTTTCGGTTAGGCCATAACCGGTCGTGGCGGCACCTTCACTTAATGACGAACCGATTTTGTCGACTAGATCTGGGGGCACCGGCGCGCCACCACCCGACATGCCTATGAGCGATGAGGTGTCACGCTTCGACCAGTCGGGGTGGGTTAGCACCTCGCGGCTCATGGTCGGCACGCCTGATATGTTGGTCACCCTTTCTCGCTCAATTAGCTCGAGCGCGCGACCGGCATCCCAGCGGTACATAAGCACAACCGTTGCTCCAGCCACCGTGACCGGATGAAGCAAACAATTGAGGGCCGTTACGTGAAAGAGCGGTGTAGGTGCCAGATATACAGGGCTTTCGGCTTCTGGCATGGCCACTGTGCTTTCGCCATTGCTGGAAGCGGCAATCTTGGCATCGGCTGCACCAGCCACACTGGTCATAAAGATCAAGTTCATCAGGTTGGTAATTGAACCGACGTGGGTGATCTGGGCACCTTTTGGCTGGCCAGTCGTTCCAGAGGTGAAGAAAATGGTGGCGTCGTCTTCGGGGTTGATATTGGCCTCGGGCAAGGTATCTGGGGCGTCGCCTTCGACAATCGAGCTCCAACGGATTACGCCCTCGGGCCATTCACCACTTAGTCGGGTGGCAATCACTTCTAATGGGTGATCGGCTCGCAAAGAATCCAGCACTGGCAATAGCCGATCAAGACGTTCCCCGTCTACCACAATGATGCTCGGATGCGTTTCACGAAGGGCATATTCCATTTCGCCGGTGATCCACCAAGCGTTCATGCCAACCACGGTGGCACCCAAGGAAATTACCGCCCAATAAGTCACTACCCATTCCGGGTAGTTCCGCATTGATAGGCCAACCCTGTCGCCTTCGGCAATGCCGTGTTTGGTAGAGAGATAGTTGGCAAGCGCTCGCACCTGACGGTGAATTTCCCCATAGGTGTAATGCTCGTCTTCGTAGACGATATAGGTTTTGTCGCCATAGCCCGCTGAGCCTTCCCAGACCGCTCGAAGATTAGGTGGGGCAGCTGGGAAAACCCGTGCCGGGCGCCCCAAAATAGTTGTTTCCTCCATGGCAAATGGTGCGCCAGGCGCAATCAACTCTTGCCAAGACTCTAGAAACGCTTGAACCGGTTTCAGCGTGTCACTCATAATGGGCCTCCAATAAAATCCGATAGAAATAGCGCACACATGGCCTGAAAAGTATGTGTCTTAAGGGCTAACCCTACTAGAGCTCGATCCCTTGAGAAGCCGAATTGGCACAACGTCAACGAAAGATCCGCGCTGCCTCTGTGTAAAGAACTCTTAACAGTTGCGTTGTGGCACTGCGTACAGCATCGGTATAGTCGAGTTGTGCTTGAAGTCGTGCAACTCACCAAGTCTTTCGGCGGGAGAGATAACGAGACGGCGGTGGTCGCGCTAAACACTGTCGACTTCAATGTTGCCAGCGGCGAATTCGTAGCCGTTTTAGGCCCTTCTGGCTGTGGAAAAACCACTTTGCTGCGTTCCATCGCAGGTTTCGAAACCCCTGACTCTGGTTTCATCAGCGTGGATGGCGAAACCGTCTTTGCTCCAGGTCGCCGATCAGTACCAGCACACGAGCGCGGTATCGGTTTTGTGCCCCAAGACGGTGCTCTCTTTCCACATCTCTCGGTAGCCCAGAATGTTGGTTTCGGGCTTCGTCACATGAACAGCTCGAAACGACGTCAACGGGTTCAAGAAACGCTCGACCTGGTCGGATTGGGAAATCTTGGAAAGCGCCGTCCACATGAATTGTCCGGTGGCCAACAGCAGCGAATCGCATTGGCCCGGGCGATAGCTCCCGGACCTCGAGTGGTTCTTTTAGACGAACCATTCTCCGCGTTAGATGAATACCTACGAGAAACGCTTCGCAACGAGGTCCGCCAGTTGTTGCGAAAGCTAGGCAGTACGGTTGTGTTGGTCACACACGACCAGGAAGAAGCTTTGGCGCTCGGTGATCGAGTGGCGGTCATGCGGGCCGGAGAAATGGTTCAGGTAGGTCCGCCCGATGAGACCTACTATCAGCCAAACGACCTAGAGCTGGCCCGGTTCATGGGCGAAACCGTAATAGTCGATGGCCACGTCAAGGCGACCGAACCAAAAGGTGGGCCCAACGTTTCGTGTGCTTTTGGCAATCTTCCGGTTTCGGTATGGCACGGCAGAACGGGCCGCTGCGACGTATTGATTCGGCCTGAGAACATTAGGGTATCGCTGCTTAGCAGCATTGAAAATAACTATGCTGCGGAGAACCAGTCTGGCGTCATCGGCACCATTAGAGACCGAACGTTTTATGGGCACGATAGTTTGCTTTGCGTGGATGTACCCGAGTTGTCGCGCACGGTGCCGGTGCGCATCATCGGTGATCGTAACTACGCCATCGGCGACCAGGTACTTCTAGAAGTTGAAAACCCGGTATGTACCTACGCCACCTAAGGCCGGATTGACCGGAACGATAGGCACACCGCTACCTTAAATCGCGGCTAACTTTCGTTCATTTTGTCATATATTCGCAACCGAAAGGACCCCCCTGTGTTCCGAAACCGCTTCCGGTCGAGCTTTGCCATTGCGCTGGCCGTTTTGTTATTGGCGATGGTGAGCGCGTGTTCTTCTGATGATTCATCGGATAACAACGCGGCATCTTCGACCACAGAATCAACTGAGAGCAGCGACGATTCATCTCCACCTTCAAGTGACGAGACTCCGCAAAGTGATGTCTTGCTCACTGTTTACACTGACCAACACCTCAGCCTTATCGAGACTCTAACCGCTGCCTACACTGAAGAAACAGGCGTAAAATTCAATATTCAGCCCGACGCTAACTTCGGACAGATTGAAGCGGAAGGTTCGGCCTCACCAGCCGATATTTTTCTTTCCGAAGACCCCGGGCCGGTGGCGCAACTCGCCAAAGCCGACCTGTTGGTTGAGCTCGATTCAGCCATAGTTGACCAGGTGCAGCCGGGGTTATCAGATCCCAACAACCTGTGGGTCGCCTACGCAGCACGAACTCGGGTGCTGTACTACAACCCCACCGTGATTGATGAAGCCGACCTGCCTGAATCGTTGATGGACCTAACCGATGAGAAATACAAAGGCAGCTTTGCCTGGGCACCTTCAGGGGCGTTCGTGGCCACGACGCAGTATCTCATTTCCACAATTGGTGAGGAAGCCACCACCGAATTCCTAGAAGGAATTAAAGCCAACGGCGTTAACGAACAAAAGAACGGCAACGTTCGCGACACTGTGGAGGCTGGCAAGCACGCTATGGGCTTGTCCAATCACTATTACTGGTGGATCAAAGCGAACGAGGTTGGTGGGCCCGATCAAATGACATCCAAAATCTACAATTTCCCGATTGAAGATCCCGGCAATCTCATTCTCTCCTCAGGTGCAGGTATTTTAGCTAGCAGTAAGAACCAGGCTGCGGCTGCGGACTTCCTCGAGTGGCTGACCAATATTGACGGTGGCCAAGTGTTCCTATCAAGTGATGACCTTGCCCTCTCAGGCGGCCAATACCCAGTGGCAGTAGGTTCCGAAAGTGCCTTGGTGGGTAGTCTGGCCGATGTGAAGTCTCCGGTTTATGATATGTCTATTTTCGCCAATCAAACAGAGGCCCAAGACCTCTTGAAGCGTTTGGGTATGTCTAGCTAACCCATGCCGCAATCCGATAGAAGGCCGTCGCTAGTGCCGATTCTTGCCATTGGCGTCGGCCTTCTATCTTTAGCGCCCTTTCTATATCTCTTCCTGGCGGGTTTTTCCTACGAATCGATCCGTAAGCTGTTCGCCTACCCCACTACCTGGCCCGATATCAGGCGGACCGTGGGGCTGGCGCTGGCCGTTTCAGCAGCGTCGGTAGCAATCGGTATCAGCGCGGCAATGCTTGTGATTCGAACCGACGTACCGTTTCGCAAGTTCCTCACGGTGCTTTTTGCTCTGCCTCTAGCTATTCCCAGCTTTGTCAGTGCTTATGCCATCTATTCAGCCAACCTCGTTTTTAACCCGCACTCCGACTTCATAACGTCATTTCTGGGTGCGGTAGCGGTATTAACCCTGTCGCTCTACCCCTACGTTTTTCTGGCTTGCGTTATAGCGGTTCGAAATCTTGACCCGGCTCAAGAAGAGGCAGCCCGAAGCTTGAGCCATCATCCGTTCCGAGTGTTTTGGAAAGTCAGCTTTCCGCAACTGCGTCCGGCGTTGGCTGGCAGCATCATGATCGTGGTTCTACATGTGCTGTCCGATTACGGCACGATGGTTCAACTGCGTCAGCGCACGCTTACCACCACCATCATGGCTGAGATGATTGACTATGGCGACTACACCTCCGCACGTTCGCTTTCGCTTCTATTGGTGGTCTTGACCTTAGGTTTTCTAGTGCTCGGACGGTTATTCTCCGGTCGCCCCATTCCCCTCAGTGTGGCCTCGCAAACCGTTAGACCACCGAACAAGATTCGCCTACAGCGCGCCCGAATTCCAGTCTTTTTGGCGGCACTTATCGTTCCTTTAGCTGGCGTCGCACCTACGTTTTATATGACGTTTCGAGGACTCAACTCACCACGCCAAGCAATTGTGGTCAACTGGTCGCAGGTATTCGCCTCGGCCGGAACAACCTTGAATTATGCGCTGTGGGCCGGTTTGGTCACTACGGCCATGGCGCTACCGGTGAGCTGGTGGCTCAATCGCAAACCATCAATGTTTTCGCATCTAACCGAGCGTTCTGTCTGGCTGGCACATTCAATACCCAACGCCGTTTTGGCCTTATCGTTGGTGTTTTTAGCAACCCGTCTAGTTCCCAGCTTCTATAAGACACCGACTCTATTGATCTTGGCCTACGTAATTATGTTTTTGCCGTTGGCGGTCTCGAACCAAGGGGTTGGCCTTCAAGCCGCTGCCCCCAAATTTGAGGAAGCAGCGGCTGCCCTTGGCAGCAATAGCTGGGAACGCTTTCGCCGTGTGTCGTTGCCGATAGCCTTTCCAGGAATCGCCACCGGTGCGCTTTTGGTTGGGTTGGATGCCAGCAAAGAGCTCACCTCTACCCTTATGTTGTTGCCATTCAACGTTCAAACCTTGGCCACTGGTTTGTGGGGTACCACCAACGGTGAATCGCTTGACTTTACCGCAGCCGCGCCTTATGCCTTGATGCTGGTCATTTTGGGTTCAATTCCTGTTTATTTCATTGCCCGACGCACTGTTCGCTACATCGACTAGCCGGAAATGAACGCCCCAAACCGATGCTCTATTGGTCGAATTGGCCCGGTTGATATAGGCCCGGTTCAGAATGCGAGGCAATGGCAGCACGGTTCCACGAGTTGATAGCAATAATGGCAAACACCAAAGCGGCATAGAGTTCATCGGAATAATGCTTGCGCGCTTCGTCTTCAACCTCGGCTGGCACGTGTGCTTCGGAGATCATTGTGATGGCTTCAGTAAGCGCCAGCGCCGCACGTTCTTCCTCGGTGTAGCAAGTTGCTTCACGCCAGGCATTTAGCATGTATAGCCGTTCTTCAGTTTCACCAGCGGCGCGGGCATCCTTGTGGTGCATATCGAGACAGAAAGCACAACCATTTATCTGGCTGGAACGCGTCTTTACCAGTTCGATAGTAGAGCTGGGGAGACCACTTTTGCGGACCGCGATTTCAATACGGGCTAGCGCCTGGCCGCCAGCAGGAAACTTCTCATGAATATTGACTGGTTCAGACATTGGGAGCCTTTTTCTCACTAGTTTTTCTACTAAACACCAGACTAACTAGCCGACTCAACTATTTGACATCCGGCCCTATAGGAATTCCATCCACGATCTGATCAAGATATTCACTCATACCGATACCAACTTGGCCATCGCAATGAAAGCGTGTCATAGCTTCGGTAATTCGAGTAGTTAGCTCATTACCCTCGGAATCTATACGGCGATTTCGCAGTGGAATCAATGAAATTACTTCTCCTGCCACGCTGTAGGCGCGGTGGTCGGTTTTGATTTCAGCTCGCATGCCGGTTTGATAGTTGTTCTCGTCCCAGTCCGATTCGATGCTGGCGTCTCTGACCAGGTGATATTCACCATTCTCAAGCACCATGCCACCGGGTTTGCCACCCACGATAGAAATCATCATGGCAAAATCTTTTGAAAACACCATCGGCATCCATCGATACCAGGAAATGGCTTGCCAATAACGTGGTCCCCACGATTTGTCACGTAGGCCTAGGCCATTGATCTCGAGCACCTCATCGCCCACCTGGATGGTACCGGTGGTAGCACAATGCTGTTCGTAGTGGGCCTTTGAGAACGAATTCTCAGAATCTTGCACAATCTCAGTGCCATCATCGTTCACAGGCCGACCACCAAACATAGGTGAAACTCCGTGAAAATCGAGTTCTACCTGGCATGCCACCCACGGGTTTTCACTAAAAGCTACGCGTGGCTCAGCCATTTGATTAGGTTCGTCAAGGAGGCACACCTTGCCGTCATAACGAACCTTTAGATGTTTGAAAGGTTCAACCACCTCAATAGATAATCCGGCAGCGTTCATCTCATCGTTATTGTGAATCTGGGGCCGCGCGTATACAAAGCCGACGCGACCACCAGGCAAATAGATGCACACCGTGACCTCGGCATAACCTTCATTGACTCTGTTGCCAATGCGAAACCAGCCGCCAACCTCATTTTTAAGGTCAAAGGCGTTCAAGTACATCGATTCGTTGTAGTTCGGAACTGGGTCGGGTTCATGCGTATATTCATCCGACGGTTCAAGCACGACTTTCACTGGCGAAGCCCCCTGTAATCTGGTGCGCCAACCTTATCGGTCGGGTGGTTTTGGTGCCACGAAGTATTACAGTTCACCCGATGCGTTCTTGGCGGCTCTTGGCCGAAACTGTGGCTATTAATAACGTTCTAATCGACGCTAGCTACGCCGATGTTTTTGTGGTTGAGCGTGTGATCGGCGAGATGCCCGGCCCCAACGATTGGGAAGCCACAATTCGCACCCCTGATCGCACTCGGTTGCGCGCCGGGCGCTACACCCTCACGGTCAACACCCCCGATGGCCACCTGCTTGAAGGATGGGCGCTACTGCGTTTTAGCGATGGTCACCAACACCTGTTTCGTGGTGATGGCGAACTTGAGGGCGTAGCAGCAACCTTGACAGAGCCGTAACCGCGCTGTTAATGCGACGGGCAAATAGCCACTGGCAAATCGACCTAGATAAGTAATGTGGTGCCAACTCCCACCTTGTTGGCACCACAAGCTTTGGCGGCCTTATCGGTTTACGACTGCCATTCGTTGCGCATCCATCCAGGCGTCGTAGCCCCCCAAGAGATCAGACACGTCTCGGGCACCCAGGGTACGCAGCAAACTTGCACCCACTGAGGAGCGATAACCACCGGCGCAAAACACGATCACTGGTTGGTTGAGATCGATTTCACCCACCCGATCACGCAGCTGCGGGAGAGGAATAGTCTTGGCATTGGCAATAGTGCCCAACGCAGTTTCCCCGGGGTTGCGAATGTCGATCATCTGGGTGCTCGTAGCAAGCCCACGTTGTCTAACCTCGTAAACCCCAAGCCTCGAGCCGCGTTCTATTAGTTCTTGGTGTTCAAGCAGATCACCCATTCCACCTTGGAGATAGCCAACTACCTGGTCGAAGCCAATGCGAGCCAAGCGAGTCTTGGCCTCAACTTCGGCACCTGGGTCGGCAATGATGATCAGCGAGGTGCCAGGTTCAATTACGCTGCCAACATATTCAGCGAATCGTCCGTCGAGACCAACGTTGATGGAACCCACAAAATGCCCGTGGGCGAAATCAATCGAATCGCGGGTATCAATGGCAATGGCTCCGTCGGCCTGGGCTGCGAGAACCTGCTCAAGTGACAGTGGCAGCGGTGCAGAGACGTCGATCAGGCTTCGTTCTGATTTATTGAGATTGGCATTGAAGCCGAAATAGCCGGGCATTGTGGGCTGCCCTTCGGTCACCACTTTCACGAACTCTTCCACGCCCATGGGCTGCACGGCGTAGTTCATTTGCCGTTGTTCACCAATAGTAGAAGTGGTTTCAGTGGAAAGATTCTTGCCACAAGCGGAACCAGCACCGTGGGCCGGATACACCCGGGTAGCATCAGGCAAAACCATCAGCTGCGAGTGCAGCGAATCATAAAGTGAGCGCGCCAGGTCGTCGGCAGTCACTCCAACCGAGGCCAATAGGTCAGGGCGGCCCACATCGCCAATGAACAAGGTGTCGCCAGTCAAGACCGAATGCGGTTCACTTTCGTTCGCGCTTTCCCAAACGACCACACTTATAGATTCGGGCGTGTGACCGGGCGTTTCACGGAATTCAAGCACCACTCCTGAATCATCCCCAAGCATGAGTCGCTCGCCGGTGCGGACCCGACGGATGGGAAAAGCCGGATTGGCTGCAGCGCCATAAATAATTTCGGCCCCGGTTGCTTCAGCCAATTCGAGGTGGCCCGAGAGAAAGTCAGCATGGAAATGGGTTTCAATGACGTAGCGAATCTCAAGGCCAGCTTCATGGGCGTCATCAAGATAGATCTGGATGTCGCGCCTGGGGTCAACCACAACGGCGACGCCAGAGCTCTCATCTGCCACCAGATAGCTGGCATGGGAAAGACAATCTAGATAGTACTGGATGAACTTCACCGGAGTTCGCCTCGCTTCAAGGTCTTCCAAGGAATCATGGAATAGCAATTATACCCGCGTGGGTATAAACGCCAACCTGTTGCATTCGTACCAGAAATTCATAAATCCCACCTATAGGCTACGTTTCACGCCATTGAAATAGCCTACGAAAAAGTACTCTAGGCAATATGGCCTAGTTATATCTAGTCGAACCCCTAATTAATCGGGTGTTTCACCGTGAGTTTGCAGCCATAAAGAAATTGTATACCCTCGAGGGTATGTGCTCACGAGTTGAATGCCGCCGATGCCACCGCCCCACATATGCCGGTTGCGGCGCCCATGTAGAACAGGTTTTAGCGGGAGTACCGCGTGACAAAAGGTGCCGATGCGCTGAAGAGCGCGCCGAGGCCAAAGCAGCCGCCAAAGCAGCTCGAGCCGCCAATGGACAAAGCTCACTACTTAGTCGAATTACCGGTTTTGCCAAGCGCTAACAGCGTTCACTCCACGTTGTCGCTTAACAACAATTATGGAAAGGAAAGAAGGATATGGACTCATTTTCGGTTGTTCTCGAGACCAACATGGCCGACGCCGAGGAAGCTATTAGGGCTTCCCTTAGCGAGCAGGGCTTTGGCGTACTCACAGAAATGGACGTTGCCGCCACCCTGAAAGCCAAAATTGACGTAGATCGACCGCCGCTGAAGATTCTTGGTGCCTGCAATCCGAACTTCGCCCACCAAGCGTTGCAACTCGATCCAACGGTAGCGCTGATGTTGCCGTGCAACGTTGTGCTCGAAGCTACTCCTGACGGTGGAACCCGTGTCAGCGCGGTCGACCCACGCCATCTAATGCCAGATGCAGCATTCGCCGAGGTGGCCGAGGGCGCAGCTGCCAAACTTGAAGCTGCGATTGCCACTCTCAGCAAATAGCTCGTGCCTGATCGACCTGCATGTTTTCAATTAACCGTATTTGAATTGAGGATCACGCTTTTCCAGAAAGGCCACCATGGCTTCTCGGTGATCCTCAGTCATGCTCGTAAGAATCTGTGTGCGGTTCTCAAGGTCGATCCCAGCCTGCAAACTACCGACCTCCAGGTTTGACCACATCACTTCTTTGGTCATCCAAACACCCATCGGCGAGTTATTACGAATCATCCGTGCCGTATCAAGCGCCGAATCCATAAGTTCAGCTTCGGGAACCACTCTGGTTACCAGGCCGATGTGGTCCGCTTCAGTGGCATCAATGATGCGACCAGTCAACAGCAATTCAAAGGCCCGACCGGCGCCGATCAAACGTGGCAGGAGCCATGAGACTCCAATGTCGCAACCAGAAAGCCCAATACGAACAAAGGCCACGTTAAACTTGGCGCTCGACGAGGCAATCCGAACATCAGATGCCAACGCCAGCGCCAAACCACCGCCAGCTGCTGGTCCGTTAACGGCAGCTATCACGGGCTGGCGCATCGAGCGAAGCCTTGGCACCAACGTGGCAATGTGTTGCTGGGTCGCCAAACCCAGGGGTGCCCGTCCTTCATCTTGGGTACCTGGGGTTTCACCGTAGCCACCGAGGTCTAAGCCAGCGCAGAACCCGCGACCGGCACCGGTGAGGATTACGGCACGAGTAGATCGTTCAACACCAATGGAGCCAAAGGCGTTGTGTAGGCCTTCCACTAGTTCGGCATCCATAGCATTCAGCCGGTCTGGTCGGTTCATCGTGACTTTTGTGATGCCGTCGTCGATTTCTTCTACCTGCACGCTGCTCATGGTTGAGAGATTCCTTTTCGTAGCACTGTTGGCACTTCGCCCATTAAGGTTGCCATAGATGGCCGGGGGGTCATCGGCCCAATTTGGGAATGTCGTTAGGGGGAACATGTATCCAGGAAATTTTGCCGAGACAAGTCCTGACCGTCCGGCAGTAATCATGGCCACATCTGGCGAAACACAGACTTATCGTGAACTTAACGAGCGTTCTAACCAAGTCGCCCAGTATTTACGTTCGGTTGGCCTTGAGCGCGGCGATCATGTGGCGCTGTTTATGGAAAACCAGATCCACTTCATGGAAATCGTGTGGGGGGCGCTACGTTCTGGCATTTATATAACTGCCATCAACAGCCATCTGACCTCAGAAGAAGTGGCATACATTGTTGAAGACTGCGAGGCCAAAGTTTTCTTCACGTCACGGGCCCTGGCCGAGGTTGCCAGTGGCATAGATTGGGGCAGTTTGTCGCGGGTCACCAATCGATTGATGTGTGACGGCAACGCCGAAGGGTTCGACTCATATGAAGACCTAATGGCGGCCCAACCCACCTCGGGCATCGCTGATGAGAGCCACGGGACCATTATGCTCTACTCATCGGGAACCACTGGTCGACCCAAAGGGGTTATTCGCCCACTGCCGGAAGGTCACCCAGCCGACGAGGACGACCCGTTGTTGAGCGCCATGGGCATGCTCTACCAGTTTGCCGATGGTATGGCATACCTTTCGCCAGCACCCATGTATCACGCTGCACCGCTGGCATTTTCTATCAACGTGCACCGTTTTGGCGGCGTGGTAGTGATCATGGAGCGGTTCGACCCCGAACAAGCGTTGCAGTTAATTGAGAAATACAAGATCACCCATAGCCAATGGGTACCAACCATGTTTATTCGCCTGTTGCGTCTGAGCGAAGAACAGCGGAATAAGTACGATCTATCGAGCCACAAAGTCGCCATTCACGCTGCTGCGCCCTGCCCGGTGCCGGTGAAGCGCGACATGATTGAGTGGTGGGGCCCGGTAATTTACGAATATTACGCTGGCACGGAAGGGAACGGTTCTACCTTCATAACCAGCGAAGACTGGCTAGAACACCCTGGTTCTGTAGGCCGACCCATGGTCGGTGAAATTCACATTCTTGACGAGGATGGTAACGAGCTTGGACCGCGTGAAGAGGGCGCTATTTACTTTGGTGGCGGCGGAGAATTCGAGTATCACAACGATCCCGCAAAAACGGCGGAATCACGGCGCTCGGGTGGTCTCAGCACCTTGGGAGACGTCGGTTACCTCGACGAAGAGGGCTACCTGTATCTAACCGATCGCAAAGCTCACATGATTATCTCTGGCGGAGTGAACATTTACCCGAGAGAAATTGAAGATGTCCTCATTCAGCATCCAGCGGTGGCCGACGTAGCAGTGTTCGGAGTGCCCAATGAAGACTTCGGTGAAGAAGTGAAAGCGGTGATTCAACTGCTTGATGGCGAAGCGGCTGAAGATGAGACGAAAACCGAACTTATGAACTTCATGCGCCAACATTTGGCCTCTTACAAAGTGCCGCGTTCGATTGATTTTCGCGATGAGCTGCCTCGTTTGCCCACCGGAAAGCTTTATAAGCGGATTCTGGTCGATGAATACAAGAAGGCCTATGAAGCCGCCCAGGGATAGCGCGCCTCAAGGGGCGTAAAACACCTGGTTAGCAGCACATCGCTAAAATCTAGACCATTTAAGCAATTTGGATGTCAGGCCGGGCACACCGGCCTGACATCAACCATTTAGCTGTCTTCAGAAACGCCTTTAGGCGCTCGCTGTTTCATGAAACCAAACATGTATCCAGCTACCCGGCGCATCTGAATCTCTTCGGCGCCTTCGGTAATTCGATATCGCCGGTGGTGCCGGTAGATATGTTCGAATGGCTTGTGCCTGGAATAGCCCAAACCACCATGTACCTGCATGGCGCGATCAGCCGCGTCGCAGCAAAGGCGATTAGCAATGTAGTTACACATTGAAACTTTGTCGGACACCGAAAACGGGCCGTATTCGTCCATTTGCCAAGCAGTTTTATGGATCAGGGCTCTTAGCATTTCCGCTTGTGTCTGTAATTCCACCAGCGGAAACTGAATGCCTTGGTTGGTTGCCAGCGGCTTGCCAAACGGTGCCCGAACTTTGGCATATTCTACGGCTTCGTTGATGCAATATTGGGCCGCGCCGAGGCTGGATGCTGCTTGGCGAATGCGGTTCTCGTTGAAGAACATTTGCACCACACCCAAACCTTTGCCTTCACCACCAAAGATATTTTCGTGCGGCACCCGAACGTTCGTGAGTGAAATGGTGGCATGGTCGGTGGGCATATTAAAGGTCCAGAGGAATTCTTCGATTTTAAAACCCGGCGCATCGGTGGGTACCAAAAAGGCAGTAATACCGGTTCCATCGCCAGCTTGGCCGCTCGTGCGAGCAAAAATTAGATCCCATTTGGCCTTATGAATACCAGTGTTCCAAGTCTTGGCACCGTTGATAATCCACTCATCACCGTCACGCACCGCATAAGTTTCCATATGGGTAGCATCCGAGCCGTGGTCAGGTTCGGTGATTCCAAAGGCAAAACCGTTCCTTCCGGCGGCCAGATCATCAATCCATTCGGCCTTTTGCTTATCGGTGCCGTGAGCGATCATCAATAGCAAACCAACGTTATTCCCCACAATGGAATGCTCGGTCTGTAGATCGTTGTGCAGCCCCAGCCCTTTGAGGGCCAGATGCTCGCGTATGACCGCCATCCCCAGGTTGGTGCCTTCTTGACCACCATATTCTTTAGGGTACGGATAACGGTAATGGCCAGCTGCGTCGGCTCGACGACGTGCTTCACCCATGAGCGCTTCCCACTCCTCACGAGGCAAACCGCCGGCTTCCCAGTTGGTTCGAGCATCCTCACGGCGGTGGTCGAAGAAGCGAATATTGTCGTCAGCTTCTTCGAGCGGTTTGATTTCAGCATCAATGAAATCGTCTAAGACCTTCAGATAATCCTGTAAATCTTGAGGTATTTCAAAGCTCATTGGTCCCCTTTACTAGACATTTTTTGGGTCCATGAACATGCCTTGTGGACCAAGGCTAGCGGCACCGAAACGTCGTCTTTCCATCGCTTTTGGGCACGCCCCGCTCATGGCTAACTGGGCCGAGCTTAGGCCAGGCCTCTAGCTGGATGTATCCAAAAGCGCCACGAGCAGGCCTTCATTTAAGTCTTGCCAAACCATTTGCACCTCACTGAAACCGGCCTCCGCTAAAGCTTTACGATGTTCATCAAAGGTGGGGCTTAGCTGGCTCCGGGTCGAATCGGGTGGAAAAATCTGATCACGTTCCGCCAAAGCAGGACCCAATTCCGAAATCTCTCGCACCTTTTGCCACCAGTCGTCCCAACTCAAAGCACCATTGGTTCGGGCCTCGGCTTGCCGCTTTTCATCCACTTTTTCAATGGCCGCTGCCGGTCGCGACGCAGCTGGGTTCGGTTCAAAATAGTCGGCATTGAGCAAAACCCCATCGGCTTTTAGCAATGAGGCCGCTCGCCCATATAAGGACTTTAGCTCGGTGGCAGTTAACCAATGCAGAGCTGTGGATGACACCGCCAGGTCGAAGGAATTGGGTTGTAGATACGCCCACCAATCGTTTTCACGCAGATCAGCCTGAACCCACCTGAGGCGTCCTTGCATATCACCTAGGGCGCTCTTCCCAATTTGAAGTAGTACTGGGTCAATATCAACCGCCACGACCTGCGCCTTCGGATAACGGTCTAAACATCGTTTCGCCAACGAACCCGGTCCGCAGGCTAAGTCGAGGATTCGTGTAGGCGCTGGCGCCACCTGATCTACAAATTCAAACAGCACCTCATAGCGACGCTCACGATCGCGAATGTAAAGCTCTTGTTGGGCGTCCCATGAGGCGTGCAACTGCATCCAAAGATCAGTGGGTGTCTCGGGAGATTCGTTACTCACCTTTACCACCCTGCCATAGGCTGGGTTCGAGCCCTAAGAACCGACGTTGCCAATTAAACCCACTGGGGTATAGTGGCCCAGCATGGATTGCTACTGCGCCATAGGGTTTTAAAGGCGGACTACGTGCCACAAATTTCACTCGATACTTCTGCCGCATCGTCCCGCATATCGTCGTTTGAAGCGTTGCGAAGTTGGGGCAAGCGTCAATGGCTCACCGCTCTTGGGGCGACCGTGGTCTACGTGTTGGTGGTTGGGCTGCCAACCGACCTCATTCCGAATCCGATTTTCGGTCGGGAAATTCCACCAACTTGGTGGTCGTGGCCTTCTCTGCTCTTAAGCGCCGTGCTCTTGGGTCTACTGGTTGGCACCTACGTAAACCTTAATTCTGTTAGCACCGAGGTTCAGCCGTCAGGCGTTTCAGCCAATGAGGCGGATTTGGCCGATCCGGACACCCGGCGAGGACTGGTCGCTGGGATGCTCACCTTTTTCGCAGTCGGTTGCCCGGTGTGTAACAAAGTAGTTCTCTTAGCTTTAGGCAGCGCTGGTGCCATTAAATGGTTCGAACCAATGCAACCGCTGTTACAAGTTGGTGCCGTTGCTTTGCTGGTCTGGGCATTAAGAACCCGCCTGCGTAATCAGCTCTTCTGCACCGTGCCTGCAGGCTAGTTCGAGCCGTAGATTAGGAAACGTGTACGCAGCCCAGGTGCACTAGGTCGGCATACTGTCAGCGAGATAACAAATTCGACGGCCATCAATACCGCTCAGCTAGCCTTCGGTGGGTTCGGCCACCGCTCCAGCCGCCAACATAGCCTCGATTTGGACCTCGTTGTAGCCCAATTCCGTTAGAACTTCACGGGTGTGCTCACCGACCATAGGCGCGTGTCGGCGTACCGTCATCGGCGTCTCCGAAAACCGTATCGACGGGCCAACGACTCGATATTCACCAATTAGTGGGTGCTGCGCGGTTGTAATCATTCCCCGATGAAGCTCTTCGTCAGAGACAATCTCATCGATGGTCGGCACCACATTCGCCGGGATGCCTTCTTTAGCACAAAGATCCAACCATTCGGCCGTCGTCCGTTCTGCGATAATGCTTGCCAGAATCCCGTAAACCTCCTCTGCCCGCAGGAGCCGAGTGGCAAAGTCGGAAAACGGTGGCACCTCGAGCAGTTCCTCTTTACCAACCGCCTCAAACAATGACCTCCAATGAGCGTCGTTGTAGGGCATCACTGCCAAGAATCCGTCCTTGGTCGCATGTGGTCCACGAGTCGAAGTCATTATTCGGCTATATGTTGCTGTGCCGCCCTCAATCGCTGCTCGTGAAAGGTGCTCTACCAAAGTGAACGCCAAGACAGCGTCAAACATTGGAATTTCAACTTGTTGGCCCAAACCGCTGCATTCTCGTTCATACAATGCGGCCAGTACCCCATTTACCATGGCCATACCAGCAACTTTGTCAGCGATAATTGATGGCATAAACGAAGTCTTGCCAGCGGTAACTTCGGACAACCTGGGCAGACCTGTTGCGGCCTGAATAATGTCGTCGTACGCTGGCCGATTTTCCTCAGCTGTGCCGGAGCGAAAGCCTTGAGCCTGACAAAATATTAGTCGGGGAAACTGGTCCTTAAGCTGGCCATAAGACAGTCCTAGACGCTCAAGAGGGCCCGGTCTCAGATTCGTCATAAACACGTCAGCCTCTTCCAATAACTGATAAAGAACCTGACGACCTCCATCGTGTTTCAAATCGGCTGACAAGCTTCTCTTGTTGCGATTGATGTTCAAGGCGATACCTGACATCTGCGGGTGTGGGCCACCACCCATAAACCTATTTGTATCACCGCGACCATCTTCGATTTTCACAACGTCAGCGCCCATATCCCCCAAGATCTGCGAGGCGAAGGGCCCCATAACCACCGACGTAAGATCGACTATTCGTATCCCATTTAGGATCGATGACCTTTGTGGCTGCATGTCCAAGATAAATCCCTCTCTACTTTCAAAGTTACCGCAGCATATGGACTAATTCTTTTTAGCTATTTTCAATCCACAGGTACGCTAAATAGCCACGTCCATATTCAGGTTGCGGGGCAAAATTCTTAATTCGAGGTTGAATAATCGTTGCGGTGTTAGCAACCCACAAGTGTGATGGGTTGACCACATCTGTCAAAATATACCGTTGAATATCTTGCACAAGCTTAATTCGCTGATCTTCATCAACAGTTCGTGCTTGTTCATCAAGCATCTCATCTAACGTCGCATCATCTATATTCCACCAGTTACGATCTCCCCCGGTGTGATATTGCGAACGTAGCCATTCATCTGGTTCTTGAAATGGCGTGGACGGACCGACCCCCATATCGTAATTTACCTCTGGCCGCCGCGTGCTATATGTGGCTTGATCTACCACGTCTATGTTCATTTTGATACCGACATCTCCCAAGTCGGCCACCACCCACTCTGCGGCCGTTACATATGCAGGCCCATACCCCGAAGACACCATAAGGGAAGATTCAAAGCCATCGGGGTAGCCAGCTTCGGCCAATAGCCGCCGAGCCAGTTCAGGATCGTAGGGAATCAGCTCAGAAAGTTCATCTTGCGATAACGCGAAACGAGCAAGGTGACTGTTTACCGGCCCCGACAACAGACCCTCACCAAATATTGTCTCACCTAGGCCAACTCGGTCCACAGCCAGGCTGATAGCTCGCCTAACTCTAACGTCGTCGAACGGCTTACGCCCCATATTGACGTACATCATTACGGGAGACGTGCCGATATCTTCAACGACATAACTTCCAGGCACACTCGCCATAATTAGCTCACGTTCCTGAGGCGTCAGTGAGGCAATCATGTCAATCTCACCAGACCTATAGGCTGCAATACGTGCCGACTGCTCAGGAATTACTGGCATAACTATCTTATCTAGATACGGCAGATCCTTATCGTAGTAATTATCATTAGCTTCATAGACAGTTTGCACATCGCGGTCCCATTTAGTCATAATGAAAGGACCCGTGCCTATAAGCACCTTAGACATATCATACAGTCCTTCAATACCCTCTCTGGGCATGATCCACATCTGGTGATTTCCCATATAGCTCAGAAGAGGAGCGAATGGTCGATCAAGCGTCAGAACTACGGTGAAATCATCGGGGGCGACTATTTCGGTTACATGCGCCAACATGCTTGCCTGCACACCGTCAGCTTGGATCTTTTCAAAACTTGCTACCACATCATCCGAGGTGAACTGACGTCCGTTAACGGGCGCTATGTCGTGCCAGAACACATCTTCACGCAGTTTGAATGTGTAGGTGAGGAGGTCATCTGAAATGTCCCAAGCTTCTGCTAGGTCCGGACCTAAGGGAGCCTCCCCGAACCCGTACTCCCCTGTGGTGTCCGGCTTCAATAATCGACTAGCAGCGAGACCAACCCGTTGGTGTACGTTTGCATAGGCTGACGCATACGGGTCGAGGGTATCTCCGTCCGAGATTTCCGCAATGGTCAATACACCTCCCCGCACAGGCATAGCTTCAAACTCGTTTGAACCAACATCCTCAGCAGATCCACTGGTCGAGGTAGAGCTTTGAGCATTGAGACCCAGGTCTTCCCGACTTCCGCTAGATCCGCATGCGACCATAAACGAAAGCATTAAAGCCAAAAAGACGCTCGCAACGATTCGACTTCTACGTGTGCGCACATTTCCCCCAAGTTTTTGAAGCAGACGCAATTCTCGCCTGAGCAAGCTCAGCGTATCATTAGTTCGACATTGATGTCGATTATTACAGGTCGACTCCCGCAGCAAGCTGGCCACCCAGGAATGTCAATCTCACCGTGAAGGCCATGAATCGACGAATTAGCCATCTCAACGATTCCGCAGGCGTTAGAGCGTATGTACGACCTCAAGCAATCTTTCGAGCTGAGCCAGACGCTCACCGGGTGTCGCACCGACAGGGTTGATATTGATATGGCTCACACCCGCCCGACGGTATGCACGTAAACGTGAACGGACGAAGTCTTCATCTCCAAGAACGGTGGTGCTATCTAAGAACTCTCGGGGCACCAGTTTCCGGGCTTCATCCCGCTGCTTTCCGAGATAGAGGTTTTGAATTTTCTCTGCTTCTTCTTCAAACCCGTACCGACGAAACAGTCGATTGTAGAAATTGTTCTCACGCGTGCCCATACCACCCACGTAATGCGCAACGTAGTGACGCTGCAGATCAATAAATGCTTCACGATCGACATCTATTCCCGCTGCAATGCTTACCACGATGCCTAAATCGCCAAGTGTTGGTGCCCGCCTTCCTAGACCAACGTCTAGAGAGTCTCCCCAGATTTCCCGATATCGCTCAGGCCAGAAGAAAACTGGCATCCAAGCGTCCGCGAGCTCTGCGGCAAGCGCTGTGTTTTGGTCACCAACCGCCGCCACCACAATCGGAATCGACTGGCGTGGCGCCCTATGAATCATTTTGAGCTCTCGATACGGAGCCCCATGATTTAGGTATCGCTCTGAAGCTATCGACCCTCCAGACCATAACGTCCTACATACTTCAATGACCTGGCGAGTGTCTCGAAGCGGCCTACCAAAGGAGACATCGTGAAAGCCTTCTACCACCTGAGGCCCTGAAACTCCGAGGCCAAGATTCATGCGCCCTGACGAGTACACATCAATGGTTGCTGCTGTCATTGCAATCAAGGCCGCGCTACGAGTTTGAACCCCGATGATGGACGTTCCAAGTTGAATGTTCTTAGTTTTCGCCGCAAGTAACCCAAGAGTGCTTATAGCGTCATAGCCGTAACTCTCACCGACCCAAACATGGTCAATTCCCAGGTAATCATATGTGGTTATCTCTTCAATGACCGATGGAAAGTCCGTTGAAGACCCATAGTGAACTCCGATACGCACTTCTGTTCCCTTCACGTCGTCCTAGAAAGAACAATATCGACACTAATGTCGATTCTTGGTACATTATCGCAATGAGCTCGAGTCAAGATGTCTTTGCTAAACAAGACCCAGAAACACATGTCCTGCAAGTTCGAATTGAGAGAGGGCCTCACAACTTCTTCGATTTTGACACCCTCTCCGCAGTGGCCGACGCTTTAGAGGCTGGGGCGAAGAACGGTGCCAGGGCCGCCGTCCTTAGCAGCGACGGTAAGAACTTCTGCGCAGGAGCGGATTTCTCTGGTAGTACTGGTTCATTACGTGGTGACGGAACTCGCCACGTTTATGACGTAGCGACTCGGCTATTTGCTCAACAGATTCCCATAGTGGCGGCGGTCCAAGGAGCTGCCATCGGAGGTGGCCTCGGTTTGGCTTTGGTCGCAGACTTCCGCGTGGCATCGCCTGAATCACGATTCTCGGCCAATTTCTCATTGCTTGGTTTCCACCATGGCTTTGCGTTGTCCGAAACGCTTCCGTGGGTAATTGGAAATCAGCGGAGTGCCGAGCTCTTGTACACAGGCCAACGACTCAACGGGCGCCAAGCTTTCGACATTGGACTATGCGATTATCTCGTTTCAGCCGACATGATCGAAGCTAAAGCCACCGACCTAGCCGAAGAGATCGCAAAATCGGCTCCGCTGGCTGTGCAATCTATTCGGCACACGATGAGAGCGCCTCTCAACCGAAACATCGAGGCAGCTTTGGCCAGAGAACGTTCCGAGCAAGAGCGCCTTCAGCAAACTGAAGACTTCCGGGAAGGACTTAAGGCAGTTAGCGAACGTCGTGTCGCTAACTTTGTCGGCCGCTAGTCGGCTTCATCGCTCTGCATAGTTCGCAGGGCATTAGTGGGACCAATCTGGATTCGGAACTCGCCGCAGATCGACGGTACGAATCCATGCGTTGTTCATCGCCAAAGCGGCGTCGGCCTCATCATATTGTTTATCACCGCGCACGTAGAGCCAAAAGCAGGTATGTCGAGTCATCGCTAGTAGAGCCGCAGCAGTCGGTATCGGGGCCACATAAGGGTCCGAATATCCGCGACGCTGCCAGCGTTCGATGGTTGCTGCAATTCTCTCAACATCTCGCTGATGTCGTTGACCCTGTTTTTCAAGCAGCTCGCTGTCGATATGGCTCAGCTGTTCAAGCAGGGCATACATCTTGGCATTGTTCCGATACGCTTCCATGTACCTGAGATTGGATCGGACCAAAGAGTCAACTGGATCAAGCCGGGTGTCTGTTGGCCTCGTGACCAGAGCCAAGTCAATGGACTGTGCGACCTCTTCCGAAATCACACGCAAAATATCAACCTTGGTTGAAAAATATGTGTAGAACGAACCACGCGCCATTCCCGCTTCTTGGACAATTTCATCGACACCAACGTCGAGATACCCACGCTCTTCAAAGACTCGACGCGCTGCATCGACAATCCTCCGTCGAGTTTGTCGACCTTTCTCCGTAGACCGTTCAGCGTGAGCTACTCGACGTTCAGCTGCTGTACCTACCGGTATCCAGCCGCCGCGAGTTCGACCCTTCGAATCGTCGGCGGGATCTAAGGACCTGTTTTCCTCATCTGCTTGAGAGCTCTCGTTCAGCACGAAATGGCGACCATCTTTACTCGTAGCATCGTCCATACCACCAGCCACTGTCTCATGGTACCCCTGGGAACAACCACTACCAATGCTGCAGAGCGCAATGCACCATCACGACAAACCCCGCACCTTAAAATGAATCGACATTTATGTCGATTATGGTATCATCACCATAGTTAACCGTTCTCTAGAAAGATCGACTGGTGTAACCGTGACCGAAGCTGAAATTGCTGTGCAGGCGCGCACTTGGGCGGAAGAAAACTGGGACCCAAACCTTTCGCTAAGGAAATGGCGAGAACGCCTCACCGAGTCGGGTTGGGGCGTTCCTTCTTGGCCAGCAGAATGGCATGGCCGAGGCTTGCCCGCTTGGAGCGAGTCGGTGGTAGCAAATGCACTGCGTAAAGTAGGCGCGTTGCCTGGTTTACCGGTTGGTTTGGCCGGGCCCACAATCTTGGAACAAGGCCCTAATTTCAGCCGCGAACGCTTTCTAACCAAGCTATTGACCGGAGAAGAAACCTGGTGCCAGCTATTTAGCGAGCCAACCGCTGGTTCCGACCTAGCGGGCCTGACCACCACCGCAGTGCTAGATGGGGATGAGTGGGTAGTTAATGGACAAAAAGTTTGGAATACCAGCGCCCACCATGCCGATTTAGGCATGTTACTGGCACGCACTAATTGGGACGTCCCCAAACACAAGGGCATAACTTACTTCGTATTGCCCATGAAACAGGCCGGGGTTGAAGTTCGGCCACTACGGCAAATGAACTACCACGACTCCTTCAATGAGGTCTTTCTCACCGACGCTCGCATCCCCAAAGATTGGGTGGTGGGCACGGTTAATGAAGGTTGGGCAGCCGCGTTAGCAACATTGGCGCATGAGCGCCGCTTCGCGGTTCTAGGGCGCGGAAATTTTCGAGGGGTAGATCCGGGCCGAGTTTTAGAAGAGGCAATGGCCGAGGCCGCAGAGTCAGCGAAGGTTTATTCCTGGTACCCACAACGAGCCGGGCGGGCCGACTTGGCAATCAGCCATGCTCAAGATTCTGGGCGAGCTCAAGATCCGATCATCCGACAAGAGCTGGCTCGCCTTATTGCTATGAATCGCGCGGCGGGTTGGACCGCCGACCGTGCCCAGGCGGCTCGTGCTCTTGGGCGTCCACCAGGGCCTGAAGGCTCTATTGGCAAGCTGGCACTTAGCCAGGTAGCGCGCCAAGCAGCCAAAGTTCACGGGATGATCGCTGGCACAGGTGGGCTTTTGGCTGGCACCGACTCTCGGGCCCCATTAGATGGAATTTTGGCCGAGATTTTAATTTCAGTACCAGCCCAATCAATAGCGGGTGGTACCGATGAAATTCAGCGAAATATCTTAGGGGAACGTGCCCTTGGGCTCCCCCGCGAACCCAACCCCTTCGCCGACGTGCCCTACCGCGAAGCCAGGAATTACTGAAGCGATATCGCTAGCTGAGTTATCTTCACCACGCGCCACCGAGCCGAATAGCGAAATCGACACGCCACCATGTTTCAAAACAGCATCTTTGATCTCAGATAGGTGACGGTCCACTTTCTCTCTCAAAGCAGTCGAAGCCGCAGTTGCCATACCTATAAGCATAGCACTGCGTAGGTTGCCGTTAAGATGCAAGGCAGTTCGCAAGGGGGAACACATGCAGCGTTTGCTAATCGCCAATCGAGGCGAAATTGCTGTTCGAATTGCTCAAAGCGCCGCCGATCTAGGCATCACCACTATTGCTCTGGCCTCTGAAGATGAGGCTCATGCCTGGCATGTGTCGCAGTGCGACGAATCGGTAACGCTTGCCGAAACTGGCCCTCGTGCCTACCTCAACATCGACGCCGTAATTGGTGCCGCTCGCAAAATGAACTGCGACGCAATACATCCTGGTTACGGTTTCCTGAGTGAAAGTGCGGCCTTTGCACTCGCTTGCGCTGCGGCAGGGCTCACCTTCATAGGTCCAAACCCGCAGGCGCTAGCCGCTTTTGGGAACAAGGCAGCAGCACGCACAATGGCAGCCGAAGCTGGCATACCGGTGCTACGTGGCACCAACGGCCCTACCTCGCTTGGCGAAGCTCAAGACTTTCTGGCTGCATTGCAATCGACCTCCGAATTGTCGAGCAACATCGGCCCTGCAAACCGTGTCAACCAAGCAGGGTCTGGCGATCCGGCGGTAATGATAAAGGCCATCGCCGGAGGTGGAGGCCGAGGAATGCGAATCGCGCGCAACAGCGCTGAGCTAGAAAGAGCCTTCACCGCCTGTACACGCCAAGCCGTAGCTGCCTTTGGAAACGGACAGCTATATGTTGAAGAGTTTTTGCCCGAGGCGCGCCACGTCGAGGTGCAAATCGTTGGTGATGGCCACGAAGTTCTCCACTTGTGGGATCGTGAATGTAGCTTGCAGCGTCACCGCCAGAAGCTGGTTGAAGTTGCGCCAGCCTTCATGATTAACGAAGAAATTCGCCAGCAACTGTTCGAGTATGCTGTCACTTTAGGGCAGCTGACCAGCTATAACAGCCTCGGAACCGTCGAATTCTTGGTAGCCGAGCAAACCGCTATTTACATTGAGTCTAACCCTCGACTACAGGTTGAACATACGGTTACCGAAGAGGTAACCGGCCTAGACCTTGTGGCGCTGCAACTACAGATTGCACAAGGCAAGACGCTAGCAGAATTGGGTCTGTCTTCGGCGGCAATTTCACCGCCTAAAGGAATTGCCATTCAGGTTCGCATCAACGCCGAGACTATGGAAACCAACGGTTCAGTGGCACCCGCAGTTGGAACACTTCACGATTTTGAGCCCCCTACCGGGCGTGGCATTCGCATGGACACCGGTTTCCGAAGTGGACACCACACTAACCCCCGCTTCGATTCGTTATTGGCAAAACTAATTGTGACTTCACCTGGAACTTGGTCCACCGCATTAGCGAAAACTCGAGGTGCGCTTGATCAAACCAATATCGAGGGGGTTGAAACCAACCAGTCGTTTCTATTGGAGCTCTTAGCACGCCCCGAAGTGGAGGCAGCCAAGTTTCATACCACCTTCATTGATGAGCACTTAGACGAGCTCTTGGATTCAAACAACGAAACCGTGGGCGTGGAAGCATCGCCTTCGCTTAACAAAGCGCTTTTAGCGTCACCGGCCCAGCAAAGAAACACCTCGACCTCAACATCGACCGACGCCGCAACTCCCAAAAACCAAAAACAACCAGCATTCGCAACAATATCAGCACCTCCAAACGGTAACCACACCATTACTGCTCACACCGATGGCACCGTCGTTGAAGTTCTAGTCAAGAGCGGTGACACAGTTAACCATGGTGATGAGCTACTCATTATCGAAGCCATGAAAATGGAACATCTGGTCTTAGCTGATTCCGCCGGAGTCGCCACCCAGGTCTTAACGCAGGTGGGCGATACGGTTGCCAAAGGTCAGCCCATTATTGTCTTGGAACCAGCTGATCTTGTTGCCAATAATACGCCCCAAGAAACCGAAATCTTCGATCTCGATGAAATTCGCCGTGATCTAGGTGAAGTTCTAGACCGTCGCCGTTATACCCTCGACGCCAACCGCCCCGAAGCAGTGACACGTCGGCATGCCAAGGGCCATCGCACGGTTCGAGAGAATCTTGACGATCTTTGCGATTCTGGCACTTTCACCGAATGGGGTGCCTTCACCGTGGCCGCCAGGCGGCGCCGCAACTCCATCGAAGAGTTGATTACCCAAACCCCAGCCGACGGGTTCGTGATGGGAACGGCGCATGTCAATGGCCACCTGTTTTCTGTGGAACAAAGCCGAATAGCAGTTATGGGCTATGACTACACCGTGTTGGCAGGCACTCAAGGCGCCAATAACCATTTCAAACTTGACCGCATTGCCGAATTGGCCTTGCGGTGGCGTCTACCCACCGTGATTTTTGCTGAAGGGGGCGGCGGCCGACCGGGAGACACGGAAGGGGGCGGCTTTATCCGAGGTTTTGAGTACTGGGGCAAGCTAAGCGGGGCGGTGCCACTGGTTGGCATAGTTTCGGGTAATTGTTTTGCCGGAAACGCCGCGCTGTTGGGCTGTTGCGACGTTATCATCGCCACCAAATCCACCAGCCTTGGCATGGGCGGTCCGGTCATGGTTGAAGGTGGTGGTCTGGGCACTTTTCGAGCTGAAGAAATCGGTCCCATCGAGGTGATGCAACAAAACGGTGTGATCGATGTGTTGGTAGAAGATGAAACCGAGGCAGTGGCGATCGCTAAGCAATACCTGAGTTATTTTCAGGGGTCCACTGAAAACTGGGAATGCGCTGACCAGCGCTTATTGCGCCGTGCCATTCCCGAAAATCGGGTTCGGGCCTACGACATCCGCTCACTTATAGAAACCATGGCCGACACCGATTCGGTTCTTGAACTTCGCCCTAATTTCGGTTTAGCAATGATCACCGCATTCGCCCGAATCGAAGGCCACCCCGTGGGTATTATGGCCAACAACCCAATGCACCTGGGCGGTGCCATCGACTCTGATGCCGCCGACAAAGCCGCCCGCTTTATGCAGCTGTGCGAGGCTTATGACATTCCAATCGTTTCACTTTCAGACACCCCCGGGAACATGGTGGGCCCCGAAGCAGAAACTACGGGACTAATTCGCCACTGCTCACGAATGTTCGTAATCGGGGCGAATCTCAGCGTTCCATTACTGGCGGTGATTCTGCGAAAAAGCTACGGACTTGGCGCCATTGCCATGACTGGTGGCAGCTATCAGGCCTCAATGTTCACAATTTCGTGGCCAACCGGAGAGTTCGGCGGCATGGGGTTAGAGGGAGCAGTGCAGCTCGGGTATCGCAACGAACTGGCCGCCATTGAAAACCCCGATGAACGCCAAGCCACTTACGAATCGATGGTGGCAGCCGCCTATGAGCGAGGCAAAGCCCTGGCACAGGGTCTAACGCCTGCGCTTGACGATGTGATCGACCCAGCCGACACTCGTCGGTGGATTAGCAATGCCTTGGCCGCACTACCGCCGCGACCCGTCAGAACCGACAAGAAATTACCCTGGATCGACGCCTGGTAGGCACAGCGTTCAAAGATAGCTAGTGAACTGGCTCCGTCGCGGTAACTGGTGCCACCGCTGCCGGTTGGCCGGGGTGAGCATGTCCGTGGACATGTTCGTGTTCGTGAGAATGTTCGTGCGCACCAGCGCCATGGGCGTGGTGATGATCGTCCTCACCGTGGCTGTGAGGACGGCCAAAGGCGTGTTCCACGGCGTGATGAGCCAAGCTCATTTCTTCCCATTCGGCTTCGTCGTATCGAAGCATGGCACCCGAGAAAAGTTCGTGTTCTTCCAGTTCAATATGTGATTCGAGGGAGTAGTAAACCTTGCGGTCGAACACGCCGTGGTCGAGAACCTCGAACAATTCGGCGTGTTCGGCCTCAAGTTGTGCCCGCACATCGTCGTCGAGCCCACCTAGGGCCGACAAGATTGGATAAAGCCCCACCTCTTCTTTGGCATCATGCACCTCCAACAAGGCGTACAGCTCTTTGGCCACACCTTCGGGTGCACTACGACCTTCCTGGTGTGCTTCGGTAAGTTGCCAGGCCAAGGCCAGAATCTCCACGTGCTCTGCGGTCAACTCCGCAATTGGTGCAAAGTTTCGACAACCGCAATGATCACACACGTCAGTACTCCTCACGCCAAACTGTCGAGTCAGCGGCTTTTACACGCCCCGACCTAGCCTTGACAGATAATTCTAGCTATTCGTAGAAATAATATCTAGAGGTCTTTAGTCCCAACTGAAGAAAAAAACCTGTGCCGACTTTACGTAGGTCACATTAGGGTTAGTAGAAATGCCACTAGATAATACGGAGGCAGCAATGGCAGCCGTAGAGCATGCTGATGCCACATCGAATGGCGATCAGGACCCCACCTCGTCGGGCCCAACCGCCACGGTAGCAGAGCTAATAGAGCCGCTTGTTCACAGCCTTTTGGGCGAGATCACGGTAGAGCTTGTCTTTTGGGATGGCTCATCAATCGGTGCACCAAACCCCGCTGGCCGCATTTTTGTACGTTCTCAAAATGCACTACAGCGCATCGTTTGGGCGCCTGACGAACTTGGTTTGGGGCGGGCCTATGTCGCCGGTGAAATCGATTTTAAGGGTGATATTTTTGCGCTAATCAAGGCGTTACGACCCGCGGGCCGAGCTATCCATAAAGGACTGCGCGCCTTACCTGCGGTGCTCACTGCCGCCCAGAAGCTAGATCTTTTCCACCTGCCGCCGGAGGCCCCGCAAACTGAAGCGCGGGTTAAAGGCTGGCGTCACTCCAAACGACGCGACGCTTCGGACATCAGCCATCATTACGATGTCGGCAATGATTTCTACAGGCTAATTCTTGGGCCCTCACTGACTTACTCCTGTGCTCGCTTTGCTGAGCCTGGGATGACGCTGGCCGAAGCTCAAGCTTCCAAACACGAGCTAACTTGTCGCAAACTTGGTTTGCATGAAAAACCGGATCAACGGCTTTTAGATGTCGGCTGTGGCTGGGGTTCGATGGCGATGCACGCCGCACTGGAACATCAGGCGAACGTGGTAGGCGTTACTATCAGCCAGGAACAGGCCGAACTCGCACAACAGCGAGTTGCCGAAGCTGGCCTTTCCGAGCGCGTGGAAATTCGCTTGCAAGATTACCGCGACCTGCGTGGTGAAACGTTCGACGCTATCTCATCCATTGGCATGTTTGAACATGTGGGCAAGGTCCACATGGCCAAATATTTCCGCATTCTAAACGATCTTCTACGGCCGACCGGTCGCCTTTTGAACCATGCCATCTCTAGCGTCGGTGGTTCAAAGCTGGGTAACCGCAGCTTCATTTACCGTTACGTGTTCCCCGACGGTGAATTGATCGACGTGGGCAACGTCGTTCAAGCCATGGAATCTAGCGGCTTTGAAGTTCGCGACGTCGAGAGCTTACGAGAACATTACGCTGAAACCCTGAGGCATTGGGTGGCAAATCTAGAGTTACACCGCGGTGAGGTAACGCGCTTGGTGGGCGAGGAACGTACCAGGGTCTGGCACCTGTATATGGCGGCCTCGGCAGTCGGCTTTGAAGACGGAGGCCTCGGGGTGCACCAGGTCCTTGGAGTGAAACCCAGTTCTGAAGGTGAAAGCGGTATGGCTCGCACTCGACACGATTTTGCTAGTTGAGGAGTGCCACGTTCCAGCAACGCAGAATCGCTGAGGCGCAAGCATCACAAAATCAAAAATCGAAGTTAAACCAGAACTTGTGCGCTTACTTTGGCTTCGTGGTGCAATAACCACGATTTGGTGTCAAGACCGCCGCCGAAGCCGGTGAGTTTCCCATTCGCACCGACCACACGGTGACACGGCACGATAATACTGATGGGGTTACGACCATTGGCACCCCCAACCGCACGCGACTTTTTGATGTCGCCCAGCGCCCGAGCCTGGTCACCATAGGAAATGGTTTCGCCGTAGGGAATTGTACGCAGCACTTGCCACGCGGCCAGCTGAAATTCCGTTCCTACCGGGTCGAGCGGAATTGAAAAGCTTTGCCGCTCCCCAACAAAGTATTCCTCCAACTCGGTTTTGGCTTGCTCTAAGATCGCGGTTGCGGCAGCTTTATCGCCAATGTCTTTGGGGCCACTAAGCCGTTGCAGCTCGGGGTACTCACCGGGCCACATCAATGCCCGCAACCCCGTAGCGCTAGCAGCCAACCACAACTCACCCACCGGCGACGACATTGTGCTTACACAAATTTCGGTGGTATCACCCAGGTTCGCCAACTGTTTCATGTGCTCTGGCATCGAGCCTCCCTAATGCATCTACCCATTAACCTACCGCACGTATCAGACGGCACCGACGATGGCTACGGGCTCGGTTCGTCAATTAGTCGGGCGATAGCGGCACCAAGCGCCAGATCATCTAGGTGTCCAAAACCATTTAGCCGTAAACGCCCAGCTCTATCGATTAAAAGAAGGCTTGGTGTACCTGCCAACGCGTAGCTTTGCATGGTGGCGGGCATCCCTTCGGGATCGGAGTGTGTATCAACCCCAACCGGAAAATTAATGCGGTACTCATACAGAAATGCTTCTAACGACACCGGGGCCATGGCAGCATGGTGTTCAAAGACTGTGTGCAGCCCCAACACGGTTACTTCGTTGCTAAAAGTGGTGGCAATCCGTTGGGCCTGGGGCAAACCGTAAGCCACACAACCGGGACACAGCATTTGGAACGCTTCTATCACCACGACCTGGCCACGAAGCTCATCTAAGGTGATCGGAGCGGCCGCATTAAACCACTTATCCACCTGCAGCGGCGGTGCTATTTCAGCTCGACTAACCGGAATCACACCCCAATCCTACCGTTTCCAGGAAGAACTATTTCGTAATCTGGTGTCGTCCCAACCTCCTATGTAACGGTCTCTATAGGTATGAGCCAGTTTCAAGAGACAGAGTTTGATGACTTTGTCGAAGCCCACGAGGCAAGCCTTCGCGCTGCTCTGGTTTCGTTATACGGCCCAGAAGACGGTCGTGATGCAACGGCAGAAGGCCTCGCTTGGGCGTGGGAGAACTGGCATCGGGTCCGTTCGATGCGCAGCCCGAGAGGGTACGTGTTCCGGGTGGCTCAATCAAAAAGCCGGCAGAAGCGCCAAGGCCTTATGCCTTATGTCGATCGGGTGGGTCGGATTCCGGAGTTTGAACCTGAGCTCGCCGCTGGCTTGTCACAGTTGAGTGAGTCACAACGCATTGCAGTGGTCTTAGTTTACGGTTGTGACTGGACGTATGACGAGGTAGCAGAAGCTTTAAATATCTCAAAAAGCTCTGTTGGAACACATCTCAAACGTGGCCTGAATGGTCTCCGACGCCATTTGGAGGTGGACCATGCTTAGCATCGAAGAACAGATAAAAGCGTGGGTCGATTATAACGGGGAAGGCTCAAGACCGATTACTGCCACCGAGGCGCGAGAACGAGCCGCCGCTACGAGAGCAGTGGATTTAACCGCCTCGAAAGCCGGACTCCTAAAGCTCCAAGCTCTCGTCGCCGCAGCCGTGATTCTGGTGGTGGTCGCAGCAGCGGCCCTCGTCTACGTCAACCAAAAAGACGGCCACGATCTAGTCGCCTCGAGTCCCGTTGATCTAAACATTTTCCGAGCTGTCAATTGGACCCAAGCTGCCGATATAGCCCCGATCGACTATGTCGACTTCCACTTTGGCTTCGAATCGGGCCAGTTAACCACTGAGAACCTAACCATTGCCCTTCAATTGGCCATGCGTGGATCGCTTGATGGCGAAGCATCTACCGAAGGGACTGACCCAAATCTATGGTTGAGCGAATTTGGTATCGACCCCCTCGATATAACTGCCGCAATTCGGTGGGGTTTCCCACCTGAGGAGACTTGGGTACTTAGCGGAGATTTCAGTGCCGAAAATCTTGACGCCACAATTCATAACAACACCGATTGGGTAGACCTGCTTGAAACTGCCGAACACCGCGGCGTCACCTACTACTCGTGGGGAGAAGATTTCGCTCAGTACGACCGACCCTCAATTCTTGGTTCCTTTGGTCATCGTGTGGCCCTAGTAGATGGTCTGTTCGTGGCCACCCGTTCAACCGAATCACTAAAAGGGACCATCGACCAAATACTCGACGCACCGACCGAGAGCGACAGCCTCGATCAGGCACGTGAAGTTCTCAACCACCTACGACAACACAGTCGCTGGTCTGCGGCCATTACTCTCAATGAGGCTCCCGGCGAAGCTGACACCTATCCAGCCATCGCGCTAGCACCTCTCAACTGGTGGGAAGCTCAAGTAAGTGCAGCTCATATAGTCATCGTCAGCGCCACCGAGACTCAAGCAATAGAACTAAAAGAGCAGCTTGAGGCCAAGTTAACGGACCTTGAAGACAATGCTTCAAAACTATCCAACAACGAATGGAGCGTTGACCAAGCTCGCAATTCTCGAGTGATCAGCCTACGCATCGATTTCGATGACTCGATGAACAGTCTTCAACGTTCCGAACTAATGACCAATCTCCTTGTGGCGCTAGACCCAAACTCTGGTTAGCTCAACGGCTATTTCTGCAACGCCCCTTAGCCGCTACGTATAACTAGGGGCTTTACTCGTTGCAACAACCGGCGAGCATGGAAGAATGAACTCGATGAGTTCGCTAAATAGCCGTGTGTACGTCGAGGGGGAGTTGGTACTCACCGACGCCCCTATGGCTGAGGTGTCGAATTACATTAATCAGCCGAACTCGGTGATTATCATTGATCTCCTCAAGCCAGCTCCTAGTGAACTCGAAACGTTGGCCAACCTCTTTGACCTACACGACGTAGCCGTCGATGCCCTCGAGAACACTCGTCAACGACCGCGGCTTAGTCGATATGACACCCATTTCGCTATAACCCTTCGAGCCATACATTTCAATGTCTCTACATCTCATGTGAGCCAAAGCCCAATTAGCGTTTTCTTTGGCAGCAATTGGGTAATCGTGGTTCACCGAAACGAATATTTTCCGCTTAAGCAGGTTTACCAGGATTGGGATTCTTTCGAGGTTTCCAGTCGTCAGCAAGTCGCGTTTTTTCTGTATGCACTGCTCAGTAATCTGTTAGATAGCTATGACGACATGGCAGAAGTTTTTAACGATTACCTCGACGATTTGAGCGAGCAAGTTTTTTCAGAACACCCCATTTCTCCAGGTAATCAGCGCCAGTGGTTCTTGATGCGGCGAGCTCTGATGAACTTTCATCGACTCATAAACCCCACCCGAGAGTCATTGAGCGCCATGACCTATCGGCCTGCAACCACCACCCCAGAGGAGGTTCGGCCGTACTACCAAGACCTTTACGACCGCACCTTGACACTCACCGAATCAAGCGAGGCTTTGCGCGATATGGCAACCAGCATCGCTGAAGCCAACTTGAGCCTGCGCGATTACCGCCAAAACCAAATCATGAAACAGGTAACGAGCTGGGCCGCGATCCTGGCGGTTCCAACGCTAGTGACAGGCTTTTACGGCATGAACGTACCGTTTCCTGGTTATGGAAATACCGCTGGGCTTGCCACATCCGTTGGTTTAATTGTGGTGCTCTCAATCATTCTCTACGTCGTGTTTCGCCGCAAAGAATGGATATAGCAAACCCAACCATGCTCGGAACTGCGAATCGGTTCTAGAAGACCTAATGCCCACCCGAAGCAACACAGCCCCAAATTTTGCGGCCTAGGGTAAAGACATGGAAGAGCAGAGTCAGCCCGGCATGACCAGAGCCGAACGCCTTGTCTCGAGCTTGCCCAACGCGCTCGATTCGACCTTTGATTTTGAAACGCTAATTGGCGCAAGGCCGGTGGGAGTCTGCTTAGATTTCGACGGCACGCTTTCTCCCATTGTCGACGACCCCGACGATGCCAAACTCCTGGCTGGAAACGACATCGTTATTGCCCGGCTGGCCTCGCTGGTTCCAACTGCCATTATCAGCGGACGCCAAGCCACCGAGGTAAAAGCCAGGCTTCCAAACTCCTCGTTTTACATTGCTGGCAGCCATGGTTTTGAGATTCTTCAGCCAAACGGTGAAGTGCATCATCCTGTAGACGCCGCCCGTTATCACGAGGTCTTTTCCTCTATAGCCAAAGAATTGCACGACGCCCTCAACGACGTGGCTGGCGCGATAGTAGAAGAGAAACCTTTCGGTCTTAGTGTTCACGACCGCCAAGTAGCCCCAGGCCAAGTGGAAATGGTTCGCCAAGCGGTGAAAACCGTGGCTTCCCAACACGATGAAGTATTGATAACTACCGGAAAACGGGTCAGCGAAGTTCGACCCGCTCTCGATTGGCACAAAGGTCATGCGGTACACTGGATTGTTAAGCAGTGGGGATTACTGCCTCGGGGGCTAGTGGTTTACATCGGGGATGACCGCACCGACGAAGACGCTTTTGTGGCCCGTGGCGACGCTGACATAACCATCGTGGTAGCCAGCGAAACTCAGGCTATAGCTGAGAACCGCCGCACCTGGGCACGTTTTAAGTTGGCCGATCCGGGGCAGGTACAAGAATGGCTGCACAACCTGACCAACTTTTTGCAACAGCAGACTGAGACTATTCATGGACACGAAACAAGATAGACATGCTGACCTAGTAATTGTGGCGAACCGGTTGCCGGTACGTTGGGAAGAACCATCGGAAGACCCATCCGAAGGCGAAGAAGAAGGCGGCTGGGTGCAAAGTCCCGGAGGATTAGTATCAGCCTTAGAACCTGCGTTAACCCGTTACCAAGGTATCGCCTGGATTGGTTGGACCGGGAGCGATGGCGCCGAAGACCCATTCGATTTGGATGCACTCTATCTTCATCCAGTCACTATTTCCCAAGATGAAAAGGTGCTCTTTTACGATGGAATGTCGAATGGCACGTTGTGGCCGCTTTATCATGACAAAGCGGTACCGGCCGAGTTTCACCGGCGTTGGTTCGACGGATACCGGCGAGTAAACGAACACTATGCTCATGCCGCAGCCCAGGTAGCTAACCAAGGTGCTTTAGTGTGGGTACACGACTACCAATTGCAACTGGTGCCCGCCATGTTGCGCGAGCTGCGACCTGATCTGCGCATTGGCTTCTTTTTACATATCCCGTTTCCACCTCCCGAGTTATTTGTAGCCTTACCGTGGCGAAGCCAATTAGCCAGCGGCATGCTCGGCGCCGATTTGGTCGGCTTTCAAACCCCGGCCTCAGCCGCTAATTTCCGCCGTCTAGTTCAACAATTAAATCTGGCTGATTCGGTTGAGGGTGACCTGATAAAGACCCCCACCGGCACCGCACGAGCGTCGGCTTACCCGATTGGTATTTCATTTAATACCTATGAAGAGGCCGCCATGAGCGACCAGACCACAGAATCGGCACGCGATTTGCGAGCCCGCCTAGGTACACCCCACACGGTGCTCTTAGGCGTTGACCGATTGGACTACACCAAAGGAATTGATCTTCGACTACGGGCGTTGGGCGAATTATTGGATGACGGTGAACTGAACCCCGCCCATGTCACCATGATGCAAGTGGCTCAACCAAGCCGTGACGACGTGGAGGCCTACATCACTTTGCGTGCCGAAGTTGATCGACTGGTGGGCCAAATTAACGGTGATCATTCCCGGGTTGGCTTTCCGGTGGTGCATTACCTACATCAAGACGTCGACTTCGACGACCTAATGGCCATGTATCGAGCCGCCGATGTCATGTTGGTGACGCCTTTTAGAGACGGTATGAACCTGGTGGCCAAAGAGTACGTCGCCACCAGGTACGACTTCACCGGGACGCTGGTGCTTTCAGAATTTGCTGGCGCCGCTGACGAGTTGTCCGACGCTTTGATCGTGAATCCATACGACATCAATGCCCTGAAAAATGCTATCGTAAAGGCTGTTTCGATGGCACCACCAGAAGCTAGAGAACGTATGGAGCGGATGCGAACCGCCGTTAAGCGTAACGATGCCGTGGGGTGGGCACACGGATTCCTAGATGACTTAGCGGCTACCTCTCGCCAAGCACCCACCAAGTAAGCACCTCAGCACCACGCTCGCCAAGCCACTCGACCACAAACAGGCGTTTAGGGAACGTATACTTGATTGTTGGTACATGCTTAGCCGGTCGGTGATCTACACCGTGGCGGTCTAGATCAAACTTCTTCGAACTAAGGATTACTGAATGTTCCTTGCCTGGCGCGACCTTTGGGTTGCCCGCGGACGCTTCGTGCTGGTTGGCGTCGTAATCGCACTGGTTGCCCTCTTGGCAGGCCTGCTTTCAGGTTTAGCCACAGGACTTGTGGATGATGGAATTTCAGGTTTACGGCGCTTGCCGCTAACTCATCTCGCGTTTCAACAAGGAGCGGGAGTGGAATTCAGCCGCTCGAGCTTGGATTCTGACAACGCGGAGCCTTGGCTTGAGGCCATGCCTGACGATGCGGCACCGGTTGGTATGTCTTTCTTCAATGCACGCACACCCGAGGGCAAAACAATCGATTTGGCCTTGTTCGGTACCTCGACGGGGTCGTTTCTGGCGCCTACGGGTGAGGCTGAACACGCTCTAACAGAGGGTGGAATCGTGCTAAGCGATGAATTCTTAGATGACGGTCTGGCTGTGGGCGACGAGCTCACAATCATCGGCCCCGACACGACAATTCCAATCTTAGGCTTCACCTACAGCGGTTCTTATGGCCACGTGGATATCGCTTTTACTTCCCTTGAGGTCTGGCAACAGCTCGTTTTTGGCGAAAGCGCTCGAGGTAGGTTTAACGCTATAGCCATTCGAGATACTGGCGACACCGATCTCCATGCCTTGGCAAACGCTTCTGACACCGTGGTGCATACCAAAACAGCGGCATACAACGGTTCACCCGGTTTCGCGGCTGAAAGCGCCACCATGTCGCTAATCCGAGGCTTCTTGATCGTAATTGCCGCCATGGTGATTGGAGCTTTCTTTACAGTGTGGACCGTGCAGCGCACTCATCAAATTGGGTTGCTGAAGGCACTCGGAGCAAGCACCACTTACGTAATTCGAGACGCGCTGGGCCAGCTGGCGGTGGTGATTACCCTTGCCACCTTGGTAGGTACCGCTATCGCGGCGGCTATTGGCGCAGTAGTTAGCGACCAGGTTCCTTTTCGGATTGAACCAACGTCACTGCTCACCACGGCACTGCTTCTCATAGCGGCGGGCATGTTGGGATCATTGATTGCTCTACGGCGAATTACCAGTGTCGACCCGGCCGTGGCGATGGCAGCAGGAGTTTAAGGTGAGCATTCGTCTAGAAAACATCAACGTCACGGTAAAAGACGGTCCCGAAGAGCTGGTTATTCTGGATAAGGCCGACTTGGCCGTTGAGTCTGGTGAACTGGTAGCAATCACCGGAGCTTCAGGTTCAGGTAAATCAACCCTTGTTGCGGTGGCTGGACTACTGCGAGAACCTCGCTCCGGCACAATAGTCATCGCTGGTGACGACTTCACGAACGCCAACCAGCGCACACGTACGAAAGCTCGCCAAGACCACATCGGTCTCATTTTCCAATCGGCCAATCTCCTGCCTTCTCTCACCGCGCTCGAACAGTTGGAACTAGTGGCCCACATAGCCGGAAAGTTGGATTCAGAAGCGCGAAGCCGAGCCAAGAACTTGTTAGCTGAGGTTGGCCTCGGCGAGCGGTTTGGCCACCGACCAGCCCAACTATCCGGTGGTGAACGCCAACGGGTGGCCATTGCTCGGGCGTTGATGGGCAAGCCATCAGTTTTGTTAGCCGACGAACCAACCGCGGCCCTCGACGAGGACCGCGGCCGAGAGGTTATGCAACTGTTGGCTAATTTAACCACCGAGCAACAAACGGCGACCGTTATTGTGACTCATGCTCCC
Organism: Acidimicrobiia bacterium; assembly: GCA_041676705.1. Taxonomy (NCBI): domain Bacteria; kingdom Bacillati; phylum Actinomycetota; class Acidimicrobiia; species Acidimicrobiia bacterium. The sequence goes on from JBAYRL010000003.1 coordinate 262,714, forward strand.
GAGCAGTTGCCTTCGCGAAGCATCCGTTTACATTTGAGCCACGGCGCACTTTCGGCCATCTAACTCACCTATGGCAGCCCGATAATGGTTTGCTGAATGGCAATCTGTGTCATCAGAATCTTGGGGTTTTCGATCGGTTAACGAGCACCGAGATCATCATCACGGTCAGTGTCGGAATGAAGAACACCCCGATGCTCATCATGCCGAGCACAATAAATACACCCATTAATCCAGTCACGAAAACTCGGGCCTGCTGACGTCGTGCAACGGGCAATATCAACGGCACGGCAACTAAGAGCACCGGGATAGCCATGAGAATCAGAACCGATGGTCCTTCGTTCTCAAGCAGAGACACACTATCTTTGGTCACCGTTTCGGTACGGGCACCAAGTTCGTCTTGCACGACCGAGACTTCTACACTGCTGCCGGTCGGCACTAAAAGAACCAAAACGGCGCTTATGACCACTACGGCGAGAGCTATCAGATTCCACCGGTAAGCCTTAATTTCTTTCGGTGAGATCTCGGGTTTGCCACTCATGTTGGGCTCTGCCGTGGCATTAACATCTGACGAACGACGCATGACCGCCCCTAACCGCCTAGATAGAGTTGGCCATTAGCCTATCTTGGGGAAACGGCGACCGTCAGCGTTCCGTCCATGGACGAGTGGAAATAAATCGTCCATTCATCATTCTCAAGCTCTGCCGACGGTGGGCCCTCATCAAGCACCTCGAAGCCTTCGCCCACCAATTGGGTTCGATATTCCTCAATTAGGTCGTCGCCAGATTTATTCAACGAGGGATCAATAGTTAGCAGAACGCTAAAGGTGCCACCCGGGTTGTCTCCACTCATCAAAGTGCTTGACTTAGTGAAATTTGGCAGTGGGATGTTTGGAAAGCCATCTGGCAAATCTGAACGTTCTTGCGACCCGGCATCAGAGCTAGCACCTTCATCGGCGCCATTGTCAGCTTCGGCACCTTCATCGCCGTCATTATCAACATCGCTAGATGCTTGGCCTAGATTCACACCTTGGCCATTTTGGCCTTCAGATTCAGAATCTGACGAACAGGCCACCACCCCACCAAAGAACAAAGCACCAACAGCAACCACTGCCAGCAGTCGGCCCAACAAAGAGTGGCTCGCTCGAGAACCAGAAATCATCAAACACTTTCCTTTCACGCCTATGTCGGAGACAAGTCACCACCCTAGACACCCAAAAGCCCAGAACGGTTACACAACTGCCGAACCTTTTGTCATCCCGAGCCAACCCTGGCGCATGAGCGAGGACCGGTCACACCATCTTGTTAGATCCTCAGAGATAAACATTCACCAATGGGGAATAATATATGACGTATCATGTTTATAGTTGGTAGACTCTTGGTTAACTAAGAATCACAACCACCCAAACGAACCCGCCTTTCCACAACCAGAACCCAACCATTCCCACCAAAGGAGCTCGCATGCCTGCTGTAACCGCTGACACGATGGTGCTACCACGAGTCACAAGCGCCAATCTCGAAGAAATTGAACGGCCAGTAAAGGCCATAACCACGGGCCCGAGCGGATTTGAAGGTCTGGGCTTCCCGGTGCGGCGCACCATGGCGGCTTTGCCATACACCGAAACCGACCCCTTCATAATGATGGACCACATGGGTGAAATCGACTATGGAATCGGCGAGCCTAAAGGCACCGACTGGCACCCGCACCGCGGCTTTGAAACCGTGACGTACCTAATTGATGGCAAGTTCCAACACCAAGACTCCCATGGCGGCGGAGGACTAATCACCGAGGGTGCCACCCAGTGGATGACCGCCGCTTCGGGCATTCTCCATATCGAGACCCCACCAGCGGAAATGATGAAAACCGGGGGCCTCTTCAACGGTTTCCAACTTTGGGTCAACCTTCCCGCTAAAGCCAAATGGCTTCCACCGGCCTACCAAGCTGTTGAAGCTTCCGACGTGTTGCTGTTGGCCTCAGAAGATGGCGGCGCGCTGATTCGTGTCATCGCTGGCGAAGTGGATGGCCACCAAGGGCCAGGCTCTACCCACTCGCCCATAACCATGATCCACGCCTCAATTGCCCCCGGGGAACGCCTTTCATTGCCCTGGCAACGCACTTACAACGCCTTGGCCTACGTATTTGCTGGTGAAGGGACCATTGGCCCTGAAGATGCACCCATCAAAATGGGCCAAACCGCGGCCTTTGGCGCTGGCGATCGGTTGTTGCTAACCGCCAGCGCATCACAAGACAGCCGTACCAATTCCATGGAAGTGCTGCTGTTGGGCGGTGAACCGATTGGTGAGCCAATGGTCCACTACGGCCCCTTTGTGATGAACACCAAAGACGAACTGGTTCAAGCGGTGGAGGATTACCAATCGGGTCGTTTGGGGGTCATTCCAGACGACGCCATTATGCCTCACACCTACGGAAACTAAAGCCGGAACTTTGGACCGTTAGACAGGGGCGGTGGGCGTAAATCGCACTGGCATGTGTTTGATACCTGCCACCAAAGGAATACCTACTGCATCGAGTGGAACTGGCGGACCAGCCAGTTCCATATCGGGCAACCGAGTGAGCAGCTGGCGAAAAACTACGTTTAGTTCACGCCTAGCCAAATGAGCGCCCAGGCAGAAGTGAGGGCCCGGTCCTCCAAACCCAACGTGATCATTGGGCGTGCGCAACACGTCAAAGACTTCAGGGTTCTCAAACTTACGTGGGTCGCGATTAGCAGCACCGTAGAACATGACGACCTTGTCACCTTCAAGTAGCTGATGACCCGAAATCTCTACGTCTCGGGTGGCGGTACGGCGCATAAAGGTTACCGGTGAAGCCACCCGTACGATTTCTTCCACCGCCGTGGGCGTCACTCCGTCGATGTCATTAGCCCAAATAGCTTTCTGATCGGGGTTTTCCGACAGCAGCTTCACCCCGTATGAAATGGCGTTTCGAGTGGTATCGTTGCCAGCAGTCGCCAACAGGATAAAAAACGGGGTTAGATCGGCAGGGTCGAACATGTCTTCGCCGACATCGTTATGAACCAGCTTCGAGGTTAGATCATCAGTTGGGTTCCGCTTACGTTCTTCGCCAAGTTCCCGCATGAGGGCTTCAAGCGACATGGCCGCTTCGAAGATGGCCTCTATCTGGGTTTTGCCACCCAAGAATTCAGGGTCGCCAGCACCTAAAATCACGTTGGTAGCGTCGAGAACTGTTTGGAACTCGCTACGCGGGATGCCCATCATGTCGCAAATAATCAGGAGCGGGTACGGCTGTGAAAGCACCTCAACAAGATCAACCTCACCCTCCTCACAGAAGCTATTGATGACTTCATTAGCGATGGTTTCTACGCTGTCGAGGACCCCCTGAAGCTGACGGGGAGTGAAAGAACGCGCCACAATGCCACGCTGGCGAGCATGCCGAGGGTCATCCATGTTGATAAAAGATCCAAAGAACTCAAGTGCATCTTCGGCCATATCTTGAATAGTTACGGCGCCCTTGCCGGAACAAAAGTCGTCAGCCCTGCGACTGATTTCTAATACTTCTGCGTGCCGCGTGATGGCATAAAAGTCTTCCGAGATTCCAACCTCGGGAAATTCGAGGCGGGCCGGAACAAATGCACTTTCTTCGCGGACCTTTTGAAATCCCAGCATGCGCTCTTCCAAGGGCAACTGCCAAAATCCCCGGTCAGTCAAAATTGAGCCTGCACCCATCACTCTCTCCAAATCTCAGTGCTGTGTCTGGCGTCACAATAGCGCAACTTGTCGAAAGGCTGACTGCTAGCACGCGTTTCGTAGATTTGGGCCTCTCCTACTTACCAGGTACGATATTCCATAGAGTTTTGGATAATGGGAGTTTCAAGGCGCATGAGCAAACAGACAAACACGGCTAAAGCTTCCTCCGGTGGCCTGTCTAGTGGGCTCAAGAAAGCCACTATTCCATTGGTGATAGCGGCGGTAGCTGGCATCATTGCCATTCTCTCGTTCACCGGTGCTGGCAACTCTGACCAAAAAGCCACGGCTAACCCAAACGAAGATCCGGCTGCCAACTTGCCAGCCTTCAACTTCCCCGGTCCTCGACCTCGGGGCGACAATGGTTTTGCACTCGGATCAACTGATGCGCCCGTTGTGATGATCATGTACAGCGAATATCAATGTCCGTTTTGCGGGCGTCACGCCACCCAAACCCAGCCCGATCTGATTAACACCTACGTGAAAGCCGGACTTCTTCGTATCGAATGGCGCGACTTTCCCTTTCTCGGCACCGAATCGTTCACCGCTGCAAATGCTGGCCACGCGGCAGCCGACCAAGGAGCGTTTTGGGAATACACCGACCGTCTTTTCGCCGAACAAGGCCGCCCTAATAGCGGACATTTCACCGACGAATATTTGATCGCCACTGCGGCCGATCTTGGACTCGACACCAAACGCTTCAGCCAAGTTATGAACGACCCCGCCACCGCCGCGGCAGTTGATGCCGACCGTGATGAAGGTGTTTCATACAGCGTCACAGGTACCCCGGCGTTTTTTATTAATGGCCAGTTCGTAAGTGGCGCACAACCGCCAGAAGTATTTGTTGCGACCATCGAAAACGCGGCGGTCGCAGCTGGCGTTGTTTTCGACTAGCAGCATTTGCCTCTACGTCGATTCAGCCCGCCTAATAGGACCGGACCTTGAGCGAAGTTACCCTAATAACGGCTTTTGTGGCCGGGGTTTTGGCACTGTTATCGCCTTGTAGCGCGCTCTTGGTGCCTTCCTTCTTTGCCTATGCGTTTTCTACCAAGCGCGCTCTTGCAATGCGAACGCTTGTGTTTTGGGCTGGTTTGGCCACCGTTTTGGTACCACTCGGAATGGGATCGACCTTAGCTTCAACGGTGGTTTACAAACACCGTGAAACCATGATTCTAGTAGCGGGTTGGGTGTTGATTGCCTTGGGGGTATATCAGCTATTGGGCAAAGGTTTCTCCATACCTTTCACCAATCGACTACAGGCCGGGACCGCAAAATTAGACGTGCAAGGAAGCATTGTTTCAACCTATGCCCTAGGTGCCGTATATGGCCTGGCCGGGTTTTGTTCCGGCCCCGTCTTAGGTGCCATCTTGACCATGGCGGCCACCGAATCGGTGCCGCTACACGGTGGCATCATGCTTGGGGTTTACACCCTGGGAATGACAGCCCCATTGTTCGTGATGGCCGCCGCGTGGGACCACTTTGACCTGGGCAAACGTGGTTGGCTTCGTGGAAAACCGATTAAGCTTGGCCCAATTCGTACCCACACCACATCGGTTATCTCAGGGGCGCTGTTCGTAATAATCGGTTGGATGTTTATCCGCTTCGACGGGATGGTGGGGGCTACCGGACTCTTTGGCGATAACACCGACTTAGAGTTTCGCCTACAAGATCGCATTAACGACTGGTTCGGTTGGATTCCGGGCTGGTTGGTCGCAGTGGTTGTTCTGGTGGCGGCTCTGGCGGTGGCTTGGAAACGAGCTCGGCGGGAAATGGCTTAAACCTCAACCGCCTTACCAGCAATTCGCCATTCTAAGAATCCCTCTTCAAGTCGAACTGCATGGTAACCGTGGGCGTTCAAGATACGTACTGCTTCGTGCGCCAGTACACAATGGGCACCGCGACAATAAGCGACGATTTGATGCTCGCTTCGGGGCTGTCCATCGGCTTCAAACCCAAGAGAAGTGAGGGCCGAAATTTCCTCTAACCGCTCGACCAGTTCGCTATACGGAATCGAAACCGCACCACCAATATGGCCCGCCGCGTACTCAATCGGTGAGCGAACGTCGATGAGGGTGATATTGCCCTCGTTTAGTCGCCGCTCAAGTTCGGCCTTGGTCACCTGTTTCACCTCGGCTTCGCCCCCGCTATGTTCATCCACCCCAGCTGGGCCCGCCTCACTCGTCTCTGCTAGTTCTCCAGCCAAGTAGTCTTCCAACGAACGCGCCACCTGCGCCGAATGCGAACGCGCTACTGCGCCAAGTGCTGCATACAGGTGGGCCACATCGTCACCAGCCAAACGGTAGATGACCTTGGTTCCCTCAGATCGGGTGGCTACCACACTGGCGGCCTTCAAGACCTGCAGATGAGCCGAAATAGTGGTGACGCCCGTACGTAATTCAGTCGCAATGGCATCCACGGAGTATTCAGCTTGGCTTAACAAGTCGATTATCTTCAGCCGATTCGGGTTCGCTAACGCCTTGCCCACGGTTGCCAGATCGTTAAAGAGTTCATCTCTCTTGCTGCCGCTGACCACTCATCCTCCACATATCTATGGAATAGAGTAGAGCCTAGCGGCAATAGCCACAAACCCTTGTTCATGGAACTAGCTATTAACTAGACCTATGCTGAGCGGAGACAACAACGCCCTGGGGGAGGACCATGCGGTATTCTGATGCGCCCAGCTTTGAAGCATCCATTGATATTGATGCTCCAGCGCCAATCGTTTGGATGCTAGTAACCGACATCAATACACCTGCCAGGTTCTCTGAAGAGTTCCAAGGCGCTGAATGGATAGATGGCGGGCCCGCACCCGGTGCCAGCTTCAAGGGCCGAAACGAACATTCGGCCATGGGGGGCTGGGAAACGATTTCTTACGTAACTGTTTACGAACCCGAAAGACATTTTGAGTGGGCCGTGACCAGCGTCGAATCGCCGACTTCCACCTGGTGGTACCGACTTGAACCGTCACACGATTCCAAAGCACCGGTTCGACTAACCCATGGGGGCCGAATGGGGCCAGCACCATCTGGTCTCTCCATTGCCATTAAAGCAATGCCTGATAAAGAAGAACGGATTGTGGCCCGGCGCCTGAGTGAATGGGAAACCAACATCCATGCCGTCCTCGAAGGCATTAAAAACTTGGCAGAACGTCAGTGAGGGCCGCTACCTAGAGCTAGGAAAGCACTAATGAAAATTGGAATCTGGGGTGGTGCCTACTCACCAAGTGCTATTGACTTTGTCGTAGAAGCCGAAAAACTAGGTGCTCACACCGTTTGGCTGCCCGAATTCTGGGCTGGCGACGCTTTAACCCCCATTGCGTTTCTGGCTGGCCGCACCACCAAAATTCGCCTGGCCAGCGCCATTGTGCAGCTTGGCACACGAACGCCGGCTCTGTTGGCGATGTCAGCGCAATCGTTGCAGGCGCTCTCGCACGACCGCTTTATTCTGGGCCTAGGTACCAGCGGGCCGCAGGTTATGGAGGGCTGGCACGGTGTAGCGTTCGACAAACCAATCACCCGTACCCGAGAGACCATCGAGATCGTGCGAATGATTACTCGGGGCGAGAAACTCAACTATAAAGGCGACCTTTATGAACTCCCATTGCCAGGTGGAGAAGGTCGCAGCATTCGATCAGCTATGCCGCCGGTACACGTTCCCATTTATTTAGCGTCTTTAGGTCCGGCCAACCTAGAGCTAACTGGAGAACAAGCCGACGGATGGATTGGTAATTCGTTTATGCCAGAATCAGCCGAAGTGTTCATTGAACCAATTCGCCAAGGGGCGACCAAGGCCGGACGGGACCTGAGTGAAATCGATCTTACCGTGTCGGTTTCCGTGGAATTCACTGACGACGTGGAGGAGGCGGCACAACGCCACGCCGCAGGATACGCGTTCACCTTTGGTGCCATGGGCTCACCGACCACCAATTTCTACAACAACGCCTTTGCACGCCAAGGTTGGGGCGAGGACATTCAGGCGGTGCAGAAGCTTTGGCTAGCTGGTGATCGAGAAGCCGCTCGAGAACGGGTTCCTAACGAGATCGGCTTCAAAACCAATCTGATTGGTACTCCGGAATTAATTCTCGATCGTCTACGACTTTATGCGGCGGCCGGAATTAATGAACTGCGAGTGCAGCTGACTTCGGATGGACTCGATAAACAACTGCACGATCTTGAACAGCTCATTGGGTTAACACAGCAAGTTAACGACGAAGGTATGACTAAACCCAGCGTTAACGTCCACTAACCCAGTTTGCTGCAACCCTTCCACCGGTGAACTGTTTAGTGTGTAAGGCCACTGTTTAGGGTCTGCGGCCGCGCTGGCCTAAAGAACTTTTTCAATAATGCTGCGGACACCTTCGCTATCGGGGTTGATAGCGCCGTGCCAGGTGTGCACGATTTGGCCAGAGGAATCGATTAAGACCGACATCGGTACCCCGAAACCCTTAAAAATCTGGGTAAAATTGTCGTCACCATCGCGCCATTGCGTCATGGTGAGATCAAGATCGTCAACCATCTTTTGGATGATGGTCTCGTCGCGTGTTGAGGAATCCAGGTTCACAATCACCACCTGTAGCCCGTCTTTGGGCTGTTCCAAATGCAAGCGCTCCAACGCCGGAAGCTCACGTCGACAGGGCGCACACCAGGTAGCCCAACTCGAAACCATGGCAGGTCGCCCCACCAGGTCATCTATTGAAACCGCTTCTCCGGTAACAGCATCGACTGCGTTATAAGCAACGGACACACTGTCGCCATTGGCATTACCAGCCGCGGCACCACTGCCGTTCGGTTTCACCGCCTGATTATCGGAACTACAAGAACTAGCTAAAACCATCAGCAGCGACACCAAGACAGCTAAAACGCCGCCCCAGTGCCGCCGTGACGTCCGAGCTAACAATCCGAATTCTGATGGTTTACTAGCTCGAGCATTCATTCAACTCACATTCGCTCGGTTACTCGGCGATCGACCGAAGATAGGCCACAATGTCGTTGATGTCGTCATCATTTAAGGCCGGGTTTCCACCCTTAGGCGGCATATCAACGCCCGTAGTGTTCTCAGGGTCAGCGGCCGTACGACCTTGCTTAATAAAAGCCACTGCATCGGCGTCGCTTAAGTCATGGAGAAAGTCGGAATCAACCAAGTCTTTGCCTAGATTTGGCAAACCCTTAGCATCGGCACCGTGACATGACACGCAGCTTCCTGCATATAGGTCTTTGCCTGCGGCAGCATCTCCCCCAGCCGATCCACCGTTGGAATCGCCGTTATCGGCCGCTGCAGTGGTGGAAGTTCCTCCGTTACCGCTGCTACCTGAATCATCGTCGTCTCCGCACGCTGCCGCTAACAATGTAAAACTAAAAACCACTGCTAGCACGCCCAGCACTGCTCTGAAATTAGACCTCTTCATACAACCTCACCAGCCTTTTCAAATTAAATAACAGATAGTAGAAATAGTATAGATTTCACCACTTAGTGGCCGCCATGCTCATGTGTCGAGCCGGCATCACCCCCTTCGGCCACATGGGTGAGTATTCCGTCCCACCGAAGGACCTCACCCTCAACTGTTTCGGCAAAATCGTTGGCGGCTTGCTCAGTTTCAAAAGCCACCATTCCCCCTGCCATGGGCGTTGGAATCTCGGGCGAGAATACAAACCAAGCATCGTCAACTTCTAGCCATTCCTCAGTGTTGTAATCATGCACCCAAGCCGTCATGTCACTGCTATGGCCGTGTTCTTCGGCGTGCAGCACCAGATCTTCAATATCATCGAAAATATACGGCTTGCCATTACCATCTCGATAAGCGGCGGCATAGCGTGCTTCGCTGATTATCATGTGGCAAAAATCGCAGGTGTCGCGCCCATAACTGATCTTCGGTGGGCCCGAAGCCACGTCATCTGAGCAACCGGAAATGCTCACAGTTCCGGCCAACAATATGGCCAACAACAGCGGCCAAAAGCCCACTCTAATTGTGATAAGTCGCCTCATCGTTCTGCCCTTCTGGTAAATACCACTCCGCCCACCAAGGCAGGAATAATCGTCCAAATTGCCAGAGATCCGCCGGTGACCCAACTGACTCGATCACCAAAACGGTCCACGGCATAGTTTCCGATAGGTCCTAATACATCAAGCGAACCATCGAGCATGGTCATCGCTGACAAGCGGAAAGCCTCAACGGGGTTCGCAACGGCCGCCATGAACAGGCTGCCCTCACCCATTCGGGTGGCGGTAGCGGTGCCCATGAGCCCAAGGTTGCCCAAGAGCACAAAGGCCAACCACAGCACTAACGCTAAGCCCATCGCCGTGGCGCTTCGGCTCGAAATGGTGCTAACCACCATGCCCACACCGACCATGGAAACCGCCAAGAGCCACGCCAAAAGCGCCAACCACACCAACTCGACACCATCGACCGGTGCCCCCCGAAGTGCAGACACCCCTCCTGCGATGCCGAAACCCGCTGACACCGCGGCCAAGAGCGACACCACATTCCCTAAGAAAATGCCCAGGTACACCTCGGTGGCGTTAACCGGATGCGACAATAAGAACGTCAGCGTGCCGCGTTCGCGCTGACCAGCCACACTGCGAGCCCCGATAGTTAGGCCCATTAAAGGCACAACCATTTGGGCCAAAGCCACTAATGATGAGGCCGTGCGACCAAAGCCCGTAAATCCAATGGTTGAGGTATTGGACGCTGAAATAGAACTAATCGAGGTGGCCAGAACCGCAAAGGCCCCCGCATAAAGCCATAGCCAGCGGTCTCGCAGTGCGTCGTGAAGTTCTTTGAAAGCCAGCACCCGAACCACACGAGCTTCGGTGCGTTCACGGGCCTTTGGTTGATGCTCTTGTACCGTTTCCATTAGCGCCACACATCCACATCTCTAAGCAGAATTCCGGCAGCACTGAGCGCATTCAAAGCGCGTCCTTTTTCTCCGGCGGTAACTTCAACCAACACGCCACGACTATTAGTGCTGGCCTCGAAACCAGCCGCGGTCAGAACGTCGATCGAAGAATCAATATCGCTGTCGTCGATACTCACATGCATCCATGAACGCAGGCCCAATTTCTCTGCCAGCGTGGCGGGCTCTGACACCAAGACCGGCACGCCAGCGTCCATGGCAATCACCCGATCCGCGATCACCCCAACCTCTTCCAAATGGTGCGAGGTGAGCACAATCACTCGCCTGGAATCGCGTAGACCCTCAAAGACTTCTAATACTGAAGCACGCGAAACCACATCGAGAGATGAGGTTGGTTCATCGAGTAACAGCACTGGCGGGTCGGCCATTAGCGCTAACGCGATGCCCAGACGCTGTTTCATTCCCCCCGAGAGCGCACCTACTCGTTTGCGTTGATGTTCAGCTAGTTCAACCCGCTCTAGTTGCACCATGCCAGCCGCCACATCGATTCGGCGCAGCCGAGCTGAAAGGGCAACGGTTTCGGCCACGGTGATGTCGTCGTAGAAGGAAAGATGTTGTGGCACATAGCCGATTAATGTGCGAGCCGATTTCGGTCGCTTGCGTACGTCAAAACCACCGATTTCAACGTTGCCAGAGAACCGAATAGCACCCAACAAACATCGCATAATGGTGCTCTTGCCAGCCCCATTAGGACCCCACAATGCCACAGCTTCACCGGGCTCAACGTTGAACGAAACGTTATCGACCACGACAGCCGAACCGTAACGCTTAACTAAATTACGAACTCGTATCATGTCGCCACCCGTCCTAGGGGTCTGGTGCCGCGCCACACCAAGATCGCTGCAAGCCCTAGAAGCAGTATCGACATGTACGCCAAGACGCTCCGTGAAGCACCCTCGGGCATGCCTTCAATTTTGGGCAGTTCTGGTGCGTGCACCAACGGCGCCACATCGACCGCCTTAGGGTCAGGTCGCAATGATGGAAAGGCTCGGGCCGCGGCGTCCAAAGCTTGCGCTGCCGGTGTCTCGGCGAAAAAACGTAGCTTAGGGTGACGATCAGTCATAGAGTCGTACAAGCTTTCAGCACGGTAAGGAATGTCGCCTAGGCCATCACCGTTGCGGTCATACCCGGCGTAATCGCTCCAGTAATTACCTACGCCATCAATCGTCCAGTCGTTCCCGCGTAGAACTCCACCGGTAGTGATTGAGATCTGTTCCTGGTTGTCAATGAAAGCATTGCCGGTGAACTCGGTGTCATGTATGGACGGCTGAAACAACACACCAGAAATATTGTAAGCAAACACGTTCTGATCGAAACGGAGCTTTTTACCAGCATTGAATGGCGTTGTATCCATAAATACTCCCACCCGATTTCCCACAAACCGATTCCCGCTCACTAGTGGAATGTCAGATTCTTTAGTGGCCATACCATAACCACTCGGCCCCGCACTGAAAGACAACACATTATTTTTGATTTCGCTATCGCGACTATACATCACATAGATGGCAGTTGAATTGCGAAACATAATGTTGCCCTGCACATCAACATTATCGGAGTACATAATATGCAGTCCGTAACGTCCGTCTTCAACCTTGTTGTCAATGATCCTGGTATCCGACGAAAAGAATGCAATTATATCTCGCCCTTCTCGCACCTCGTTTCCCTGGACCAACGTGCCCGGCGACTGGTAGACATGCACACCATCACCGCGCATGGTTAACCTCACCTCTTTAGAGCGAATGTCATTCCGTAAGACCACCGAGTCGGGGGCTTCCAGGAGATAGACCCCAAACAATGCGTCGTGTATCACGCAGTCTTGCACGGTCGTACGAGGCGCTTTTTTGGCGTACACCGCCGAGTCGGCATTGGCAATCGTGGCACCAGTTCCGCGAATTTCAAGACCATCTAAGACCACGTCAGCAGCGTTGATCGTGATTACAGAACCGTGCCCAAAGGCGTCAATAATGGTACCGGGCTCGCCCTTTAGGGTTATGGCCTTGTCAATTTCCACACCACCGGCATAAACCCCGGCTGGCAAGTTAAGAGTCTCACCCGCTGGGGTTTTAGCAATCAAAGACGCTAGATCAATTGCCGATTCAATATTGGCAACTTGACCGTCGGCCTTGCTGGTCGAAACCAAGAGCCAAACCCCGGTCAGGCTCACCGCCACAGCCAGCAACAAAGCGAGAGGAAATCGCATGGTCACGGCTCGCTAACCGTCACCTTCTTCTAGCTCGCTCGTGGCTGCTATCACCTGCTCCTCTTGCGCGGCTAATACCAGCGGCTTGAAAGCTCGACGGTGGAACCACAAACCGAGTGCCGCCAAGATCGCTGCCGCGAATGCCAACAGGAGGCCAGTGCCAGGTTTTGCGATGGTATTGAACTGTGCAATTTTTGAAGTACCGAAAATACGCGGGGTAAACTCACCAACTGCATTAGCCAGTGGCGCCCGCGGATCTAAAGTATGGCCATATCTCCATAACCAATACTGCAGATCTAATAGGAAAATAAAAGGAAACAGCATTGCTGGCAGCGCCATCAACACCACATATCGGCTATTAATAGCAATTGCTGACGCTAATAACCCTGCAAATACCACAATGGAAAGAACAGCAATAGAGCGTTCAAACTCGGCACCCTCATCGAGGCCCGCCATACCAACATAGTGATTTAAAGCGTCGAGCTGTTCTAAATCGTTGGAATTAGTAACTGGGTCAACTCGCCCTTCCAGCCGATTTACATAGGCCTTGACATGAAGGCCTTGTGGAAACTGTGGTGCTTTAAGGTCAAGCAGCCAATATGGAAACAACAGAGATAGCAAGATTGCCATCATGGCGGCAATGAAGAAGGCCGTCGGTAGGCGGTAACGCGCCCTGTACTCGTTGTACTCGTCTTTAGGTATTCGGGGACCGAGCACCCGGGCCATGAGACCCATTTACGCCACCTCCGTACGACGTATTTCCAATGCGAAGAATTGAGTGTGAGGATGCGGCCCAACTAGGTCAGCGAGTTGGGCCGCATCCTCAGTTAGTGCTACCTAACTACGGCTTCACCAAGAAATATCCCACCATCTCTAGGTGCAAGGCCGAGCAGAACTCGGTGCAGTAGTAGGTGAACACTCCTGGGACATTGGCGTCGAATTCAAGCGTCGCTGTCTCTCCAGGTTCCAAGCTGGTGGTTATGTTGTAGCCCGGTATTGCGAAACCGTGCGTGGCGTCTTGGGTAGTTTCCAAGTTGGTAATGTGCCAAACCACGTGGTCACCCTGCTCGATCTCAATCAGGTCGGGGGTGTAATGGCTTCGAATTGCCGTCATGTTGATGGTGACGTTCTTACCGTCACGAATAACACCAGCATCCTCTTCGCTCAAAGTAGCGTTCTTACCGATTGCATCTTCAGTTGGCTGACTATGCCCGGCCATCAAGCTGGGGTCCGTACCAAGTGGATAGACAATGTACGGATTCAACTTGTCGGCCCGAATGATCTGGGCGTAGTGCGGCTCAGCCACACCGATTGGTGAGTCGTAGATCACCGGCATCGTTTGGCCGCCCTCGCTGATATCCATTAGTTGGAAGTTTTGCGGGAGCAATGGCCCAGTTGGGAAGAAACGGTCGATTGACCACTTGTTCATGGAGATCAGGTAGCGACCATCGGGATTAACCGTGTCGCCTCCAGCCACGGTCAGGTGACCAACGTTGTATTGAACTTCGGTCTTTGTAACTAGGCTCCAGGGTTCTTCGCCTTCAGGCTCCATACCATTACCCAAAGTCCAACGAGCAATGGCTGAATCTAGGAACAGGCTGGTGTAGGCGTAGCCCTTGTCGTCGTACTGGGTATGTAGTGGACCTAGACCCAGCTCCACCTGGGCCTCGATGGCATCTTCCATGGGAATAATAGGCACACCAAATTGGTCGGTTTCGCTCACTCCAGCCGCGATGGCATCTTGAATCTTCTTAAACGAATACACGTTGGCGTGAGTATCGAGCTTGCCCGAAACTGTTAGATATTCACCATTTGGCGTTACGTCAACACCGTGGGGGCTCTTAGGCTCAGGAACGAAGTGTAAGAGACCCTCGCTCACAACTTTGTTGAGCTCAATCACAGGAAACCCGTTGATCTCGGAAGCGCCGCCGTTTTGGAAGACTTCGGCCGCCTTGTTCAGGTTAATGACATGGAGGAAGTCGGTCTCGTTGGCACTGGTACCAGCCTCGAATTCAGCACCGGAGTGCTCCATGCCGGTGGCCAGCTCGGTGTTGATCGAGTTACAAAATACCCAACCGTCAGAAGCCAATTTTCCAGAGTCACACAAGTCTTGCCAGTAAGGAGGCAGCTCCATCGAGAAAGACTTTGAAACATCAATTCGACCGGCATCACGATCGAATTTCCAGAAGGTAATGAGACCCCGATAGTCGTCGTCGTAGTTGTCTAGCGGTGCGAACTCGCCACCAAGTGGCGCCGCATATTGGCCGCCTTCAATGACCCAATCGGTGTTTGGGGTAGCGAAGGTACCGCCGTGGTCGTTGTTGGCCACGCGGTTGTAGACAATCTGTTTTGTTTCAAAGTCACGAAGGTCAATGACCGCTACCCGCGAGTTTGATTTGTCGTTGATAAATAAGAACTCACCATCGTATTCACCGTCAGTTTCTGAAAGTGCAGGATGGTGAGTGTCAGCCCAACGAAGCTCTTCGTGATCGGGATTGTGTCCTTGGCTGAGGACCTCCTCAGTTGCCACGTTGCCATAACCCCAACCTTGCCAAGGCTCGGGCGTGAATACACCAATTGTGCGGAGCAACCGCATTGAAGGAACGCCTATTACGTGCACCTGACCGGAGTGACCTCCAGAAGCAAACGTTAGAAATTCGTCGTGTTGACCACTGGGAACGTAGGTCTTGGCGGCCGCGATGAGGTCGGCTTCTGAAAGCCCACGCTCTTGGGCAATCTGTTGCACCGAACCAGAAGCACCTCCCCCGCCGCCGTTTCCATTACCGTCATCGGAGCAGCCCGCCGCAATTACTGCGAAGACTGCTAAAACCGCCGCTATTAGGCGCCAACGTTGCCGTCGATGCCGGATACCAGAAGAAAGTGCCACTGCTCGCCTTCTTTCGCCTATGGATAAATAAGCATTTGGAACCACCAGGTCGCGACAACGCTTCATGAACAGCGGGACCTTGCCGAAACAGGGGTCGGGCGTTGAAAGCGGTTGCCTCTAGACAACGATCATTATGTAGAGACGTGGTGGGGCCAAGGGCCAAAGGGATAGAGCGCACGGGACCTTCGGCCCTAATAGCCAGACAAGCTAATTATTCAGTTGTGATTCGACTGGTTGGAAGCTAGTCGCAAACCAGTTCAAGTGACTCCGGTTCATCGTCAAGATCGGCGACTTCATCACCAGATCCGAGTTCCAACTTATTGCCTTGGAAGTCACGCTTCGACCACAGTGTGACCGTGGCGGAGTCTCCTACGCGAATCGAGTCGGCCTCATCGTCCCAGTCTTTGTCGGCACCGGGAAGATTAGACAAGTCGCTGTAACGACCCGGCTCGGTGAGCCGGAAGTTGTCGTCAGTTTCCTTGAAATTATCGTCATCATAGAGATGCACCCAGCATCCATCGCCGTTGGATGAATCGCCGTTGGAAGATTCAGCGTCGCTGGTAGTTGTAGTCGACTGTTCCGGAGGCAGTGTGCTGCTTGGGTCTTCGGGCAACTCAGTAGTTCCGTTGGCTAGGTCATCACCGGTCGCACCGCTGTCGCCGTTGTCGTCATCACTACTACATGCGCTAAAAGCCAGAGCCATCGCCAAAACCAGGAACACAGATGGCAGTTTTCTTCGATTAGTCATATTTCACCTCTAGCAGCACTACCCCGCCATCACTACGGTTAGGACGATTCTTTTCGCGCCGCACCTTCGTTGCACGGCCCGGCAACCTCGACCACGAATCAACCGACATGCCAGGCATAGGGATGTCATCATGGTGGCACGTTGTAATTGTGGCTAAAGGACAATATTCGTGCGTGCAGTGCTTTGTTTAGATGACGGTGGACTCGAGTCAATCGAGCTAAGAGAGGTGGCTGACCCCACCATTGGACCCGACCAAGTACTGGTTGAGGTTCACGCCGCTTCGGTGGAATTTGTTGACACCTTGATTGCAACTGGTCTCTACCAGATTAAAGTGCCAACCCCTTACACACCAGGCAATAACTTGGCTGGAGTTGTACTGGCGGTGGGTGAAAATGTATCGGGCTTTGGCGTTGGTGATCGTGTACACGGCATGGGTTTTGTAGGTGCCTTTGCCGAAAAAGCAGCCGTGCCAGCAGCAGCTCTTCGGCACACCCCAGATGGTCTCAGCGCTGAATTGGCATGCCTGACCGGAGCTACCTATCGCACCGCCTACGATGCCTTAGTGTCAGAATCTGCCGGTGTGCTCAAAGACGGTGATGACGTAGTAATTCTGGGTGCTTCCGGCGCTGTGGGCAGTGCGGCCATTACCGTTGCCAAAGCCCTTGGTGCACGAGTTGTGGCATGTGCGTCGAGTGAAGAAAAGCTTGAGTTCTGCCGCTCAATTGGTGCCGATGAAACCGTTAACTACAGCCAAGACGGTTTCAAAGAGACCCTGAAGCAACTTTGCCCTAAGGGTGTCGACATCGTGCTCGACCCTGTCGGTGGACAATACTCCGAAAAAGCACTGCGCGCGGTGGGCTACGGTGGGCGCTTTGTTGCAATCGGCTTCGCCAGCGGTTCCATTCCCAAGATCCCACTGAATCTGGTGCTGCTGAAGGGCTCAACCATTACCGGCTACGAAATTGGCGACTTTCAGCGTCTAGAACCCGAAACCGCCGCCCGCAACCGCGATCACCTGGAAGCCATGTTGGCCGCCGGCACAATTAAAGCACCCATAACCAAACGTTTCAGCATGAGCCAAGCCGTAGACGCCATTGCTTATGTTGGCGGTCGTGACAAGTTTGGTATGACGGTCCTTACGCCGCAGCAATAGCCAGCCCACGCTGGCCGTTCTCAAATACAGGGGCTAGGCCGAGGGTAAAATTTGGTTGGAATTGGTGCCGTGGGCAGCCTGAGCAGCCAGTTCGGCCTCGCGACGTGCCAGACGTTCAGAAATATTGGCACACTCAGCACAGACCGATTCTGGTATTAGCCCGAAGCGGATCAGGCCGCCAAAAATGAAGCAGCCGACACAAAAACCGAGGGCCGCTTCCAAGCTGGCCGCTACCAAAATCATGCCCACCAACACGCTGGCAACACCGGGATGTCCACTGGCCAAAAACACCACAGCCGTAACCGACAATGTGGCTCCTATCCCTTGCGCGAATCGCTTAGGGGAACCAGCGGTTTCACGATTCGGCAGACCAAGCTTCGGAACCACAACTTTGGTGGCCAAAAGCGCTAGGGGGCTGTAGGTAGGGCCACTAAGCACCCGTGCCACAAAGCCATATGCCAATGGCACCACCAGCCAGTGCCAGCCAGTCACCAACAAAAGCGCACACATTGCCACTACGCCAGCAGCCACGGTCCGTGCCGCGTATTCATTGACTGTTTCGGGGAAAGCGAACAATTTGTGCATGTGGTGCACGCTAACTTCCTAAACCCGACTAAACAACTCGGGTTTAGTAGAATCTGCCTAAAAAGGGCGCTACCAGCAGGTTCAACCTAAATCGATCTGCTGGTAGTGCCCACTTAGGCATTTAACGGAGGCTAGAACATTGAGACGTTGGCTCTGCCTTCAAGTCTCGCACTGTGGCCCGAACCCTTATTAGTGGCCCGAACCGACCGTAATTCACTGTGTTACTCAACGGTCCAAGTGGTACCCGAATTGAGTAGCGCCTCTAAATCACCTGGCCCTGACTGTTCATAAACAGACTCAACCTGCGCCGCTACCTGTTCGTCATAAACAGGGCGCTCCACATCGCGAAATACTCCAATTGGAGTAGGCATGGTGGGGCCTTCAGAGATACGCGACAGAGCAAACGCCAGCGATGGATCTTCTCGGCCTTCATCGTGAACCAATAGGTTCTCGACACCGACGTCTTCGACGCTGCAAACGTAAGCTTCACCGTATTCGTTCAGCACAACACCATGTTGGCCATCGGCACCCCACCGAATCGGTTCGCCATGTTTTAGGGGAATCAGCATCTCTTCACGCACGTCTTTGCGCAAAATACCGTCGAACGCCCCATCGTTGAACACGTTGCAGTTCTGGTAGACCTCAACGAAGGCCGCACCTTTATGCTCATGGGCACGGGTGAAGATCTCTTGCATATGCTTGCGGTCCATATCGTGGGTACGAGCCACAAAGGTAGCTTCGGCCCCAATGGCCACCGATAGCGGGTTGAAGGGATAGTCGAGCGAGCCAAACGGGCTCGATTTGGTGACCTTGCCCTGTTCGGAAGTGGGTGAATACTGTCCTTTGGTAAGACCATAGATTTCGTTGTTAAACAGCAAAATCTTCATGTTAACGTTACGACGCAAGGCATGAATCAAATGGTTTCCACCAATGGAAAGCATGTCGCCGTCGCCACCGATAACCCAAACATCAAGATCGGGTCGGGTCAGTGCAACGCCGGTGGCAATAGCTGGCGCACGACCATGAATGGTGTGCATGCCGTAGGTGTTCATGTAGTAGGGGAACCGTGATGAACAGCCGATGCCAGAGACGAACACAATGTCTTCGGGCTTCACGTTGATTTCAGGCAACATAAATTGCATTGCTGCCAAAATGCTGTAATCACCGCAACCCGGACACCAACGAACTTCTTGGTCGGAAACAAAGTCTTTTCGGGTCAAGGCCACCGGGGTTCCTTCGGAACCATTGACGGCATCAACAGGTAATGCGCTCATCGGGCCAACTCCTCCAAAATTGCAGTCTCAAGCGATGAGGCCTTAATCGGCTCACCCGAGATTTGGGTATAACTACGGGCATCCACCAAGAACCGCCCACGGATCAACAGAGCCAGCTGGCCCGTATTCATTTCAGGAATAAGAACTTTGTCGTAGCGCATCAACAGCTCACCTAGATCGGCAGGGAAGGGACTTAGGTGGGTCAAATGAGCCCTCGAAACCTTGTGACCCTGAGCCCGCACACGACGCACACCGGCGTTTATGGCACCCCAGGTGGAGCCCCATCCCAATACGAGAAGCTTGGCATCATCTTGCTCGTCAGCCTCCACACCGGGAATATCTTTGGCGATGCCATCGATTTTCGCTTGGCGGAGGCGAACCATGTTGTCGTGGTTCTCAGGGGAATAGCTGATGTTGCCGGTACCGTCTTGCTTTTCAATTCCGCCTATTCTGTGCTGAAGTTCAGGCGTTCCAGGTACTGCCCAGGGGCGAGCCAATGTTTCAGGGTCACGCGCGTAAGGCAAGAAAACGGGATTGCCGTCAGCATCGGAAGCGTTAGTTTCGCGTTGAAAATCAACCGAGATGTCGGGCAAGGCGTTGAGGTCGGGCAGCAACCAGGGTTCAGCACCATTGGCCAAGTAGGCATCGGAAAGCAGAATTACTGGCGTTCGATACTTCAGAGCAATACGGGCCGCTTCGAAAGCCGCGTTAAAACAATCAGGAGCTGTCTTAGCGGCTACTACAGGTAACGGTGCCTCGCCGTGACGCCCGTACATAGCAGCCATCAAATCGGCCTGTTCGGGCTTAGTGGGCATTCCAGTAGAAGGCCCAGCACGCTGCACATCAATAATGACCATGGGCAATTCAAGGCTGATAGCCAAACCAATGGCCTCCGACTTCAGGTCAAGGCCGGGACCGGAGGTCGTGGTAACGGCCAAGTTTCCAGCAAATGCCGCACCAACCGCCATAGCGGCGGCCGCAATTTCGTCTTCAGCTTGAACAGTTCGGATACCGAAGTTCTTGTGGTTCGAAAGTTCATGCAAAATGTCTGAGGCGGGCGTGATCGGATAACTGGCTAACACCATTGGAAGTTTCGCTTGCTGTGCCGCGGCGATTAGTCCATACGCTGTGGCTAAGTTTCCGGTGATATTGCGATATTTACCTTTGGGCAAAGCAGCCGGTTTCACCTCAAAGGGGTGGTCAAACAATTCGGCGGTTTCACCAAAAGCATAGCCAGCGTGAAAGGCCGCTAGGTTTGAGTCGCGGACTAGTTCACGGGTCGCGAACTGCTTGTTCGTCCATTCAATGACCGACTCATAGGGACGGCTGTACATCCAGCACACTAGCCCGAGAGCGAAGAAGTTTTTCGATCGCTCAGCATCGCGGGCTTTCACACCAAGCTCGGCCGTCGCCCGCGCCGTTATTGAGGTCATCGGGATTTGGAACACTTTGAATTGTTCAAGTGAACCATCGGTTAGTGGATTCGATTTTAGTTTGGCCTTATCAAGGTCACGCTGTTCAAAGGAATCACTATTTACAATTAAAGTTCCACCCGGTGGAAGGTCAGCAATGTTCGCCGACAAGGCTGCAGGGTTCATGCACACTAAGACATTCGGGTTGTCACCGTGGGTCACAATATCGTGATCACTAATGTGAACCTGAAAACTTGAAACTCCGGGCACGGTTCCAGCGGGTGCACGAATTTCCGCTGGATAGTTGGGGAAGGTGGCAAGGTCGTTGCCAAAGCTTGCAGACAAGTCGGTGAAGCGATCACCAACTAGCTGCATGCCATCGCCAGAATCCCCAGCAAAACGAATGACTACACGGTCAATCGTTACCGCTTCTAAATGCTCATCGGGCGCGGTAGTTGTCACAGTACCTCCTTAGAGGATGACAGGTTGTGGCAAATTTTGTTTGTACTTTCGTAATTGTTGCACGACTACCAAATGAATGCTCGGGCTTTATTTAAATCGTGACTTTAGGCCTCGGCTTTTACTTAAACTGAAGGTCTCTTGTGGCCATTTAGCTAACATCAGTAGCCATGATCAGCGTGGAGAAATTTCGAGGGCGGGCTAACGCTTGGTTAGCGGAACAAGAATCAACGGCACCGCCAAATTGGGGGCCCATCATGCCCGCTGAGCGGCGTGATCAGGGTATGGAGTGGCAGGCGAGACTGCACCAGAACGGATTTGCTGCCATTGCTTGGCCTGAGGTTTACGGCGGCCAGGGCCTAAGTGTTGAACATCAACAAGCCTGGATGGAAGCTTGCGCAGACCATTCGGTACCGCCTTTTTTGAATATGGTGGGCTTAGTGTTGGCAGCGGGAGCGCTGCAGATTTTTGGAACCGAAGAACAAAAAAATGCCCATCTTCCGGCAACTGCTAAAGGCGAGCGTGTTTGGTGCCAACTTTTTTCGGAACCGGGTGCTGGTAGTGACCTGGCATCGTTATCTACCAAAGCCGAACTCGACGGCGACGAGTGGGTATTAAATGGTCAGAAAGTTTGGTGTTCTGGTGCTCGGGCGTCCGATTGGGGCATTTTGTTGGCCCGCACCGAAGCCGACGCGCCAAAACACCAGGGCATCTCGTTCTTTGTGGTTGATATGCACACCCCGGGCATCGAAACCCGCCCTTTACGGCAGATGACTGGCGACGCGGAATTCGATGAAGTGTTCTTCACTGACGCTCGAATCCCAGCCGATGCTCTGATAGGTGAACGAGGTCAGGGTTGGCTAATAGCAATGGCCGCTCTAACCAATGAACGCGGCCACATTGGTGGCACCGGTCGGGCGATCACCAAACGTCTCGATTCCTTGTTGGCCCTGGCCCAAGAACGTGGCCTGAGCGCTGTTGAACGAGACCGTCTGATGAAGCTTTGGTGCCAAGGTAAGGCCTACCTATATATGACCCAGCGCCAGGGCCCAACCGCTTCCGTTAACTCATCATTAGGCAAGCTTGGAATGACCGGATTTAGCTTCGACCTGGCCAACCTGGCCGCCGACCTCCAAGGCGCGAACGCTACTTTGTTGGGCCCCGAAGCTAACTCGCTTCTGGCTGCTCCTGGTGGCTGGTTCGGCGGTGGGACCAGCCAGGTTCAACGCAACATCATCGGAGAGCGCATTTTGGGTCTTCCCCGAGAGCCAAAATTGTAAGTCAACACCAGACTGGGCGCCCATGGACCACGAAGTTACGCCAAGTTGGCTAGTAGAGGCCGCCCAACAGGTGATCGAGGTTTGCCACCAAGCGGCGACCGAGCAATTAGAACTGCTACTACCTGCCATTCAGCTTCAGGTTTCCATGGTATTGGTAGGCCAAGAAATCTTGCGTACCGATTATCAACGCACGATCATGCTGGCTATTTCTGATATCGAACAAGCTCTGCCGCCACCCGTAGGCATGAACCTTATCTACGGCTTGGCTCATGAAGTTGGCCATCTGGTTATCGTCCGGTCGATACCGGAAGGGGCTTCCTTAGCCGTGGTATGGGATGAAGCATTCGCGCACCATTTGGCGCTCAACACTTTCTTTCCAGCTCTGTCGGCCCACTTCGGTAACACTCCTTGGCCCGGTGAAACCGCTGGTTGGCAAGAACGCCAGGTCTCGATGAGCAACCAGCTTCATTTCGCTAACCAAAACCAACAGCTTCAAAAAATGGCGGCACAGGTTTCAGCTGCCTCTAGCCGTCTGGGCAGCGACCGCGCTCTATTGAACGCACTTGGAGTGCAGTCACCATCATCATTGGGGCTCTTGTCGATGGAACGAACTCTGCGCCGCCTGAAGCACAGTCATTAACCTAACGCTTGGCGAAACGGCGCCTTGGGGCCGCAAATTTAGGCCGTTAACGACAGCGGACCAAATCGTGGTAATTCAGGGTGGCATAGCGCCATGTAGTCAGGCTACAAAGCCCCGTTTTGCGAGTTCGTGCCAGTTAAAACGCCGCGGGTTACAGACATAAAGCTCTTTGAATTTCTTTCGTTCGGCATCGCTTGTCGCTATCGACATGGCACCATCGAGGCGTGCTTTAGGGCAGCCACCCCAACACACCGGCAAAAATGGGCATCCTTCACAACCAGTATCAAATGGCTCATAGGTTCGCCAACGTTCGTCAGCTTCAGCGCTGACAGTAAGCCCGACTACCCCCAAGCTAGCTACCACTTTGTTGTCATCTGCTACCTCGGCCCAGCACCGTTTCACTCGACCACCCGGTTCAAATGCGAAATGAGAACTCTTAACGGCGGCACAAGGTGTCGAACTCGAAGTGTCAAAAGCCACTGCCATTGAAAAGCCTAGTTCGCGGGCACGTTCGTACAATTCCACTTCAACAGCGGCAAACTCGGGCACCGTTAAGAAAGATTCGGGAACTGAATCTAAGTTTTCAGGTTGATAGACCGCTGCGGGCTCAACTCGAACAAAACCCAGGTTCACAAATAGCTCTCGTTGGGCTAGGTCCTCTAAGAGCGCAGGCACGCCCTCCACATTTCGACGGTCGATATTCACTCGAAGACTCACGCTAAGGTGCCGGTACGCCGCCGCTACCCCGTTCAATGTGGTCTCATACGAGCCTCGCCCAGACGCACTTGGGCGCAATAAGTCGTGTACTTCTGCCACGCCGTCCATGGTGATTTGAACACTTGAAACTCGGGCATTCGCCAACGCTTCGGCCATAGCGTCGTCAATTAGGGTTCCGTTGGAAATCATGGTGGCTGAATATCCCGCACCGGCGAAAGAAGCTACCTGCATTAAACGGCGCGACAGACTCAAAATGGTGTCAATTTGCAAGGTCGGTTCGCCACCGAACCAGGTCACGGCCAAGGCCTGTCGACCGCTTATATTCTGTTTAACGAATCGCACCAACTGATCTTGTTCAGCTTTGGGCATGGCACGTGCTGGATGGTCAGCTTCGAAGCAATAGCCACAGCGCAAATTACACGCCACTGTGGGCGAAATAGTGAGTAGCAAGGTGTCGCTCGCGTCTTGTTCTTCACGATAAGCATCTTGGGCGGCTTGGCGTTCATCCCAATGCGAAGGCACCAAAATGCCAGTGGCATACAGCAACCCCAACAACTGGTCGTCTAGATCATCTAGCAAGCCTTTTTGTACCAATGCATCGTTGGTTAAATCAAGCAGGATATGGTGCCCGGTACGGGTAGATGACCACATTACCGAGTCTTCACCCACCTCTGCTCGTAGGGCATACACCGAGGTGGCCAGGGCGGTTGAAGCATTTGTTGTGGTCGTCATTTGATCTCTACTAGTTGTTCATGTGCGTCGAATGCTTGTGCAATCTCCCGAGCAGCCATTGACAAGACAAGTGCAAATTGTTCGGGTGGCGTGGGCGCTAGTAAATCGGAACCAAGCCGATTAGAGGCCAACTCGACGGTTTCGTTAACCGCATTTACCTCGGCACATAAGTGACACGGATGCCACGCAGTCTTGGGACTTCTATCGCTCAAATCACGATGCCCTCCGGCCAGAAGGTGGGCACCGAGTGGCCCCCACATGCGGATAATGGCAAACCAAGGGGTTCGTCGATAATTGTTGATTAAATCTGTTAGCTCAACATCATCAGCGTTGCCCAATACCAAGGGGCTCTCGGGCCCAAACTCGGCGCTGGTCGGACAAATTGAAACCGAACCGTTGACGTCAACTTCGATGTGCCCCGCTAAATGGCACCCACCCAAGTCTGGCGGGGTAATTCCTACTGTCTTTAACGACAGTTCTTTACCACGGCCTACCGGGTGGACTGGGTGTGAAACCACTTCAACCCCGCACTGCGCTGCCAAGGTTGAAGCCAAGCCAATCGCTTGAAAATCACCAACCGCCGACGGAACTGAGATTTGCACTTCGAGCCCCGCTTCACTGGCAGCGTGACTGGCGTTAAGAACGGCCTGGAGGGGAATAAACTCAAGATGCCAACGGTCAGTGGAAAGCAAGAGCGCCGTCGTCCCTGCCTCTACCAACTCGCCAACTCGGCGTTTGGCTTGGCTAAGGTCGCGTGCCCAATTTCCGTTTGAGCAGACCGACACCTCTAAACCTTCCTGCGCGGCGGCCTCAATAATGGGCAAGGCGTGGTTGAACCGGGCGAGAGGTTCCCCACCTGAAAACAAAACACGTGAAATTTGGCTATCTGCGGCAGCACGCAACAGGCGCTTAGCCAGCAGTTGGTCCATCCAATCACGCTGATCGGGATCAGAGCTAGACCCGCAATGATCACAAGCCGCCGGACAGAATCTAGTTAATAAAAGTCCTAGAGCGTCAACTGTATTTTCGGTGGGGAAACCAGTCATGGCTTAGCTGGCGGCTGGTAGCCAGTTAGCATCGCCGAAGCCTTCGTCTTCAGCCCAGTCACGCACCCGGTATCCTTTTTCAATCCAGGTTTGAACCCGTGCGGCGATTTCACAGAGTTCTAGCAGCCGGTTGGGTAGCTGAACACCTGCTGGCAGAGCCTCAATAATTTCCGGCCCACCTGAGAAACCGCTCACCTCGGGTCGTGTTGCCGGGCTAGGGGCACGAAAAGCCGGGGCTTGGATAGCAGGCGACCCGAAAGCGAAGCCACCGAGGTTTGAGAGCTTAGGATCAAGGAGGTTGTCACGGGAGGCATTGGTGGGAACGTGAAAGATTCTGCACAGTGAGGCGGTCGGTGCCTGCAGCAGTTCTTGGATTAAAACGCCGACTTCGTCCGATTCGATTATCCACTCCACTACGAGGCTTGGTACTTCGCGGTCCAACAACTCGGCTGGGATGCGAGGCAAGCTGGTGTCAGCTTGGGTAGGCAGCTTGATGGTGATGGTGTCTGAGGTAGCGTTAATGCCAAGGCTTGGAAACTCGTCGGCCATTGAAACTCCTTTGGTTTTCAATTACATGTGCTTACTTGTGCTCCCAAGACGACAACGCCCTCATTTAGTTACAGCCACCAAGTAACCTTTTTCAGCTTTTAACGACTTGGTTCGCAATGGACACCCACCGCACAGCACCGCATTCTGTTGCCTCAGTTCCATCGGCCAAAGATGCCGATCCAATCGAGGTCGAGTTGAATCATGGCGAGTTGATTGAAATAATCAACCACTTTTGGAGCACTCCGCCTGCCACCGTGGAGGTGGCGCTTTCGCATTTAGGTCGATATTCACGCCTCTTAGCCCCAACAGAAACTCACTTAACCTCACTAGCCAAGGCCACTGGCAAGGTAGGTGAATTAACCCACACCTACAACGGTTGCCTAATTACCGACGCCCTAAACCCCGCCGAGGCGGCTTCGTGGGTTGAAGCCAGCCGCGGAGCACAACAATGGGATCGAACTAGCTTGGGAAACACCACAACTTTGGGGGCCGTATGGTTCGCCTACGTTGATCGCTACCATCAGCCTGAAGAACGGGTTGCCCAGTATCGTCACGGCGCAACACAAGGCAAAACAGCCTTAGAAAACACGATTCCTGGTTTCACACAACACATCATCGATTTAACAGCACAGTTATTGGGTGCCGAGGTAATAGAACGGCCGGGTTGGGCAGGGCCAAGCATTATCAACTTTGAACCAAGCTCGGCAGAGCTGTCCGATAACGACGGTGATATTCACTTTGATTGGATGGGCATCGCCTCACAAGACGCTGCGGGGCTGTTAACACCCAACCTGAGCTTTGTTCTTATGCTGCAAAACGCTGATGTGGGCGGGAGCTTGAAGTTGTGGAACCACGGTTTTGGCACCGAAGGACAGCTAGTAACAATGGCCGAGCCAGCGACCGAAGTGGCGTATTCACCTGGCTCGTTGCTGTGTTTCAATGGTCATCAACTACACCAGATTCAAGCTATTGCTGGACAGCAAGCCCGGGTCACAGTTACCTGGCACGCCATTCGCCCTGACCCAACCGGACCATGGCACATATGGGTCTAGAGGCACCAAATCCATCGGGGGGTGCATCAATTACCAATGCGACGATGGTCGAGGTCGGGCTGCAACGACCTCTAAGCTAGCGCTATGGCCTCACCTCTACCGTTACTTCCACGCGCTGAACTATGAACGTTGAACGCCGTTTACTGGTTGAATCGCTACCTAATTACGAGGTTGCGGGCGAGATTGGTCGAGGCGGATGGGGTGTAGTGCTTGAGGCATCCCACAAAACACTTAATCGCCAGGTCGCCGTTAAACAGTTACCGCGGGCTTTCGGGGCCGACCCTGAAGTTCGAGCAAGGTTTTTGGCCGAAGCCAGAATGGTGGCCTCACTCGACCATCCCCATATTGTGCCCCTCTACGATTTTGTTGAACGAGATGGCATGTGTCTGTTGGTGATGGAATACATGGCCGGAGGCACCTTGTGGGATCGGTTCCAAGCCGGAGAGCTGAGCCCGCAAGACGCCTGCGCAGTCTCCTTGGCAGTGCTTTCAGCACTAGCACACGCCCATGAACGAGACATTTTGCACCGTGATGTTAAACCCGAAAACGTGTTGTTTAACGCCGCCGGGGTGCCGAAACTGGCTGACTTTGGCATCGCCAAAGTGCTGGGCGACGCTTCCTCAACCCGTACCGCTACCGGCGTTATTATGGGAACTCCGGCCTACATGGCACCCGAGCAGGGCCTAGGCCGCCAAGTCACCGCCGCTACCGACGTTTACGCCGTGGGAGTAATGCTGTACGAACTGCTCTCGGGTGATCTCCCGTTTCCATCAACGGGTGAACCTTTGGCCCAGTTGTTTCGACATGTGAACGAAGAGCCGGTTCCGCTAACCCAGGCTGCCTCCAGCGTGCCAGGGCCCATTGCCCAAGTAGTAATGCACGCCTTAGAAAAAGCACCCGAAAATCGACCGGTTAGTGCCCTCGATTTCGCGAGGAAACTACACGGTGCCGGTACCGCCAGCTTTGGGATTGGTTGGCTTGACAACGCTAGCTTCCCGGTGCTGGACTCCAGAGTTTTCGGACGTGGTAACACCGAGGCACCGCAGATGGTTGCAGAACCCGCGCTTGACGCGCCGGTAAATCAGGATGCTCCCGAAGAGAACATTCCACCTTCAAATGCCACCATTATTGTTGCCGACCTAGAAGCCACTGGTCTGGTCGCGGCCTCCGAATCAACCACACCTGAACCAACCGCCCCTGAGCAGACAGCACCCGAAGCTACCTTTCCTGAAACGGCGACGCAGGAAGCTGCTACACCCCAAACATCAGCACCGACAGCTTCGGTTCCCGCTACACCGCCACCAACAGCCCCAGCACCTACTGCAGCCACACCACCCCTACCAGAACCTGACGTCCAACCGGCCAGCCCGCCCAAATCGCCGGGACCCGCGCGATACCTGCTGATTGCAATAGCAGCAGTGGCCTTGGTGATTGTGAGCTCCATGGTGTTCTTACGAGGTGGAAACAACAGCGGCGATCCATCCACAAATGAAATTCCCGTGGCTGCCATCGCTCGTTTAGAAGGAGCGTGTCTACAAGGTGAGGTAGCCAAACCAGTGTGCGATTGTGCGGTGGAGCTGGCACAACAAGAGCTAACAGTGGCCGCGTTTATGGCTAATGACGCATTGCTCCAGCGTGATGGTGACAGCCTTACCGCTCCAATGGAGCAGATTTTCGTACGCTGTCAAGAACAATATGACAACGCGCGAGACGAAACCCCGTAGAGCTACGTACCTTCAACGTGCCAACTGCGAACTCGTACTGCTTGCGATAAGTAGTTTGGAAGGGCCTCGGGGAGCCAGGACGTGACCTGAAAACCGGTGACCTCGTCGTCTTCCGGGTCTTTATAAACCGAGGCAATACCGGGGGCCAGTAGGGCGCTAAGCGCTTGACGTTCGTCTGGTTGCAGCTCTTCGTCCATAAAACGCCGCAGCTTGGCAAGCATGTTCTGCGCTGCGTCAGTTTTGTCCTCTAAGGGTTCGTCGTCATCGCTCACGCCTACCTAGACCTTATTTCATGGGTGCGGTTACACCGCCAGCTAAAGACCGCATAATCTGTTCAAAAATAGTAGTCACTCGTCCATGCCGGGACAGATGATTAGTCAGTCAATCCTACTGCTTTTTTACTGGCTTCTAGACAACTAAAACAGTCTTTTACATGCTTGGCGGCCTCCAAAATCTCATCCCGTTGGACGAGTGCAACCAAGGTTTCACAATCAAAATCTCGACTGGCTGCTGCCATCTGCACGATTAGCGCGTTTCGCAAGCGGTGACGGGCCCGGTGTAGCAAAACTTTGGCGGCACCAGTTGTTATACCAAAGGCTTCGCCCACTTCTTGAGGACCTACCCCAAGCCACAGCACCATCGAGATTGCGGTGGCATCTCGCTTGGTTAGATCCGCTACCCCACCACGAACCAAATTGGCCAACTCTCGGAGTTCAACCTCAGTTTCGGGCCCGAGATTTTCAGAGATGGCCACCGTGCCTTCACCACCAGCCTCGTCAATTGGAACGAGCGTCACCTTGGTGTTCTTGCGGCGATGATTGACGGCGCTATTACGTGCAATCGCCAACAACCAAGGTCTAAATCGTGAATGGTCGCGTAAAGAATCTAAACGATATAAAGCCTGGGTAAATGCGTCTTGTACGGCATCGTCCACAGCGTCTAAATCGCGTAGATGGCCTCGTACTGTGGTGCGCACTGCTTTGTGATGACGTTCAAAGAGAATGGCGTAGGCTTTACCGTCGCCTTTTATGGTGGCTTGCACCAACCCCTCGTCGCTTACGTCGTGGCCCACGTTTCGATCGTAGGCCACCACAGCCGCTGAAACATTTCTGGCGATTAGTTATGAGGTTCTGTACCCAGGCGAACACCTTGAATTGGGGTGGAACGTAGCACCATGCTGGCGCGTGACGAAACGGTGCCCGAACGCACTATTGTGCGGCGTCCGGCAGGCCGGGGTGCCTCTCGAACGTTGGCGGCTGTGGCCCACAAAACGGTCTTCAGCTGGAACGGTCGGAGTTCAGGATGTTTCGAGCGGATAAGGGCCGCTATTCCGCTGATATGGGGGGCGGCGTAGGAATTTCCGGTTGCCACAATACGCGAGCTATCTTTCCACGCCACATCGATGTCGACTCCCGGTGCCAGAAACTCGGTGGGAGGTTCAGGGTTGTGGTGAAAGCGATAAGGGTCAGTTGACAGGCTTGAGGCAACGCTGGCCACCGAAGCATAAAGCGACGGAAAACTGGGCCGGGGAAGATTGTTGGCGGCCGTGACGATAAAAGAGCCCGAAAAGTAAGCACGATCACAAATTTCATAGAACGGCAACGCCCATTCTCGGCGATTCGCGCCTAGGGACAAATTAATTACGTCGAAACCTTCTTCAACCGCCCAGGCCAACCCGCGCAAAAAGGCAGCTGCTTTTCCGCTCAAGCCTCGGCCCAACACTTTGACGCTAGTGATTCGAGCTTCCGGCGCAATCCCATGGATGATGCTGGCACAAGCTGTACCGTGACCCACCGAATCGTCATGAGGGCCGCGCTCTTCAACCACCTCACCGTGTGGGTCAAGGGTAATTTGCACCCCACTAGCTTCATCCACGCAGTCGTCTAGGTCTGGATGTTGGGCTTCAACGCCAGAATCTATGACCGCCACCCTCACACCCTTACCGGTGGCACCTCCCCAAGCCCAGCTCGGAGAGAGGTCGTCCATGGAGGCCGCCGAATCTAGGCGCAATACCGTAGAACGCCGCCCGTAAGCTGGCAGTTGAGGGTCAGACACTGTTGAGCAAAATCTCGATCATGGGAGCAAGTTGGTTATAGCGACTCGGGTTCAATTGCGACAGACTCACAATATCGCGGCCCAAGGCTTCGGGGGAAGGTACTGCGTTGCTAGCCAGCCGATGCTCAAGTGCCACTCCGGCTACGCCGGCTAACAACGTGGTGATTTCAACATCATCAAAGTTGAAACCGTTGCCACCAACCGGGTCGATTAGTTCCAAGACCCCAGCAATGGTGTCGTTACCGGCACACGGCACGGTGAGGATGGCCTTAGGTTCCCAACCAAGTTGAGCGGCAACATCTTCGGCAATGCGAGCGTCAGCTGAGTGCGGGGCTAAAGCCACTGGTTGGCCCGAAGCTGCCACGAAGCCGGCAACGCCCACTCCTAGTGGCACTGTTACCCCCTCAGCGGCCGAGCTACCGTCGCCCAATCCAGCCACCACTTCTAGCTCGACATCATTATTTGCTAGAAGTAGTGCCTTAGCGGCACCGGTCGCATCGCAAGCAGCTTGAAGCACGCTGAGCAGAACCGGATCATCGAAATTTAGCACTTTATCTCCGTTGTTCAAGGAACCTTGGTGCCAGCTCTATTGTGCTAGGGACGCGGGTCCAATAGTGGCACGTAAACGTAATCCTTCTTCTGGCCCTACCCGAGGTGCCGAACCGGCCAATGCCTCGGCAACGACGCTATGTTCCGCGGCAACTCCACTTATGACCTCGGCGTCTAACACCAACGCGGTCGAAGCTTCAGTGACTTGTAAAATTAGCGAGCTCGCATCACCGAGGATGGCGGAAAGGCCGAACACCTGGCCAGGTGCTAACTCACCCACCTGTTGGCGCTGGCCATGAGCGTTGGTTGTCATGACGCGTGCTCCGCCGCTTTGCAGCATGGTAAGAGCCCCATTGTCATTAAAAATCTCTTCGCCGGGGGCCAGGGGCAACCGGCGCATGCTGGTCGCCAAGGCTTCTAGTGCCTCACCTGACAAAGTGGCGAATAGCTCAAGTCGCCCTAAAGCAGCGGCCACTTCTACCGACGAGTCTTGCGCTGGTAACCCGCCCGATTGTTCGGCCCATAACTCGGCGTAAACCCCTTTGGCAGCCTGCAATTCTTGGTGTGTTCCTTGTTCCACCAGCCGACCTTGGGACAACACAAAAATTTGATCGTAGTTTGCCACCGAAGCCAAACGGTGAGTCACCGCAACCGTGGTGCGTGAGCGACCCACTTCATCAAGGGTGGCTGCTATTTGGCGTTCGGTTCGAGGGTCTAAGGCCGAGGTGGCTTCGTCCAAAATCAAGATGGCCGGGTCGCGTACCAGAGCACGAGCAATAGCTAAACGTTGGCGCTGCCCCCCAGAAAGTCGCCCGCCACGTTCGCCAACTAAGGTGTCGTAACCGCCAGGTAGATTCAAAATAGTTTCATGGATAGCAGCTGCTTCGGCGGCGCTGACTAGATCAGCTTCGGCAGCATTCAGCCGGCCCATTCGTAGGTTTTCACGAATCGTGGTGTCGAATAAGAAACTCTCTTGCAGGACGACACCCATTTGTTGGCGCAATGAGGCCAACGTGATTTCACGAATGTCACGTCCGTCGATGGTGATCGAACCTTCATCCACATCGTAGAAACGCATAAGCAGGTTGAGCACCGAACTCTTCCCAGCGCCTGATGGTCCCACGAAAGCCACCTTGGTGCCAGCCGGAATCACGCACGAGAAATTATCCAAAACCGGGGCTTCACCAGGCACATAAGAAAACTTGACGTTGGTGAAACGAATCTCACCGGTGAGGGGCGGCACGTCGGCTGCGGTGGGGCTGTTTGGCACATCAATTTCGGCGTTCAACACCTCTTCCACCCGAGCCAAAGCACCGGTTGAGGCCTGCATCTGCTGACCCACCCCGGTAAGGCTGCCGATGGGGCCCAGCACTTCGCCCATGAGGCCCATGAAAGCCACCAAACCACCGATCGAAAAACGGCCTTCAAGAATCAGCCAGGCTCCTAGGGCGAGAACCACCAGGCGCAGTACCATCACCACGCTGTTCACGGTGAGTGAAAAGATTCCGCCAAAGAGCGACAGGCGCAGCATCGAGTCGAAAAGACGTTTGGAAACTGCTTGAAAGCGGCTGACCTCACGTTGTTCTAGTCCAAAAACTTTAACTACTGGTTGGGCGTTGTAGTTCTCGGAAAGAACATTCAGTACCGAACCGCTTTGTTCTTGCACCGCCATCGACCGGCTAAGCGCACCACTGGCCATTCGTGAGTAAATCACGGCCACCGCGGGTACCCCGGCTAACACGATTAAGGCCAAAAGTGGGTTCAAGCTCAACAGAACCACCGCCGAAACCACCAGGCTCAAAAGTTCGAAGGCCCCATCACGCAAAACCGCGCTGAAGCCCGATTCCACCTGTGAGACATCTGAGAAGAAACGTGACATAACATCGCCAGCTTCTTGACGGTGATACCATCCCGGTGAGAGGGCCTGCAAACGGGCGAACATTCGCTCTCGGATGCTGTTCACCACGGCCACACTCATATAGGTAGACAGGTACGATCGCCGCAGCGAGGCCACCTGCGAAATGGCCAACACCACTGCTAAGCCACCCAGTAACGTGGTGACCTTGTTCCAGTCACCATTTGGTATGGCATCGTCCACTAAAGAGCGGAACACAAAGGGGAAAGCGGCCGTGAAAGCCAAGCCCATCAGCATGTAGATAGCGACTTCAATCTGTTTGGCCCAATAAGGCCGAAGCTCTCGGGCTGCCAGGCGGAAGAAGGCTCGTGGTTTCGCTTTCACCTGTTCTCGTGCCAGGTTTTGACGCCAGTTTTGTTCCAGCTTGGCCAAACCTTCACCGAAGACGGCCCGTGAGGCTTCGTCACGGTTACCCAATCGTGCCGCAGCTAAGAACCGCAAAAATGCTTGCTGGTTTTCCCGCTTAATCAGATACCCCACGAATGACGCCGCCAAGATTACGGCCTGGTCGGGGTCGGCAGCACTGATCGGTGGAACTTCGCTCTCACGCAGTTCGTCGTCAGGTCGAAGCCCAGCCAGGTACAAGCCGTAGCCGTCAAGAAGTAGGCCCAGCTCGTCAGCCGCCGGTAGCTGTGCACCAAAAAGCCGCGCCAAATATCGTTCGGGGGCTTCGGGCGAGCGTTCGGAGGTGACCGCTACCCACACCTCGTCACGTTCGGCCACAATTACAGCCCCTGAAGTGACTAATTCATTCGGGTTTGAAGGATCGGGGAAAGGGTCAACAAAACATATCTGTGGCTTTACGCCCCAGGGTTCGGAACCCAAATTAGCCAAACGTCTTCTGGCTAGCGTGACACTTTTTGCAAGCTCGGCGACGATAGTTTCGGCGTAGCTGGCGGCGCGATAGCGAATAAAAGCGGCATCGGTTTCAAGCGTGACCAGCTCGTCCAGGGCCGGACGGTTCGCTGCTTCTAGCGGAGTCGAAACGTTCGTCTCATCAGGCACTGCGTTCGGTTGCTCAGCACTGATAACAATTCGGGTTCGTCCGATCTGCAGCCAGTCGCCCGCACCTAAAACGGTGGCGGAGCGTAACCGCACACCGTTTAAAATCGTACCGTTTGAACTACCTAAGTCTTCAACAATTACCCCGGCGGGCGTGGGCTCTAAACGTAAATGGCGACGTGACACCAGCGGGTCGAAGATTACTACCGTGGCCTCCCGGCCAAACTCTAGAGCCGTGTTTAGCTCTAGAGATTGGCGGGATCCATCGGGACCCTCAATATTGATGCGAAAACTTGAGGCGGTCACAGCTGTTGCTTCTGCCTATTCACCTGAGATGTTGAATCCAAAGGTGTATTCGGCCCGCCCTTCATCAATGTAAAGCGCGTATCGCTCACCAACTTCTGCTTCAAACTCACGCTGATCGTTGGCACCTGGGTTTACCCGATGCGAAAGGAGCCGGTTACCCGATTCATTATAAATTTCAAAACGGAGCGTATTCATGCTGGTAGCAGCGTTGGCAATTTGGAAAGTCATGTTGGCGTCAGTCACGTCAAAGAGGTAGTAGTCAGCCGGATCACGCCCACCGACCTGACCGTTTAGTTCCTCACCTACCGGCACCAACCGTGCCGAGGCCAAGTCACCGGGTGCGTCGCCTTCAATACCGCCATCTTCTTGCGGGGTTATATCGGTTTGGAAGCTGTAGGCACCTTCGGTTTCGGTCACGTAGATTTCTAGGTAACCGGTTTCTTTGTCCGAGAACAGCTGGCTCCATTCAGTTTTGCCACCAGGATTCACACGACCGTTAAAGACCCTTGAACCTTCAAAATAGATCTCATATTTGACGGTACTGGAGTCACGTGGTGTCTCGGCTGTGAAGGAGAACACCACACCGGCCGGCAATTCCACCAGATAGGTGTCAAGGCGGTCATGGTTGCCCAGCCGTCCGTTAACCTTTTCGCCTGCCTCGATCTCAAACGCGGTGTCGTAACTACTTCCGGCATCACCTTGTTGACCAGCATCTTTCTGGAGATCCGATGCCAGCTCGAAGCTGTAAAGGGCTGGCCCTTCGTCAAGGATTATCTCGAATTGGCCGCCACTTTCGTGGTCGAGCACTAGCGTCCACTCGGTCGAATCGTTGGGGTTTATCCGCTTGTTGTAGAGGCGTGAGCCTACGTTATATATTTCGACACGTACGGAGTTGGTGCTTTCGCGATCATTCTCCAGGCGGAAGGTTATTACGCCACTGTCGGGGGCAATAAAGGTGTAGCGGGCTTCGAGCCGGTCGTCTTCAAGACGGTCGTTGTAAACCTTGTCAAGCTCAATTTCACCATCAATTGGACGTCCGGTTTGGGCAGGACGATCACGACCTTGGCTGGCATCACCTTTACCGGCCTTCCGAGAGAACATTTCGCCTGTTTCAACGTCAATCAGGTCGAACTCATCAATGTCACCGGAGGATTCTTCGACGGCCACTACTTCGGCGGGATCGAATGTACCCCACTTGTCACCGCTGAAACTTTCGTTGTCACCCAGGCTAGGTGGCAACAGCGGATTACCGCCATAGCAGTTCACTCGAGGTACGCCACGAGCGTCAACCAACACCGCCGAGCCGCGTTGAAGCACTGCTTCACTTGCAACGGCCGCACCATCTTTGAATCCGTGGCTTAGCACTCTGGTGTCGGAACCTAGGTTCACTGGGGTCAAACCATCTAGGTATGCATCGAGGTCGGCAGGATCTAGTGTTAAAGCCCCCGCAAAGGCAGTGGCCTTGGCCTCGTCATCTGCCAAAAACGTGCTGAGCTGATCAACATCGCAGGAAAGCTCGTCGAGCGTGCCGCCGTAGAGGCCAGGCACATCACCCGAAATCGACTTGTAACCGGCCTTGCGGTCGATCCCAGTTTCGGCATTGTCAGCGTCGGTGTTTTCGTCGTCGCCTTCATCACCCTCTTGGGTAGTGGGCGCACCCTTTTCAGCAAAAGCGCGCAAGCTACCTGTTGGTTCAGTCGCAAAGGAAGCGGTGAAGCCGTCGGCACCGGCCTTGCCGAGAGGAGTAAGAGCTACCCCATCAGCCGAGGCTTTATCATCACCTAATACGTTGACCAGCACAAACCCGGCCGCAATCACCGCGATGACTGCCACTACGGCCACAATCAACTTTGATTTCGAGCCATTTTCTTTGGCGGCGGTTTGAGTAGCGCCGGGCGCGGCTCCTGGTGTATTGGGTGCACCGGTTGTGGCACCCGGAACCCCGGCTGCAGCAGCTGGCGGAGTTGTCGGTGGCGTGGCTGCTGGCGGAGTTGTCGGTGGCACGGCTGCATCGCCACTGGATGGCTGGCCCGACGGCTCAACAGGATCGGGGCTAGACCCGCCTTGATAGTCGGGGTGTTGTTCTGGCGGATACCACTTATCGTCCGATGCTTTCCACCAACCTGGCCCTTGAGGCGTATCACTCACTTTGTTAAGTCCTTCTGCTGTGGTGATGCGCTTCTAAATCACGCACCCGCTTCAACTTCGACACCGCCTAGACGCTAGGCCACTAGTTCGGTTACATCGAGCCTTAAAAACATACATTTCCAAGCCGAGCGTCGTTTCATACCCGCCGGGTATGCGCGGCACCAAGCTCGAATGATGTTGTGTAACCAACCTGGCCATTCGATGTCTAGTAGGTCGGGCACCTCACCAAGGTGCTCAAGTTCAGAACAGATTTCACAACGAGATCTGCGACCCT
This sequence comes from Acidimicrobiia bacterium, assembly GCA_041676705.1. Classification (NCBI taxonomy): domain Bacteria; kingdom Bacillati; phylum Actinomycetota; class Acidimicrobiia; species Acidimicrobiia bacterium. The sequence continues at coordinate 300,054 of JBAYRL010000003.1, forward strand.
AATTAGGAGTACCTGTGGCAGAACAAATGGATAGCGTAACTGGTGCCGTTATTGAAGGAACCGACGGTTCGGTCTACTTCATTCCAGAGGTCATCTTGGCCAAGTACAAAGTTGACGATGCCAGCGCGGCCGTCGCCAAGGAAGCCTTCAGCGCTGATGAGGTTTCGGGTTTCGACTTCAGTAACCCCCTCTTGGGCAAGGAAGCCAACCAGATTCTGAGGGGCCAATTTGGTCCCTTTGGCTCGGTTCCTTCGGGCACCACGTTTGCGGGCGACAACGACAAGACCGTGATTATCTCAGCATCCGACACGCTGAGCTGGCGTAAAGGACCGGGCCCTGTTATCGGCTAACGATCAGCCCGGCACTCGGGCGATCGTTCACGATTACGGCAATAGCGACAAGCGCGTATTTCGAGGCACTCACCGTGTAAGGCCTCCTGCGGAGACGATCGCCTGGGTCCAGCCCCATTTTCCCACCTTCGGGATAACCAGGGTTTCGAATGTGACTGGTTTGGATGTCATTGGCATTCCAGTGGTGATGGTGGCCCGACCAAACAGCCGCGGTCTAGCGGTGTCGCAAGGCAAAGGTCTGTCCCTAGACCATGCCAAAGCTTCGGGAATTATGGAAAGCATCGAAGGCTGGCATTCGGAGCACATTCGACTGCCCCTTTGGAGGGCGTCGGCCACCGAGATCGAACGAAGTAACCGTGTGATCCAACATCAAGGATTGCCTCGTTCTTATGGAGGCACCTTGGATCCGGGATTGCAGCTGTTGTGGATTGAGGGCACCGATTTGGTGAGTGGCGATTCAGTTTGGGTACCAGAAGAGGTGGTTGGTGTCGACTGTTCGCTACCTATGCCTCCGTCGGCGGGTTGCTTCTCAATGACATCCAACGGGTTGGCATCGGGGAATCACCCCCTGGAAGCTATTAGCCACGGGTTATGCGAAGTGATTGAACGCGATTCTAAAACGCTCTTTGACCTCGTCCCCAAAGAATTAGGTGCCACTAGGCGCATCAACCTCGAAAGTGTTACCGACCCCGATTGTCGAGAACTTCTAGAGCAGTGCCACGAAGCTGGTGTTTTTGTAGCCATGTGGGATATCACGTCCGATATTGGACTACCGACTTTGACCTGCGAGATTTTTGATCGAGTGGCCAATCCGTGGCGTCCGCTGCCTATCAGCTCGGGCCACGGCTGCCACCTCAATCCAAAAGTGGCTTTCATCCGAGCTTTGACCGAAGCCGCACAAAGTCGACTCACCTATATTGCTGGTGCACGCGACGACAATCTCTATAGCGAATATGCCGAAGCTGAAAGCGCCGAAAGCGTTTCGCAACGTCGCCGTTTAATGAAGGAAACAGCCAGTAGGGATTTCGGCGAACTTTCCGATCTCTCCACTGATTCGCTAGAAGACGATGTCGCTGTGATCATCGCCATGCTGGTGGCGTGTGGCTTAGATGAAATTGTGGCCATCGACCTCAGCCAGGAAGAGTTTGGCATTCCGGTCTTCCGCGTGGTTGTTCCAGGGCTTGAACATCGTGGGCCGGGTGGAACTTGGTATCAACCGAACCTGAGGGCGCAAGAGTTTGTTGCCCGGCTACACAAGGTGAATTCACTGTGAATGAACTAGTTATTTTCGGTGGACCATCGCTGCCAGCCGCGGAAATTAGCCGACTCTTGCCAGAGGCAGTTGTGAAGCCGCCCGCCGCCATGGGTGATGTTTATCGTGCTTTAGGTGGCCGACCGAAGGCCATTGGCATTATCGACGGATATTTTGAACGTGTTCCTGCCCCATGGCACAAAGAATTGCTTTGGGCAATGGAACAAGGGGTACAGCTTTTTGGCGCTTCAAGCATGGGCGCGCTTCGGGCCGTCGAACTGCTTCCTTTCGGCATGGTGGGTGTCGGCACCGTATTTGAATGGTTCCGAGACGGTGTTCTTGAAGATGACGATGAAGTGGCGGTGGCCCACCTTGGACCGCAGGATGACTTTCGCCCCACCACCGATGCCATGGTCAACATTCGCGCCACTCTCAGCCAGGCTCGACACGAGGGCGTGATCACTAATGACGAGGCCGACCAAGTTGCCAAGATCTCTAAGGCCCTGCACTACACCGAACGGCGTTGGCCAACCGTATTGCGCTTGCTTGAGCGAGCGGCTGCTACCGAGGTGCAGCGCAAATTAGTCCCTTGGTTGGCAGAGGGTGCCATTAACCAAAAGGCGGCCGACGCACGACATCTGTTGGAAGTAATGGCGGAGTGGGACCGCTCGGGTCGTAGCGTCGCACCGAAGACCTGGAATTTCGAGCACACCACCTTTTGGGAGAAGGCGCGGCTTGAAATCGCTGAGGGACGCAGCCGTGATGATCTGCCAGCCACCGTGAGTGAGTTCGAACAAGTAATGGATGAACTACGGCTCGACGCGGTGGCCCACCAAGAAATATTGGATCGTGCCATGGTTCGGCTTTTGGCTTCGGCCTTTGCTGATGCACGTTCGGTCGAGCTGCGGCCCGATGAAACCCAATTGATGCTCGACGAACGCCGACGAGAGATGGGTCTGTTGGAACAAGGCGACGTACTGGCATGGTTGGCTGAGGAACAAATGGATGTCGATGATCTACGCACGATCATTATTGGCGACACTCATTTGGCCTGGTCAAGAGCATTGCTCGGCGATAGCTTAACCCCGGTAGCTACTGATGTACTGCGCATTGATCGGCGATACGGGACGTTGTTGAAACGAGCTCGGGAAAAACACGCCGCGCTTGGCTCAACCTGGGCGCACGAGCTCAACGACACTCCCCGCGGCAAGGCCGATACCGACACCGATGATGGCATGAACGCCGACGAAGGCCAGCTGCTGGGATGGTGGTTCACCGAGGTGCACGGCGTTGACCCGCCTGATGATCTGGATAGTTATTTAGCCCACCATCGCTTTGATGATCGAGCAGCCTATTTCCGTGCCATTCGACGTGAACGGGCCTTCCGAAAAGCACAAGAAATAGGTTCTTAGTCCGCCTTAGAGTGAGCGACTGATGATCTCTTTCATGATCTCGGTAGTGCCACCATAAATTCGGGTTATACGGGCGTCCATGTAGGCACGCGCAATGGGATATTCGGTCATGTAGCCATAACCTCCGTGGAGCTGCACGCCTTGGTCGACCGCACGGCCCTGTAGCTCGGTACACCACCATTTGGCCATGGCAGCGTCTTCGGCACTTAAGCGATCTTGGTTTAACAAAGCTACACAACGGTCGATGAAACTTTGACCAACTTCGACCTCGGTGGCCAAGGTTGCAAGGGCGAATCGAGTGTTTTGAAAACTGCTAATGGGTGCGCCGAAAGCTTGGCGTTCTTTGGTGTATTCAACGCTCCAGTCCAAGGCTGCCTTGGCCGCCGCCACCCCAGCAACGGCGATTGATAGCCGTTCTTGTGCGAGATTGGTCATGAGTAGCTTGAAGCCTTCGCCCTCGGCCCCAAGAAGGTTGGCAACCGGGACGCGGGCATCACTGAAAGCCAACTCCGCCGTATCTTGGGCGTGCATACCGATTTTCTCGAGGTTTCGGCCCCGGCTGAAACCGGGCGTGTCTCGCTCGATAACCAACAGCGACATTCCGCGATGCTTCTGGGTGGCGTCAGTCTTAACGGCGGTTATTACCAAATCGGCGTTGATTCCGTTGGTGATAAACGTCTTCGACCCGTTGACCAGGTAGTAGTCGCCGTCTCGGATGGCAGTGGTAGAAATGTTGGCGAGATCGGAACCAGTACCAGGTTCAGTCATGGCAATTGCCGTTATCAGCTCGCCCGAGCAGATACCTGGCAGCCATCTAGACTTTTGCTCGTCGTTGGTGAGGTCGCGGAAATAGGGCACACAAATATCGTTGTGCAACGTTATACCCAAGCCCGAGCCGCCAAGGCCGGCTCGCTGCACTTCTTCGTTTATTATTTGGTTGTAACGGAAATCGCGGGTTCCCCCGCCGCCGTGTTCTTCGGGTAAATCAATGCCTAAGAAACCAGCGGCACCGGCCTTTAGGAACAACTCGCGGTCGACAACACCTTCTTTTTCCCATCGTTCAATGTTGGGTACGGCTTCACGTTCAAAGAACTCTCGAATGCTAGAGCGAAACATGTCGTGCTCAGCCTCGAATACATCTCGTTCCATCACATTCCCTTTGCTTAACGTGCTTTCGGTCTTTCAGACTAATAGCGTTTCGAGAATCAACCCTAAGAACTGGCATGCCCTAATCCGATATGATGTAAAACTGATCTAGGATATCAACCAACAAGACAAACTATGCACAAGATCTTTTCTGATCACCAACAACGCTGCGCTGTCACCCTGGCGGCTATTTCAAGAGGGCGAGCTTTGTTATGACTATGGGTTCTGCCAAGGTACGCTGGCTTTTAGCCGGGCAGGAACTGTTACGAACCGGTGGGATTCGCTCGGTGAAGTTAGACGCACTCTGTGAAGAGGCTGGGCTAACCACCGGCAGCTTCTACCATCATTTTCGTAATATCGCCACCTATCGAAACGAACTGGCCACCTTCTACGGTGGTGATCAAGTTCGCGAGCTGATCTCAAGCATTACCGTGGCCGACCCCCTTGAGCGACTTGAGGCTGTGGCCGAGCTCGCCCACAACAAATCTCTCGGGCCGCTCGATATTGCCATGCGTGATTGGGCTGGCAGTGACCAACGAGCAGCCGCGGCGGTCGAGGCCGCCGACTTTGCCATGCTCGAACATTTTGCCCAACTCTTTGAAGACCTAGGGCATCGCCAAGATGAAGCTCGACTTCGAGCACTACTGCTCCTCTCGGCTGGCGTTAGTCGTGTTCACAATCCGTGGAAAGTTCCGAACGTGACCTCGACGCTTCTAAAACTGCTGGCGGGCCGCTGTATCGAGTTGAATCAAAGGCGCTAGGTCGGAAAACCAGAGCCCAACCACTAACCTCGGTGTGAAGGAATTCACTTTTGATTCCTGTCATACACCAATTGGGGGGTGTTCAGTGGACAGCATTGCATTGCATCAACAAGTGCTTGATGCGACCGAACGGGCGCGAGCCAGCATGACCCTGCAAAACGTTCCCATCAACGTCTATGAAAGCTCGGCAGCAATGGTGGTTGTGGCACCATTTCCGACGGTTCAACCCGATGATGTAGTTATTGAGCTGGCCGATGGCAAGCTTCGAATCTTTGGCGAGCTGCGAAGCGCTGGGCCGAGACAGTACTTGATTCAGGAATGGAAGTACGGCGGCTACGAACGAGAAATTGATGTTCCCGCTGGCTTTGGCGCTGGCCTTGAGGCGTCGCTTTCACAAGGGCAACTAGCCGTTCGCGTATTGCGGGGCGAGCCAAGCACAGCACCACTAAGAATCCAGCCTGCCGATACTGCGCTGGCTCTGGATTAAATCAGCAGATCAGCCGTCGGGTGAACATCCAATCGGCTAACGAGCTAAACAAACGGCCATGAAACGCCAAGTCGTCGAGCGGTTGCTGGCGCAACCAGGTTAAATGGGTGCGCCGCCCGCTGCTGGTTGTGTTTAATCGTTTTCCAAAACTATTAACGTCGTTTCTAATGTTTGGTGTTGTCAAGCCGATCTCAAAGGTCAATGTAGGAAGGGTTGCACCACGTCCTACCCGCTCTTGTTACTCGTCGCAGGTTCAGCACCGCAGCTCGGGCCTTGAGGAGTCGTGTCCCAGAAAGATTTTCTTATGGCCAAAACTTCAGTACTAGCGACCGGCGTCGAACGATCATTTGATCTAGATGAGGTAATTGTCTCTAAGACCGACCTCCAGGGTCGATTAACTTACGTTAATGACGTGTTCATCAGAGTCTCTGCTTACAGCGAGTCAGAACTAATTGGTAAACCTCATAACGTTATCCGACATCCTGAAATGCCTCGTAGCATCTTTCAACTACTTTGGGACACCATTAGGCATGGCAAAGAACTATTTGCATACATAAACAACCTGGCCGCTGATGGCGCATATTACTGGGTATTTGCTCACATAACACCGAGTTTAGACACTCAAGGAAATGTTCTTGGATATCATTCAAACCGTCGAGTGCCTGACCGAGATGCCATAAATGAAGTGAGCCAGCTCTATTCAATGTTACTCACTCAAGAAAAGCTTGCGGGTCGAGGCAGAGCGAGCATTGATGCTGGCACCGATCTATTGCAACAAACTCTCGCTCGACAAAATCAAACCTACGATGAATACGTCTGGGGTTTAGCTACAAAGTCAGTAGAGAGACTGTGATGTTCAAGATGTCGACACTGAAGAAACCTGGAAGCACTAAACGACAACAGTTTAGACAACAATTAGAGCTCTTCGAAACAGCCATAGCGACCATAACATCCGTTTGTCGGCGAACTAGCCAAGGCGATTTAGAAGTACGGGTTCCGAAGCTTACCGACGATAACCTGCTGATCCCAGCTCTAGAGGAAGTACGTTGGGCTATAAATTCATTAATCGATAACACCGACGCCTACGTTCGAGAGTCAAGTGCAACCCTACAGGCAGCGGCGGAAGGTAGGTTCTACCGACAGTTCCTAACCCGGGGCACACAAGGCGCATTTACCACGGGTGCCAAAACCATTAATTACGCCTACAATGAAATGCGTTCGGCCGATGGCCTCATACTTGATGTGGCATCGAAAGTTAGTGAGGCATCCACCGACTTAAGCAACTCTGCTGGTGCCCTGGCTACTTCGGTAGGTATCGGTGTATCTGAATCAAAAGCGGCTAGAGAAACTGTCGTCCTTTTAGAAGAGGCGTCAAAACAAATAGAAGAAGCGGCAACCCTTATACAGAAGGTCGCCGCCCAAACCAAGCTACTTGCGTTTAATGCAACCATAGAGGCTGCTCGTGCCGGAGAAGCCGGTAAGGGCTTTAACGTAGTAGCCACAGAAATTAGACATTTGGCAGATGCGACCTCTGAATCAGGTAGTCAGATTGTGCAGAATATACGGCAAACACAAACCGCTGCAGCTGCAGCTTCTGACGCCATAGCTAAAATTTCTAATGTGATTCAAGACATCGACCGACAAGCTGACGAAATCAGCGTGGCAGCAAATGGTTCAGGGTCTCAAGACGACGGTCTTGCTAACTTGAGCGAGCTTCTCCGAACCCGGCTTGCCGACGTCGTAAACGATAAGCGGGCCTTCTCATAGCTCTCGGAGTCTAAATACACCAACTGAAGAGCTATCAGGACTGTGCGGACTATCAAGGTTTACCATGGTATCAAATTTGATACCATGGGTGTATGGAAGCAACTTTGATCGCCGAAGCCCGCTCATCGGCACAACTGAGTTTGCGAGAGTTAGCCAAGCGCGCAGGCACCTCACACTCGACTTTGGTGGCCTACGAACACGCCCGTAACAGCCCCTCAATCGACACTATGATGCGAATAATTCGTGCCGCGGGCTACGAGCTCGACGTTCGTTTAGAACGCCGAATTCGCCGGGCCAACGGGCTCGACCGAGGCGATGAGCTTGAGATGGCCTTGGAACTAGCCGCGCAATTTCCGGCCCGTCACTCTCGCACCCTTCAGGCCCCCAAGTTCCGAATTCAACCGGTTGAATAACGCCCCAGCCAAACCTTAAGACCACGCTGTATTTCTGTGCCAACACAATTGTTGTCTAAGTGAGTGAACCCTAAATGGCCTTCCCCGAACCTCGCCTTTCAATTGTTGACAAAATCGTGGAGATACATCTGGCTTTAAGTGCTGGTGAGGTTCCCCACGGCTTTGGCGGAGCATTGGCTTTGGCTTGGTGCACGCAACAAGCCCGAGGCACCATCGACATCGACATCAACATTTTTCTAGATGCCGAAGCCGCTGGCACGGTGTTTGAAACCCTTCCCGACGGCCTCATTTGGAGCGACGACGACATTGAGGTGGCAACGCGTGATGGCCAAGTTCGACTCTGGTGGGACCAAACCCCGCTCGACGTATTTCTAAACACCACCCCGTTTCACCATGAGGTAGCCGCTCGAGTGCGCTACGAGAACTTCGCCGGGCATTCAATACCGTTTCTGAACTGTAATGATCTGGCGGTTTTCAAAGCTTTCTTTAACCGCACCAAAGACTGGGCTGACCTAGAAGAAATGCTTGCTGCCCACACTCTCGATTTGCAACGTGTGCTTGGGGTATTGGCCCAACACCTAGGTGGCGACGACGAACGAGTCACCCGTTTGATAGGCCTCAGCGTTTAGCAACAAGCGCGCGGAATGTGTGCGACCTCGCAATTTAGCCAAGGCCTTAAGCAGCGCCGAGCACGAAGATCTAATGGCAAGCGGTGCCCTAAGTCACCTTTATCTCAAACACTCAGGCGCGACCCACCTTGGCATGACATCATTACAACTTGGACTAACGCAGAAGCGAACCCGTTTCGAGTACCGACCAATCAAGGACGTTATATATGTCGATTGCTATATCCGAAGACCACAAGGCTCTAGCGGAAACAGCCGCAGATTTCTTGACCAACCGCGGAGCCATCAGGGCCGCACGGACACTGCTTGAAACCCCCGACGAGCCCATTACCGAGCTGTGGGGCGAAATGGTTGCCATGGGTTGGCCAGGGCTCCACATTCCCGAAGAGTATGGCGGTTCGGGCTACAGCCTTGAAGAGCTAGTGGTGGTCATCGAACAAACTGGCCGCGAGGTGACCCCCGGCCCATTAGTTCCAACCACAATTGCCAGCGCCGTGATCGATGCCGTGGCCGACGAGGCCACCAAAGCCCGGCTCCTACCAGGTCTGGTTGACGGTTCACTCCTAGGCGGTATTGGCCTTGGCGGAAGCGTTTCCGCCAACGGCGACAAAGTCTCAGGCGATGCGGGCACGGTCTTGGGCGGCGGATTAGCCAACATCATCGTGGTGCCTACAGGAGCCGACCTAGCCATCGTGGAAGTCGGTGCTGGTACCTCCGTTGAAAATCCACCCAACCTCGACCCCACCCGTCGCAGCGCACGCGTTTCATTTGATGGCGCCGAAGCCACGGTAGTGGCTGGTGGCGCTCAAGCTTTAGTTGATTTAGCCCGCGTTATTCTGGCCGCAGAGGCTACCGGGCTAGCCGCAGCCTCTACTGACCAGGGTGCCCAATACGCCAAAGAACGTCTGCAGTTCGGTCGTGTGATTGGAACCTATCAAGCGGTGAAGCATCACTGTGCCAACATGGCGGTCGCGACCGAGCTGGCCACCAGTGCCGTTTGGGATGCCGCCAAAGCTGCTGCCACCGGAGGTGATGTTTTCACCTTCACCGCTGCTACGGCGGCCTCACTAGCAGCCGATGCCGCTTATCTCTGTGCCAACCTGAATACCCAGGTACACGGTGGCATCGCCATTACTTGGGAGCATGACGCCCACCTAAATATGCGCCGCTCGATCGTGCTGGGAAGCATCATTCGCCCCGACGACGCTGCCGCTGATTTGGTTGATCTAACCCGCAAGGGTGTTTCACGAGGTAAAGAGGTTGAGCTTCCCGAAGAAGCCGAACCAATCCGGGCCGAAGTCCAAGCTTTCATTGCCGAGCATCAAGCCCTTCCCGAGGCTGAACAAAAGGCCAACCTTATTGACTCGGGTTACGCGTTTGCCCACTGGCCAGCCCCATATGGCCGCAACGCTGGCCCAATCGAGCAGCTGGTCATCGAGCAAGAATTTGCTAAGGCTGGTATTCAGCGCCCCAATCTGGGCATCACCGGATGGAATATTCTGACCTTGGTGCAATACGCCACCCAAGACCAGCTCGATCGTTGGGTCATGCCAGCTCTCAACCAAGAAGTTATTTGGTGTCAGCTCTTCTCGGAACCCGATGCTGGCTCGGATGCCGCTGGTGTGAAGACCAAAGCCACCAGAGTTGACGGCGGCTGGCTGGTCAATGGCCAAAAAGTGTGGACCTCGGGTGCCCATCTGTCGTCATTTGGCCTGGCTACAGTACGAACCAACCCCGATGTACCCAAGCACGATGGCATCACCATGATGGTGATTGATATGCACGCTGAAGGCGTTGAGGTTCGTCCCCTGCGTCAAACCAGCGGTGATTCCGGCTTCAACGAGGTGTTCTTCACTGATGTTTTTGTGCCCGACGACGATGTGGTTGGCCCTGTTGACGGTGGTTGGACTGTCGCTCGCGCCACTCTAGGCAACGAGAGTGTCAGCATTGGTGGGGGGCAAGGTGGTATGTCCGTTCCACCATCGATGTTGGTTGAAACTTTCGATGCTCATCCCGAGCGTCTTGATGGTGGCGCTGCCCGCCTAGGCCGTTATATCGCCAAGAACCAAGCTATTGGGTTGTTGAACCTGCGGGCTGTGAACCGTGCCGTTGCGGGCGCTGGACCTGGCCCCGAAGGTGCCATGACCAAGCTCATCTTGTCAGAGCTAGGCCACGAATCGGCAGCCTTCATTGCTGAAATGAACGGCCCCGACACTGCCTTTACCGATGGTTTGGGAGCTATTGGTCACGGCCTCTTCATGATGCATCGTGGCATGTCGATCGCCGGTGGAACCTCGGAGATTAAGCGGAATCAAATTGGTGAGCGCATCCTCGGGCTCCCCCGCGACCCGTTGATTAAGTAGTAGCTACCGCTCGCCTAATAAGCGAGCAACATAGGTAGCGTAAGGACCTTAAGGCTGTAGCGTTCGCACCGGTATCACCGTGGCGCAGCGCTGCAGCCTTATACTTTTTTATCGTCCGAGATGTTTAGGCGAACTTAAAGATTCGGGTTGCTGGGTTGTTCAGTCGAACCAACCAAGAATCGTATCGATGGCTTTGCGCGTGTAGCGTCGACTGGTTCGAGAAACGTTACTGATACCTTCGTGCGCCCGTGCCAAAGGCCAGGTCTCATCGGTTTCGCCAAAGCTCCAGTTAGCATCGGGCGAACAAGCGTCAAGGGCTTCCCAAACCGCATCCCAACAAATGTTGTTAGGCGCATAAAATAGTAAACCTCCCCCGGGGGTGGTCACGTTCAACAAACATTCCGGGTCAGCATCTTCAATGGGACGACAACTTTCAACATCGGCATATTCATCACCGTGTTCTTCCCACTCCACCCACAGGCCGTCTCGCCAGTCACCGGTACCAGCCATTCCCCGCCGATGACCGTTGACCTTCAAATAACCGTGGTCCACCGATGCCCAAGACGACCGGCCCGGTGTGGGCATAATGGTGGCTTCACAAACCTGCACTGGGGCTTGTGAAGAACTCTGTAACCCGTGCGGGTCGTGGCGGTTAACGGGATTGTTGCCAGCATAGACATACAGGTTTGACTGGCCACCAGCTAAATCGAGCGGGTCGGGCTGTAAGAAACGGGAACTTGAAAGGTCGAGTTGTCGAGCACCCAAATCAACCACTTGGGCCACTGAGTCATGCAGCGCTCCCGCATAACCAAAAGGCTGGAAACCGGGATTGGAATCAGCCACGATGTCACCCAGCGGGTCGTAATCCAGGGCTTGGACCACTTCACCGGTCGTTGCTTCAATCACTCGCCGCACGTTGCCTCGGTGGTCGCTGATCACACGAAGCAATTCGTTGCCCCCAAAGAGAACTTCTGGTGCTGTGGCCGTATCGACATGCACGGTTCGTAGGGTACGGCCGTTTGGATAGTAGACCTGGGCCACACGCTGACCACGCCACAACAGCTGATAGCGCAGGTTGCCGTTGTCATTGGCTTCGAGCGGCCGACCAAAGGCGTCACGCCGGTATTCGACCGAATGCGATACGCCTTCGACGTTGACTTCGCCTGCTGTTTCGGTTGGGTCAACCTTAGATCCTTGGTGTTCCCTCGAGGCTGACGCTGGCAGCGAAAAGTCAACGTCCACTCTCTGTAACTGGCCAAAACCGTCGTAGTGGAACTGGCGTCGGCCAAGGCGTTGCACTAGTCCTGAGGGGCTGTGTTCCACCGGCAAACCATCGAAGGTGCGTAGTCGATCACCTGCCCCAATGGTGGCGGTCAGGTGTTGATCACTACGAATGTATTCAACAATGTTGTCGTTGGGATCGAAGTTTAGACCCAGCAAAACTGAATTATCTCGCCAAGCTCCGACTAAACGTTTTGCCTGGTCGTAGCGGTATTTAATGGTTTGTTGCGAGGCTGATTCGGTTTCTACTACTTCTACTATTTGGCCCGCGGAATCACGGGTGATGGTTTCCGCGAAAATCAGCTGCTCGCCGTGGTAGGTGGCGTGAAATACCAGTGCCCCGCTCGAGTTGTATTGGTATTCGGTGCGTAACTGTCCAACAAGCAGTGACGAAACCCGATCAGTTTCAGCTTCCCGCACTACTCGGACCGGACCCCTCACCAAAATGTTGCCAGCAGCATCGCGTTCGGTGTTCACGATTAGCCCATCGACGGTTACCGAACATTCCCGAAAATGCTGGTCATAGTCGAATTCAATGGTGGCATTAACCCGCCCGGTTGTCTCATGACGCGCCAACAAATATCCATCGTAAACATAGGCAACGCTGTCGCCGTGGTGGGTGGCGGCGCTTTGTGGTTGACCGCTGTGTGGATTCCAAACGAAAGAGGTTTCCGTCTCGCCTGCACTTAGCTTCGTCACACGCCCGGCCTGGTCGCGGACATAGTCGAGTGCTGCCTCGCCTTCGACTTGGCTAGAAACCAAAATACGATCATCGTTGTAAGTGAACTCTTCGGTAACAATGCCAATCTCGGTCGGTCGCCGCCGTTTGAGAACCAGCCCATCGAGAGCCAGTTCCAACTGGGTTTGGTCGCCGTTTGGAGAGGTTGTAGCTACCACCCGACCGGCAGCGTCTCGCTCATAATGCAGCCAGCCAAGCCCGTTAAACTCATCTACCAGCCGACCAGCCGAGTCATAACGAAACTCTCTTTTGAGACCATCGTGGTTGATGGCACTTACCCAGCCGTGCTCGTTGTACAGGAAACTCGCTTCAGAAGTACCAGCTCTCTGGTGAACCAGGCGACCTTGCTCGTAGGTAGCTTCCACCACCCCTAACCCGGGTTGTGTCCAGCGGCGCTGGTTAGCTTCAGTAAATTCCGCGCTAGTCACTAAGCCGTTCGGCGATTCTTCGGTAAACGCTCTTCGCTGAGGATCAAAACTTCGTCGCCATTTCGAACCGTGTTGGTCAACTACCTCGGTGATCGTGCCCTTGGCCGCCGTGTTCTTGTGCCGGATAGTGGTTTTTAGTCGCCCACCAGGTGTGCGATGAGTGACCCGTTCAATTTGCGTAACGCCATCCGAACTCGAGCGGGTCTCGGTTGCCACATTCACCACGGTGCCATTCGGCTGCAGGGTGATGGTTTCACCCGGTGCCTCGGTGATTATGGTGTCGGAACCGCTTCCGCAACAATGCTGGCGGAGTTCGGTGCCCTTCATGTTTACCGAACGTCGACTAACGCTTGACTCTTGACCTCCGCCGCTTAGCTGGGAAATCTTTCGAACTCCAGCATCATTGGTAATAACGGTGTCAACCCGATATCCGCTCGACCACGAGACCGCGGTTGCGTTACCGAGCTGGTCGTGAAGCACTCGCGCTTCTAGACCCACGGGATCGGTCACGTTTTCAAGTAGCCCATGTTCATTGAACCCAAATTCAAAGAGCGCTGGAGCGGCTTCATTATTTTTGATCAACTTCAGGCTGGCAGCACGACCATGGGCGTCTAGGACGAGCTCGTACTGTGCTCCGGTAAAGCTCCGAATCTGAACGGTTTCAGCCCCAATTTGGCAAGAAATTTGAACATCACCAGGCAGAGTCCAGCCAGTGAGCTGCCAACGGTCGTCGTATCGAGCACGAAACGTTTCTTTGGTACTAACACGGTTGAAGCTACGCAGATGGTAACCATTTCCGCCAAAGACATGAACATGTGCTTGGGTGGCCACCACAATGTGCTCATCACGAGCGGGTACCCACGAAAGACCAATCGTTGATCGCTTGGTGCCAGGAACCACATCAACCTGCGTGGAGCGTTGGCCAGCACCGTGCCAAAGCACCTGCGTGGAAGGCTCAAAGTGGCATAAGCCATAAGGTACAAATCCACCAAAACCTACGCTGCGCGCATCCCACGTTCCCCGGATCTGGTCTCGTTGCCACCACTGAGTATGTTCGGGCCGACCGCGGGTTGGTTGACGTCGCCAACCAACCCGAACCGGAATACTCGAAGAACCGATAGTCGGGGTTAACGCCATTTCCGCACCGTTGGCGGAATTAACAGCTTCGGGGCTCGGTCCTTGACCATCCCAGTAGTGCTGCCAGACTAAGTGTGGCTTGGGTGCTAGTTCGGCGCTTACCAACCCCGAGGGCAAATCAGCTTCAACCAAGACGGCTGTTATGTCGCTTGGTGGACGCGCTCCGGTGAGTGCCACCCGTAGTTCATAGTCCCGAAGTCGCCGCGAGGTACTTCGCTCATCGGCGTAGAAACGCAAGCCCGCGCCCAGATCAACATGCAGCAACGCCGCTTGAGTGCTTCCATTGATGACGACTTGTAGTGGATCACTCATGGACAGTCCTCATTCGTATCATCAGGATCATCAGGTGGTCCATCATCAGGAGGTCCATCATTCGGCGGGCCAGTGGGCAGTGGCGGTGGACCTTCACTGTCTGGAGGAGCGTCAGGACCATCGAGGTTCGGTCCGGTTTCATCGGGAGGTGGAGGTGGCGTTGGGTCGGGGCTTGGGGGTCCCGACATTGGACCACCGAGATCGCCCCAAGGCGGCGGTGGATTCCCGGCACCGGGCAAACTTGTCCACCACACTTCTGGCAGGCGCACGGAAGGGTCGCCAACTAGGCCGCCGGGTAAACCATCACCTCCAGGAACCGGCATAAACCGAATAACGTCAGGCTCTGGTTCACTGCCGGTGGCCACGCGATAAACAACATAAGCGGTCGCTAACACCACTAGCGCCGCCACCTGCTTCACCCATGCCTCGGGCGCTCGCTGCGGTGGCTGGGCCATGGCTTCGGGTCGATCCGGTGCCGCTTCAACAATTGGTTCTTCAACACCGCTATTCGTTGCGACCACATAAGGGCTCCAGCCCTGATCATTGAACCACCGTTGGTGTTGCAGGTTGTTCGGACATGGGGCCCAGCCCATCTCGGCAGGCAGATTACCGTCTAGCGCACCGCACTCTCGACCTGCTCGGCCAGCCATTCGCAAGGCCACGGTGTAATCGGCCGGGCGCTTTTGTGGCCATGGGTCTACCTCATAGGCACGGTGGTAATACAGTCCATTGCGCAAACGCAAATATCGCCAGGGTGTCAAGCGGTCTAAGAAACTGCGGTCAACATTTTGGTTCTTGAGGTAACCCTGCGAAGGGTTTTGGCGTGGGGCTAAAAGATGATCACGAACTGACACCCGCCGCAGCGTGAAGTAGTCGAGCCCAACTGCTAGCACAATGGCCGCCAAGAAAAGTACCGGTAAGGAGTAGTGGCCGATAAATATGTTCTGCAACCAAGGGGCGATGCTGTCATGATCGTTGCTTCTCATGTGATCAAGGGTTGGTGCCACCAAACAGATTCCACCAACCATCAGCAACAAGGCGTTGCGCCAGTGCAACACCACTAGTGCCAATCCGAAAGCCGCCACCGCGCTCCACACGGCATGACCAACGACTACCGAACCATCACCCACATTCCACATTCCTGGAATTAGGTAACCCCAAACACCCCGAAACCCATCGGCTGTGGTTCGACCCCACAGTGCATCTTCGGTGAACGCAAACCCGAAACCGAGAACGAAACCAATCACCAACACATCGGCGGTGCCATATTGGAACTTCAACCGACGCATGAATGCCAACAACACCACTATCGGGGCCAATTTGGCGGCTTCTTCAAGGGGCGGCACCAACCAAATGTCGGGACTTTCACTCTCGAAGATTCGCATTAGGGGTCCGGCTAGGTAGTACACCAAGCTGGTGGTCAACATCGTACCGAGCCCCCAGTAGCGAATAAGCTTTTGTGCTGGTAGTCGACGCACCGTGATGCTGACGATCAGCAACAGAGCCACCGTGTAGAGGGGGTAACGAAAGCTGTGCCAAAGGTTTCCCCATGACGTGGTGCTGGAGAGCCCTTTAACGAAAAGGACGAAGGCCACCACGGCTACCAGATGCATTAAACGAATGGCTACTGCCAGCGGAGAGCCCAACAACAGCGCTCGACCAAGGTCAATAGTTCGCCAGCCGTCGGTGACTACCGGGGTTGAACGCCCAACTATCTCGAGCAGGGCACGTTCTTCAGCTGGGCTCCATAGCGGGGCAGGATCGACCGAGGATTGGGTGGCCGCGGTTTTTCGATCTTGTGGGGCTGCAGCTGGGGAAAACGCAGTTGGGGTGGAGGCTGACATGGCGAGCGGTCGGCTCCTCACTATTGAAGCTTTTGGAAACCCTACCGCTCCTGTGTGACGACTGGCATGCTTTATAGCCTTTGATACCAGCCAGATTGCCTTTGATACCAGCCAGCCGTAGAGCCACTGCTAGCGCCACATCGAATTATTGTTCACTCTCACTACCAAGGCTGCCCACGACCCTAAGTTGCACCGAAGCGGTGCAAATTCGCACCAGCTTCGCACTCGGAAATTTCGCTAATCAGCTTCGGCCAGAATGGCGTAGAGCTTTTTGCGAGCCTCAACAAGCACCGCAACGGCATCGGCTTTGGCCTTTTCATTGCCAGCTTCGGCCACCTGGCGCGAGGCCATACCTACTTGTCGCGTGACTTGGCGCAGCGAGTGGTCCGAAGCGCTTACTCCGGCCATCACTGTTTCCCAAGGGGTTGCTTGCCCTTCCCCTTTAGCGGCCTCGGTGCGACCTGCTTCGGTTAGGGTAAAAGAACGACGGCCTGACTCTTGATCAGCGGTGAGCAAGCCTTCATCTTCCAACATCGACAAGGTTGGATAAATGGAACCGGGGCTGGGTTTCCACACTCCACCGGTACGTTCTTCAATTTCTTTGATCATCTCATAACCGTGCATCGGTTGTTCGGCTAGCAAGGCCAAGATCATGGCTCGGACTTCACCGCGGCGCGCACGACGAGGCCCACCCCGGCGACCGGGGCCTGATCTTTCGGCAGCTGCCCATCCTCGGCCTGCACCGGATCCGCCGCCACCGTGACCACGACCTGGACCTCGGCCTCGACCGTAACCGCGACCGTCATTTCGTTCACGCGGCTCAAAACCACTGTCGAAACCGCCGCCTCTGTAATTACGCATGTTTCTCATTAATTCTCCTAATAAATCTATTGCGATATGCTAACGATATATCGCAATAGATTGTTTCACAACCTTTGAAACATCCGTCTAAGAAATTTCCGCAGTGAACACACCAAGTCGGGGCTTGAATCTGGCCCCCGCCCTAGAACCCTCGCAATCAACCCTCGCAATAGACCCGAGGAATAGACCTGCTCCTTCGTCGCAATGCGTACACCGAAGCGCGTTCCGCTCGGTTGAGTGTGACGTATTTGTGCTAAGCAATCGACAGAACAGTTACGACCCTAAGACGCCAAAGCACCGTCATCGTGCTGTTTCCAACCTGGACCAAACCGTTGAAAGGCGGGCAACGAGAAGTGATCCAAATCAGGCCAGCCACCGTTGACGACCAGGCCTTTCTCGAAACAATGTTTGCCGTGGCAGTCGACTGGCACGCCAATCCACTTCGTCCAGTAGCAGAAATTATGTCCGAGCCGGGGCTAGCCAAATATGTGGCCGATTTCCCAAAGAATGGCGACTATGGCTTCGTGGCACACACCAACGGCACCCCACTCGGCGCTACCTGGTACCGCTACTTCAATACCGATGAACCTAGCTACGGTTTCGTCGATGAAAACACACCAGAGCTAATCCTCGGACTGGTTTCAGAAGCTCGAGGACAAGGCCTGGGTAGCCGCTTAATCGAGATGCTGATTGATGCGGCACGGTCGAAGGAGCTGCCAGCACTTAGCCTCAGTGTCGACAACGCCAACCCGGCGATGCGTATCTATCGGAGGTTAGGTTTCGTGGTCGTAGACGAAAAATCTTCCGAAGACGGCAGCATCACCCACAGTACGATGCTGCTCAAACTAAACCCGTAGCTCATCTAGCTGGAGTCCCAACCACCTTGTGTTGCCAACCGAGAGCTGTGGTGAGCTTAGTGCTCGTGCGCAATGCCTAGTTGGTGCATGGCCCGATGATGAGCTTCCGACAGCTTGGTCCATAGCTCGGCATCAAAGGCGTACATGGCGCTGGGGAAGAGCCCGTATTCTTCGGCTTCAATATGCGTCACCAAAATGTTGTATTGACGCTGGTCAAAGACCCCATCCGTTAACATCTGGTGAAGGTCATCGTGTTCGTTTTCAAAAGCCTCACATACCTCGGGCTCTAAATCGCCGGTACTAAGAAGTAACGGGTACAGACCAATTTCTTCTTTAGTGGTATGCAGCTCTAACAATGCTTGCAATCGCTCAACCTCAAGAGGGTCGGCAAGCCCATCTTCGGTGGCCACCGCTACCGAACGCGCCAGGTTCATGATCTCGTCGTGCTCGGCGGTAAGTTCGGCAATCGGCTCATAGTCGCGACATCCGCAGTGATCGCACATATCTCTCGAGCCTAGCCAGCTTCCCCGCCACTTGTGATAGCCGCCGTTTGAACCAGCAGCTGGCGACATGAATCATCTCACCGGATGGTCTGATGTCGTTATGATGGGCCCAAATAAGAACTCTCGACCACGCGGGACCAAGGATTCGACACGCTCGCTTCTTCTCCAACCGGTCGAACCTAGGTGGACTTGCTGGGGAGGCGCTATGTCAGTTAGCGGCATTGACTACACCAAGATGGACGGGGCGATTGGCACCAACTGGTACGATCTGGACCCGATTTTACAGGCTCGAGTCAGAAGCCAAACAGCCCCGGAAGATCGTGAATGGGCCGAAGAAACCCTGCGATCTTTTGCCGAGCTTTGCGCCAATGACATTGCGAAAAATGCCGACGTGATCGACGCTGCTCCTGCTCAGCTCATTCGCTACGGACGCATGGCCGAGGAAATTGACGAGATTCATCACCCGGCGGAAACCCTCGACTCTAAACGCAAACTATGGAAGGCCGGTTACGTTTCTGGCTTCGCCGCCGAGGCCGAACGCCGAGGCCGACCAACCCCAGGCGTGGTAACCGCCGCTGCAAACTACCTGCTTTCACAAGCAGACACCGGAATGGTGTGTTCGCTGGGTATGACCTCGGGGGTAGCGGGGCTGGTAGCCAGTTACGCTCCCGATGATTTGCGAGATGACTTACTCGCCAGGCTTCGAACCGACAATTTCGATGAGGGCACCGACGGTTCAATGTTTCTCACCGAACGAAACGGAGGTTCTGACCTCGGGCGAACTGTTACCTGCACGGCCCGAGATATCGGTGATGGAAGAGTTCTTCTAAACGGCGAGAAATGGTTCTGTTCCAATATTGACGGTGATGCCATCGTCATTCTGGCACGCCCCGAGGGAGCTACCGAGGGTAGCGCTGGCATAGGGCTATACCTGTTGCCCCGCTACCTAGAAGACGGCAGCCGCAACACCTATTCGATGCGGCGACTGAAAGACAAACTCGGAACACGATCGGTGCCCACTGGTGAAGTGGAGCTGCATGATGCTCTTGGTTATGCCTTGCGCCCGAAACGCTCAGATGGAACCCAATCAGACTCTGACGCCCGTGGACTTAACCGCATGATGGAAATGGTTAACGGCTCTCGTTTCGGCGTGGCCTTAATGGGATTAGGTATTGCACGCCGATCATTTTTGGAAGCGGTAATTTGGGCCCATCACCGTGAAGCCAAAGGCCGTATTCTAGCCGACTTACCGCTGGTTCGTGAGCAGCTAATCGACCGTATGGTTGACCTAGAAGCCGCCGTAGCTTTGGGCTTTGAGTGTGTAAGTGCAGGTCGACATGCTGAAGGTGCACGCCTACGCCGAATTCTGGTGCCGGCAGCCAAGGTACGTTTGTGTCGCCTTGGGGTAGAAATCTCGGGCTATGCCATTGATCTTTTTGGAGGAAACGGCTACTGCGAGGATTGGGGTATCACCCGGTTGTTACGCGATGCCGTGTGCCACCCCATTTGGGAAGGTTCGGAAAATATTTGCTCCCTTGACGTGCTACGAGCCATTAGGCGCGACAACGCCCACGAAGCGGTATTGACCCGAGTCGACGAAGCGTTAGACCTAGCCGCGACCGGACCTTCTTTCCTAGCTGAAGCAGTAGAAACGGTGCGCTCTAAGCGTGACGAGTTAGCGAACCGCATGGCCGAAATCGACAGCGTAGATACCGAGTGGACACACGCTGGGGTGGAGCGTTTAACAACCTTGTTAAACCATGTCGTGCAGGGGGCACTTTTGTGTGAGCTGGGTGCCGCAGACAATCGCTCCGCTTTAGTGGCACTACGCTACAGTCGCCGTCACCTTAATCCGGAGATGGCCTGGAATGACCGTATTGCCTATTCCCTAGGCAAAGAACTTCTGGCCTATGCCGATATTGGAGCTACAGAAGCCGCCGAAGCAGCCCTAGTTTAATGAGGTGAGTTTGCTGCACCAACCTTTGCGCCCGGCCGCGGCCTAACCCTGTTGCAACCTAGGGCGAATCCGTTGTTTGGCTTACCGAAGTTTGTTGGCGCGCTCGATTACATCGCCTAAGAGTGAGTTCACCATTTCGGTTACAACCTCGGCCCAAGCATCGGGGTCACGCGGTCGTATACCGGCCGAGCGCTGTAACAAGAACCCCAGGTGAAGCGTTTCTAAAATGTAAAGCGCCGCATCAACCTGCATGTTCATCTCGGGGCTTGCAGGACCACCTAAGGCGTCATCAACAATCGGTTGGGCAGACTGTCGGCGTAGCTCTTGGGCCTCACGCACGGCACTGGCCACCTCGTCGTCACGTCGCGAGGTAACAAACGCTTCAAGCCGTAGCGCTTCGTTGTCACCCAACGGTGCTTCATTTAGGGCCGCGTTGACCGTCATTTCGGCAATCAAGTCTCGGTTGTAACCAGTGGCAGCACTGTCGGAGTAGGTCGCTTCAACGATGGCGGCTTTTAATAAATCTTCCTTCGATTCAAAGCGGCCATACAGCGCTCCTGCTGACAATCCAGCGGCCCGAACGACGTCGACGATTCGGGTGTCGTAATAGCCCTTTTCACCAATTACTTTGGCCGCCGCAGCCAGTATCTGAGACCGCAACGGATCATCCAGATCGAAATAGTCGTTTGATTTTCCAAAGGAGTCGGCCACCCAGCCAGATTACCGTGGCCTTCAGTTGCCGTCATCACAGCGGTTTTACAACAAAGATCGACAGGTCTTGACCGCATCCACACACCCCGGCTGACCTCGGAGAACACGTCCGACCACAAACAGGAATCACAAAACCGAATCCTACAGCGAAGCCACAAGATCTGTTCAGGTTCATAGTGGGGAGGGAGTCGCGCCAAAATTGATTGGGGCTGCCAGACTAGCTAGGTGGTTGAACTTACCGATCTAATCTCGACACGCTCGTTGGTATTGGGCATGGTCCGCCCCGATAACAGCCTGCCTGCTGACGAGCTCTATGACGTGGCGTTGACGTGTGGTTTTACCGTACATCAGGTACGACAATGCCTGGCCCGTTTAGTTCAAGAAGACATCTTTTCCCAAGAAGGCCAAGGCCGCCAAGCGCTCTTCACCGCCACCGCCAAAGGTCGTCGTCAAATCGATCCACAAGATGAATTTCTGCGTTTGGCCTGGTCACTTGATCGGCCTAACGCCAGTTGGGATGGCTGTTGGCATCTGGTTGGATTCACAATCGACGAAGGCAGGCGCTCCGAACGAAATGCTCTCCGGGACCATATCGTTCGTATTTTAAGCGGAGCACCTCTGGCGAATGGACTCTACGTATCGCCTCATGATTGGGACGCGGCGATACGGCGAGTGGCCACCAACCTTGGCGTGGCCGATCGCATGATCTACATCCCAAGCCGTAACTTGACGGTTGGTGACCAAAGCGAGCCACGTGCACTCGCTGCACTGTTGTGGGATCTGAAAGATTTGGCTGATCGATGGTCTACTTTCGTGGAAGAAACAACCCACATACTGGACCAATTGGAACAAGCTACTGATACCACACAAGCTTTGGCGGCAGTCGTAGCGGTGGTGGCGCGATGGGGCGTGATTCTAGAAGATGACCCGCTTCTACCTCCGGAGCTTCTTCCTGAAGGTTGGCAAGGTGCGACCGCGAGGCGCCTGTTTGTAGAGGCATCGAACCAGGCCAGAGTCTTGCGGGACGAAGCACAAATTCCAGCCTTGTTTCGCCGTTTCGACACCGTGCTGGACGAGATTCAAACCGCTCCGGTCACTAACTAAGAGTTTGGCCTGAAAAACTTCATTGACTGAATCTAAAACGGCCGTTATGGTTTTGATCACATGACGGTGGTCATACGTTGCCCAGGTAACGGCTGACTAGTGATTCGGGGCGAGGGGGATTCGCCACCAATGAAAGGGTCAACCATGAAAGTCGTACTATTAGGCGCTGGTGGAGGCATGGGTCGCACCGCCGCCGAACATCTGGCTCAAGATTCGTCCATAACATCACTGGTGTTAGCCGATTACGTGGAAGAAGCGGCCCAGCGCATTGCCGCTGGAATTTCGGAGCCGAAAACCACTATCACACCTACCCAAATCGATGCGCTAGACAAGGAGGCCCTCGAGGCGCTCTTGTCGGATGCCGATTTAGTCGTTAACTGCGCCGGACCGTTTTTCCGCCTCGGTGTGCCCACCTTGAAAGCGGCAATTGCTACGAAAACGAACTACATCGACATTTGCGATGACCCCGAGCCCACCAAGGCCATGTTCGCCTTAGACGCCGAAGCCACAGCGGCAGGCATTGCCGCAGTAATTGGCATGGGTGCCAGCCCAGGGCTGTCGAATCTCTTGGCAAAACGTGCTGCCAGCCAGCTCGATCAGGTTGAAGACTGCTTCACCGCGTGGCCTTTAGGAGTCGAAACTTCGGGCTGGTCTGAAAACACGGGCGGAACCGTACCAGGTTCGACGAAGCCATCGGCAGCCGCCGTCCACTTAATGGAACAAATCCACGGCAAGGTCACCATCGCTGAAGGTGGCCATCACATCGATGTGCCGCCACTAGAAGCTGTCCAACTTGATTTCCCCGGATTCGGTTCAGGCACCGGTTACATCGTGGGCCACCCCGAGCCGCTAACCCTTATAAGCTCTCTAGGCCTAAAAGGCCGGAGCGCTAACGTGATAATGACCTCAAAGCGAGTCATTTCGCTTCTCGTCGAACTTCAAAGGCAACTCGACGCTAGCGGACTATCAATAGAGGAAGCCGCGAGCGTCCTCGTAAAACCCTCTAGCCGCCCCGACATCCTAGAAACCTTGTCGGCCCAGAATTATGAGGATTATGGCGAACTGCCCTCTTTTTTCGCCCTCGCAACGGGCACCTTAAATGGTCAAAGAACCACCGTAGGATGCCACGCCGCAACGCTTCCGTCTGGCATGGATGGCTCCACGGGGATACCAGTCGCACTGGGCGCAAAACAGATGCTCCAGTCCAAACTGACACCCGGTGTACATTCACCCGAGGCGGTGATAAACGGCACTCGCTTACTTACCGATCTAATGCCCTACTGCACCACCGAGGTGAACTCACTCGACGAGCTCGCCCCAGTGTCGCTGGCCACCACCTCACCCTAAATGGGAATAAACCGCGGCTAGAGAGTGGATCGTGTATGAGCTAGCTACCAGATTTGCGGTCATAAACTATGGCACCCGAAGAGCTGGAACAACCTCTTTGGCGAACCGTTCGAGTTGTCGTGGGTCTTCGTTCCACAACAGGAAGGTATCGAAGCCATAGACGGTCGCGAATTCCCAGAGCTGGTCTACCCACTGATCAACCGGTCCATGCAGCGGACCGCGTGATGAAGAATCTGTTATCTCCCCAGAAATATTCATCACCCGCCGCAGTTCGCTTCGAGCACGACCGGCCGAGTCAAGCGCTTCGTCCAAACGTTCACTCATCTGCGCGATCGGTGCCACATCCCCTTGGAAAGAAGGCACCCAACCATCCGCGACTCTAGCGGTGAGATCAAGCGCTTTGGGTCCATAGGCACCCAACCAAATACCTATCGGTGCCGTGGGCATCGGCCCGCCTCGTGCCCCGGCCAGATGGTAGTGATTTCCCCGAAACTGGAGGTTGCCTTCACCACTCCAAATCATCCGGATCACTGAAATCGCTTCTTCCAAGGCCCGTAAAGATTCACCAGGACCACGTTTTTCACCACCGTAGGCTTCGATGGCATCCCAGAAAGCACCTGCTCCGAGACCCAAGTCAAAGCGTCCGCCTGAAAGTTTGCCAATAGTCATGGCGGCCTTGGCGATTATCGGCGGGTGTCGCAACGGCAGGTTGGCTACATCAGGGAAAATTCGTAGCGTCGACGTGTGGGCCGCAATAAAGGCCATCAACATCCAGGTATCTACATAACGCCGTTGATAGGGATGATCTTGGATTCCCACGTAGTCAAGCCCCAAAGCCTCAACACGCTTAGCCGTTTCAATCAGCTGATGATCCTCATTCGGTACCAAGAAGTAGCCAAACTTAAGCTGCAACTGTTCTATTGAGGTATCGCTAGTCATAGCTTCTCCCTATTAACCGTCTGTCTTTGCACCTTAACTATCTAGTACTCCCCCGATACGGGTAATCCCAACCGTAATGCAGCTTGTTCATTCGCAATTCGCACGAGACGAAGTTACAGGTGTCACCCAAAAGTGCTGATACCTGCAACACTGGCGAAGCTAGAATCAGGGAAAGGCGCGTAGGTTGAGCAAGCGCTCGATTGAGGGTTGCTTTACTACCGCCTCGTTTCAGATCAAGCCGTGATCACACGAATAAACAGAGGAGAAAAGCATGGCCGGAGCAGATGATCTCGTTGGCAAGGCGAAAAAAGCCCTAGGTGAGCTTAAAGACACCGACAAGGACGAGCTGAAAGACAAAGCTAAAGACTTCGCCGAGAACGTGAAAGATAAGGCCGAAGACATTGCCGAAGATGTAAAAGACAAGGCCGAATCGGCATTCGAGTCGGTGAAGGATCGTTTCTCAAAGAAAGACTAGCTGTCGGGCATCGCTTATTAAGCGTATGAAGCCAGGTCCCCATTGAGCTTCCGAATTGCAGGCCCGCCTGAGGGTCAGATTACCGTTCCAGCCACGGTAAGAGGCATTGCCGGGCAACGCTCCGTTGAACCCATTTGGATTAATACCTTAGGCGGAGTTACTTATAAAATATCTGACCGCCATACCTCTATTTTTGTTAAATGGGGACCGCCCGATCATTACCATCGACTGCACGCTGAAGCGCAGAGGATGCAATGGGCCTACGATTACACCCCAGTGCCGAAGCTTTTAGACATCGGCCAGAACGAAGATGGTGCCTGGTTAGTTAGCGAGGGCATCGAGGCAAGCAGTGCCGTATCAAATTGGTGGAAGACTGTCCCCAAGGCTGCCGTTGATGCCATTGGACAAGGTCTTGCGGCTCTTCACCAGTCATTACCCGTCCCTTTGTGTCCCTTCAAATGGAGTACCGAAGATCGCGTGTCCCAGGTCATGGCACGGGCATCAAATAGAGAACTAACTGACCTAGATGTTGCATCCCTTGGAATTAATCTGACCCTGGAAGACGCCCTCGCAATACTCGAAGATCCGCCAACACCCGACCTCATTGTTGTGTGTCATGGGGATGCGTGCGCCCCTAATACATTGATCGACTCTACGGGCCGATGGGCGGCACATGTGGACCTGGGTTCGCTTGGGATTTCCGATCGATGGGCAGATCTGGCCATCGCATCCTGGAGCCTTGAGTGGAACTTCGGTTCAGATTGGGAATCTCGGTTCTTCAAGGCCTACGGGATTGACCCAGATCCGTCACGGATCCTTTACTATCGTTTGCTTTGGGCCCTGGGACCATAGCTAAATCCACCGCTCAAGCCCCATCGAGGGCCCCGGAACTGGACCGGTACCAACGATTCCAAGTTAGACACAATGTTGGATCAACAAGCAGCAACCGTTGACGAAGACGCTCGTCGGGAACAGATCTTAGATATTCAGCGCTACATCTTGGAAGATCTCGTGAACCCCATCGATTTATGGATTGGAGATGTCCGGGGGGTACCCTCGTTGACCACCGGGGAAGCGGCCATTCTCGGATTGTTGGCAATTCAACCGTGGACAACATACGAGTTAGCGACTCAGCTTCAGCGGTCGTTGCGCTGGTTTTGGCCACTTGGAGAACGCACCATCTACGACCTACCCAAGGCTTTGGTAGGCAAGGGTCTTGCAGCTTCAGAGGAGAAACTCACTGGAAAACGCACCAGCACCGTATATTTCATAACGACGGATGGAGAACGAGCCCTCCGCCGTTGGCTGGACCAGACCGGTTCCATCCCACGTCTCGAAATTGAAGACCTGGTCAAGGTGTTTTTCGCCCCCGGTGGTTCGCTTGAACTGCTTGCTCGCACCATTGAACACATGCGAGAAGCTGCTTTTGAAGCAATGTCTGAGCTGGCCGAGGTAGGTGCCGGAACTGCCGACTACCCGGTTGATGGGGCCATCGCCCAACGGGTATCCGTCAACGCCGTCAGTTTCGAATTAATTTTTCGGATTCATTCCACCATTTTCGAATGGACAAAATGGGCCCAAGACGCCATTAACCAATGGCCGAGCACCACCGATCCTCGTTGGGATGAAGCAGCCGGGGTCTTCGCGGCCGCCAACCGCCATGTTCACAGCCTCACCAACGAAAATAGAGTCCATGCTCTGACTATTCAGTCAACACCAGGGTCGCCAACAGACGAAGAAATCACACCGACGCTCTTAGCAGTGGTCGCCCATACCGACGACGAAACCTTTGGCTTTGGCTCGCTCTTGCGGCAGCACCGCCCCGATGTCGTAGTCACGCTCGACCCCACTGGATCAGACGGACACCGTGACCATGCGGCGGTAGGCGCCGCTGCGACTGACGCCTTTCACAACTGCGTCACCTGGGATGCAGCGTTATATCACTGGTGTTTGCCACGATCGCTGATGCATGCATGGAGCCAAGAAATAGCATCTCGACAGCCTGATAGCGTGTACTTGGAAACTGATTTAGGACGTCCGGATGACGACATCACCACGGTGGTGGAATCTGCCCGTTGGTTAGCAAAGCGCGAGAAAGCCATTTCCAAGCATCACACCCAATCTTCACCTTTTGAAGGCTTGCCAGAGCCTCTATACCAAGCGTTTTTTACTTAAGACCATCTGGTAAGAATTGTTCCGCCTTGGGAAGGCGGCCCCACCGAAACGTCACTTCTCGGACTTCGGCACTGACCAACGAAACACAACTCGCCAATTACCGATGCGCCACCGAACCGATGGTAGGTAGCGGTGAACCCTACAACACCACCAAGTAGGGCTGACTGCTATCTATTTACCAAAACCTTTACCGTTTGGTTAAGGCCGATAAGCTGCCCGTATGAGTTCTCGGGGCACCACAGATCACGGCAAAACTGGTGCTCAACGGCTGTCAACCTACCGATTGGTCATCCCACCACAAGGCTTGTTCGCTATCGCCGCAATCATTGTGGCGACTTGGTTGGCGCTACAAATTGTCGATCGTGCTCACTCGGTTTTGGCACTCATAATTGGTGCGGTCACTGCTGCGATCGTATTTGCGCCGGGTATTAATCGCCTGTCACGACACATGCCCAAAGCGTTAGCACTTGTTGGAGTGACGCTCGGGGGAATGGCATTGGTTGTTGCTTCGGCGTCGACGATTGGCTGGGACCTAAATCGCCAGTCGACGGCCTTAGCCGATGGGATCGAAGCTGCTATTGAACGTTTGCAACCCGAGAGCACGCTGGCTGAATTAGCCGAAAAAATGGATCTAGTGACACGGAGTCACGACCTGCTCGACGACTTCGCCGCGCTCGCGGTGCTAGGTGACTCCGACCTCACCGCTGCTGCTAGCCAACTCAGCAAATTGGTAGTTATTGCCGTAATGGCGGCTTTCATGGTCTCAGAGGGCCAGACACTCTTAGCCACCGCGTTGCGTGGCGTTTCCTCGCCCGAACGACGCAACAACCTCCGACACCTCATCTATAGCGGTGCCTCTAGAGCCAGTTCATACTGTCGTCGTACTATTGGGGTGAGTACCGGGCACGGGTTAGTTGCGGCCGGTGTGGTTTTGATTCTTGGTTTGCCCGGCTCGATTTCGCTAGGCGCCTGGGTGGCTCTGGCCGTCACCATGCCCATTTTGGGCGGTCCCTTGGCATGGTCACCCATTGTTGCCATGGCTTTCGCCACCGACAATTGGCCTTTAGGTGTGGCGGCTTTTGCCGTCCTATTTATCGTTATCGACCGCTACCTGCGCAAAAAATGGGCAAACGACAAACTCCGACTCGGACCGGTTCTTAAACTATTTGGTATTGGTGCTGGGCTTTACATCCTGGGCATCGTCGGTGGTTTTGTGGGCTTGGTGGTGGTAGCAACTTTGGCCGGGATACTGGCTGCCTATCGCGACTTTCTACAGGCTCAACAAGCTCAGTTACTGGCCTACAGTGACGGTGAAATTCCACTGAGTGAGCTAGAAGCATCAGCTTCTTACGAAAACGGTGACACAGCAGCCGCGGTCGAATCGGCCGCTAACCGTTCGCTCTTAGTCACCTTTTCGCCACGCACCATGTTGACTTCGGCGGTCTTGGTCCTCGGAATTTTTAGTTTTTATCGCTTGGGCCAATCGATGGAATCCTTTGTCATCTGGCTAGCGGTAGGCGGGTTTATCGCCATTGGCGTTGACCGGCCCGTGTCCGCCATTGTGCGGTCGTGGAAGTTCCCTCGGATTGCCTCAATTGCTTTTGTGATTGGCCTTTTCGTTGCGTTTTTGGCCACCGTGGCCATCGTGGCCGGACCGTCGGTGACCGACTCTGCCAACCAGGTAGCGAAAGAAGCGCCCGAAGCGGTTGCCTCACTGGAAGATTTGCCCATCGTGGGTAAGCTTCTGGCCGACAATGATGTTTCCCAAAAAATCGAAGACGAACTGAAACAACTTCCAGATCGTTTAAGTGATTCGTCGCTAGTTGAACGAGTTGCAGCGTCAGCCGGCGATGGACTAATCGGGCTGTTTTGGCTGGTCTCGATAGTCTTAGCAATCCTGCTCGACGGTCCACGTTTAGTGAATGCTGCGGGCAGTCTCGTACCGTCTAGGTCACGCCAAAGGGCCCAGGAATTAGGCGAAGCCGCATACACCACTTTGTCCAATGTGGCTGCGGCCTCGGCTTTTGTAGCAGCTTTGAACGGCATCGTAGTGATGTTCATTGCCCTCTTCTTGCGCGTGCCGCTGGCACCAGTACTTGGTGTGTGGTCAACCGCCTGGAACTTCATTCCGCAAATTGGTGGTTTCATGGGTGGCGCGCCGCTGGTCTTGCTGGCAATAGCCCAGGGTCCGCTTAAAGGGATCATTGCACTGGTTATCTTCATTGCTTACCAGTCGTTCGAAAACCATGTTCTTGAACCGGCAGTCGGCAGTAAAGCCGCCGACCTGCCTCCCCTTATTATTCTGATCGGGGTGTTAATCGGTGGTTCGCTCTTTGGCTTCGTAGGTGCCATTTTGGCCGGACCAGTGCTTGGTGTAGGCAAGGTGGCGTATCTCAAGCTTCGCGGCAACCGCTCTAGTGGCGAAAACGTGGCTGAAGCGTCGTCGAATAGCGGTTCTAGCGGCGAACTCGCGCAAAAATCGCTTTAAGATACTTCCCTTCTTCAAATCGGACCGGGTGATCTAGCGCATGGCCGCTACGACACAATTCCTCTAGTTGAACACCCGCATTACTGGCCGTTTTGGTTACGACGCGATAAAAATCTTCGGCCGTAACCCGGCTCGAACACGAGGCTTGCATCAAGAGCCCACCACTATTGACCAGCGGGATCGCCAATTGGCTAAGGCGGGCGTAGGCGCGTAACGCCGAGGCAACACTGGCTTGGTTCTGCGCAAATGCTGGCGGGTCAACGACCACCACATCAAAGCGTTTACCTTCCTTAGCAAGCTGCTCCAACACCTCGAAGGCATCTCCCTGACGAGAAGAGGCTTTGCAATTTGCAACCGCTGGAATATGGCCATTGTGGGCCAAATTTCGGGCCGTAGCCGAAAGTGCTGGGGCACTAATGTCAACGCTAAGAACCGAACGGGCACCCCCCGCCGCGGCCGCAACAGTGAACCCACCGCCAGCACAAAAAACATCCAGCACCCTTGCACCCCTAGCGTTCTCGCCAATTAAATGACGATTATCGCGCTGGTCAAGGAAATAACCAGTCTTCTGTCCGGCCACCACATCGGCCTCTAGCGTCAAACCGTTTTCCTTAAACAGAACTGGCGCGGTAGGGGCATGTCCGTAAATTGCCATACCGTCATAGATGACAGCGGGTACATGGTTCGCGCTACGGCGACTGAGACGCAAAACTAGGCTCTCAAGCTCTAGTAGTTCTACCAACTGCGGCACCAAAGTCGCCAGGTAGGGTAACCAGGCTTCGGTATAGATTTTGACGACAGCTATCTGGTCGTATTTGTCGACCACCAGACCCGGGAAGCCGTCGTTTTCTCCGTTAATGCACCGTACCCCGGTGGTGTGCGTGGAAGCCAACAAACCTTGACGGCGAACTAAGGCTTCTTCTAGTTGTGTGCCCCACCATTGATCGTTGATTGGAGTGGGTTTACCCCGATGCAGCACTTTCACCCGAATAGGCGAGTTCGGATCGAAAAGACCTATAGCGACGAAATCGCGTTTGGAGTCGAAAACAACCGCAAGGTCACCTGCTTGGCCATCGTGTGAAATTGAGGTTATTGAATCTTCATAAAGCCACGGATGACCTTTCCTGAGCCAACGACGGGCTTCGTCGCTAACCCGCACCGCAAGGCGTTTTTGATTTGGTTGTGGCAATTGATCAAGCCAGCCAAGGTCCATACTCAAAAATCAGCGTCTTTCCTTCTAGGAACGCAGGAGTTCTCAACTGTCCTACACCAAACAAAAAACCTACTTGCACCATTCGAGGTGGAATAGTTACCGAATGAGTTCACATTTAAACATGACCCGAGAGAACCCTTGGGTAACGCACTCGAAGGTCCTTCAGAATCTGACAAATAGATCGCAATATTACCTCAACCGATACCGCTCAAATCTTCGAACATCTTCCATACCGGTAGCGTAACGTTTATGTTACGGCATATGCTAAGAGCATGGAGCGACCACAGACCGGTGCCGAGCGGTATTTCGCGAATAGGCTAGAGGACCCCGCATACAAGACCAACTACGAAGAAGCCAAAGGTCGGATTCAACAATTCGACAGCATCATCCGGGCACTTGATGACCGTAGAGAGGAACTGGGGTTCTCAAAAGCAGAATTGGCACGCCGTGCTGGACTGCGACCAGAAGCGGTCAGACGCTTGTTCTCGGCACACGCACAAAACCCAACGTTGCGTACGCTAGTTGCCCTCGCAAGCGCACTCGAATTAGAGATTTCTGCTACTCGCTCTCAAGCCAATATTTTTAATTGAGCACCAACCGATTACGGGAAAACTCGTCCCTGAACTGTTGACTATCAGTGTCGTCAGTCGAGAGGCTTTCAATAAAACGGCTCAGGCGAACAGCTTCCGTACCAGTCAAATCTGGCGGCACGCCAATTAAATTACTACTCCAGCCTTTGTAAGGAAAGGACCCTTGAGCGTGGGTAAGCTCAACAGCAGAATGAACGCAAATGAACGCCGTTATACCCATGGGCATCATGATTCGGTTTTGCGGTCGCATCGGTGGCGTAATGCTGCTAATTCCGCCGCCTATCTGCTTCCATACTTAAAACCCGGACAAGACCTGTTAGACATTGGGAGCGGACCCGGAACCATTACCCGCGACTTCGTGTCTTTGGTGGCACCCGGGCGTGTGACTGCACTAGAGACGACTGATGAAACCATCCGATTAACCATGGATGAGTTGGCTGCGAACTGGCTTAGTGCCGACGGCGTGGTGGGAGACGTTCACGCGATGCAGTTTCCCGATAGCAGCTTTGATGTAGTGCACGCCCATCAGGTGTTGCAGCACGTACACGACCCAGTCCAAGCTCTTAGAGAAATGCGACGTGTTTGCAGGCCCGGCGGTTTCGTTGCAGTTCGCGACAGCGACTATTCGGCGTTTAATTGGTTTCCCAAAATACCCGAGCTAGACGAGTGGATGGCGTTATATCAAGCTGTGGCTCGCTCCAATGGCGGTGAACCCGAAGCGGGCCGCCACCTGCTTAGCTGGGCGCATGCGGCCGGTTTTGAAAATGTTCAAGTATCAGCTAGTGCCTGGAGTTTTGCAGCCCCAGATCGCAGTCGTTTCTGGGGAGAAATGTGGGCCGAGCGAATTCTCCATTCCGCGATTGCCACCCAAAGCGTTGAGCTAGAACTGGCCACGCCAAGCACGTTAGAACGAATTTCGGCAGGCTGGAGGGAATGGGCGGCTCACCCCGACGCCTCCTTCGGAACGTTCCTCGGTGAAATTATCTGCTGGTGCTAAACCTCGAGGCCACCGACCAACGCTAGATATTGCTTTGATCGGGATGTTGGCTAGCTGGCGCCTCTAATTCAGCCGCAGGTTCAGTACTTTCCGCGACCGGTGCATTGACGCCCAGAGAATAGCTGGTCATAGAAAGCGACCCGTACGCTGGCCCTTCAATGAGAACATCCAACGTCTCATTTGAGGCGGCCGCTAAGCCCGCCAGATAAAGCACGGGAATGAAATGATCGGGAGTTGGAACGGCGCGGCTATAGAAAGGATGCTCGGTAATCTTCAGCACTTCGTCAGGGCGTTGTGTCAAAAGCTCAATCAGCGCCTCGTCGAAACTGTGGTTCCAAGGCTCTCCGCTGTCGGTATTCTTCCAGTCCAACAAGTTCAGGTTATGCACCACGTTGCCGCTGCCCACTACCAGCACTCCCTGTTCACGCAAGGCAAGCAGACGCGTTCCAAGGTCTAAATGGTATTCCAGTGGTTCAAGGGCGTTGATAGAAAGCTGCACCACCGGAATATCAGCATTTGGGAAGGCGTGAGTAAGCACCGACCAGGTGCCGTGATCAAGACCCCAAGAATCAGCAGCCAAACCAACCCACACCGGTTTCGCTATTTCAGTTACCAACTCGGCGACCTCGGGGTGGCCCGGCGCCGGGTAATCAAAATCAAATAGCTCATCGGGAAAACCATAGAAGTCATGGATTACCCGAGGTTTGGCCATTGCGGTAACGGCTGAAGCGTTGGTATACCAATGTGCCGACACACAAAGTATAGCGCGAGGCCGGGGAACGGCATTGCCGAAAGAACTCCATGCATCGGTATAACGATTGTGTTCTATGGCGTTCATGGGGCTGCCGTGCCCTAGGAACCCAGCTGGCATTACTGCGGTATCGCTCACAAGATTTATCTTACGAAGGAAAGCTCACTTCGCCACGCTGCCTACGATTGTGCGCACCTTTAAGGGCTGCTCAGCGGGCTAACAGGCCATTACGAATGAGACCACGAATTCAGAAAAGTCTGGTCCACCTTCGACGACGACATTGTCGCCGCGCACTATTCCGCCATCGACGGAAATAGCGCCCTCTTCAAGAGAAGCCTGGTAGTTCTCGGCCGACATAATTTCGCCGATGTTCACATCGACAATGTCTC
Organism: Acidimicrobiia bacterium; assembly: GCA_041676705.1. NCBI lineage: Bacteria > Bacillati > Actinomycetota > Acidimicrobiia > Acidimicrobiia bacterium. The sequence continues at coordinate 333,729 of JBAYRL010000003.1, forward strand.
CGTGAAACATGCTGTCTTCATCAAAGCGAGTGAAATCGATGTGAACCTGTTCTCCTTCGGAGTTAGTTCCATACATTTGGGCGGTAGCCAAGATATTCCCACCGCCAGCTGCGGCGTCTTGAGGACGTAGGTAGCACAACGGTTTATCGACCGAGATTTCTTCACCGTCGATTATCAGGGTGCTGGCGCCTCCGGCTGTTTGGCCATTACCCTTCCCGTTCTCATCGTCAATGTCGACGACCTCTTCGCCATCGTCAACCTCGGCACTATCTGAGTCTCCACCAGCCTGCGAACCATCAGCATCATCCGTCACACTCGACGCCGAATTGTCTAATGGAGCCGCTGAATCGTCATCACTGCCACAAGCGGCTGCAAACACCAGCATAAGCGTTGCAAAGACGCCGACCAGAAATTTGGACCCACCGGTAAAACGCACAAAATCCTCCTCGTTAGATGTGTCACCGCGAGGCTGTAGAGCCGCCGCTTCAGGTTCAGGTGAACGTTCCTGTGCAGCATCAACCCCGCAATTTATGCGCGACCAGCCAACATAGCCGACGACGTACACGTCTCGCATGGAGTTGACTCGTACTGCCTGTGTGATGGCCGAATCGTAATGCAAACTATTTATTACGCCTTATCAACCAATCTCGACAAAGGCGGATTCACCCAGATTTCTTGAAGCGCAAGAATGGCATTCCAAACCTGTGCCACGGAAATTTCGATCAGGCCCGGGTCAACAGTCGCGGCGTGAGCATCGCCTCGACGTCCCGACCAAAGGGCGACATGCCGACCATTCTTAGGCGGACCCCACTCGGAAGGTGCCGACGGTCCAAAAAGCACCAAGTGGCCGTTGCTAAAACGTTTCCGCAGTGCTCGCAGCGCCGGTACAGAGGTTAGAAAATCGTCCAAGCCAACCGCACGAGTGAAACCCACTACGCCGAATTTGGATGCACAATAAGCCGTGGCGTCGGAGACGGCACAATGTGCCAGGGTCGAAGCTACGATGACCACGCGTCCGCGGCTACGTTCAAGTTCGGGCGATGCGGCACGGACCACGGCGGCCGTACCTATGAGGTTTACAGCTATCACCCGGTTCCATGATTCCGTTGGCACTGAGACCAAAGGACCAGGCACATCAACGCCAGCTCAACAAACTACCGAAGTTACTGAACCCAGAATGTCAATTGCCTCAACTGTGGCTCGGGTTGCGTCGGGTACTTCTAGCGTGCCTATTGATACGACTGGCATGCCCATGGTCATGGGCTCGGGCTGGTCGCCCATTTCGTGCGCTACCGCCAATGCTGCGCCAAGGGCTGCTGCCGGGTCGTGAAATACAGCATTAATTCCAAGAACGGAAGCCATAAGATGTCGCCTAGGTCATGGGGCCTCATGCTTTGAGGTCACCCAGCAGCGTGGCGCGGGCCAAACCACCGTTGTGTTACCTCTACCCACTTAACGAGCCATGGGCCATCAGCACTTCGATCGGGCGATATCAATTGGCGTTGGGTTCAGGCCTTGAAATTGGGAAGTGCGCCATGAAGCAATTCATGTCAGAGCACGCCGATGAAAGGGCAAATCATGGCTAAAGATCACGGTCCAAGCATTAAGGATGATGCGCAGTATGAAGCGCTCCGCCGGGAAGGCGCCAGCAAAGAGAAAGCGGCCCGGATCGCCAATCAATCGGCCGCGACTTCACGTTCCGAAACCGGGCGTAAAGGAGGTGAAGCTGAAAACTATCCGGACCGCACCAAAGCGGAATTGTATGAACGAGCCAAAGAGATTGGTATTAAAGGTCGATCTTCAATGACGAAAGATCAACTAATTGAAGCGCTGCGTAACCACTAACACACCGCTAGCGCTTCAATCAATAAATTGTTAGTACATAAAGATTACTTTGGAAGTAACCGACTAACTAGCAACTCGGGCTTCAACTTGGCTTCGTAATTGACGCAAAGTATCGCGCAACAGTCGTGAAACTTGTGTTTGGCTTACCTTAAGAACTTCCGCGATTTGTGCTTGGGTGTACTCTTCAAAAAAGTACAGATGCAACAAGCGTCTGCCAGCATCGTTAAGCTCACGAATGGCGGTTTCAGCCGCCATACGGTTTTCTGCTAATGCATAACCTGCATCTTCGTTGCCGACGCGTTCGCTTAATGGGTCTTCGTCACCCATAACAGCGTCAAGCGAACAGGTATCGCGGGCGTGTAGAGCCATGTTCGCCAACCGCAGCTCTTTCATTGAAACTGCCATGGCTGCGGCTGTCTCGACATCCGTTGGCGGACGATGCAACGACGACGACAACCGTTCAGTCGTGTCACGTTGTTTACCCACGAATTCGTGCACACTGCGTGGCACTCGCACCAGCCAGCCGTGATCGCGGTAGTAGCGACGTATTGCGCCCATAATTGTGGGCGTAGCAAAGGCCGGAAACGGAATACCGCGAGCTGGTTCAAAGCGCTTAAGCGCCAAAACAAGGCCTTCAAGTGCTATCTGGTTCAAATCTTCACGAGGTTCATGCCCTCGGTGCAACCTCGCAGCCAGGGAAAGGGCGTAACTTTGATATTCCTTGACCAACCGGTCAAGAGCATCGCGGTCGTTGCTATCTGCAACCAGAATATGGTCGGCCCAGACCTGCGGATTTTGCGCCGGTGGGTCTTTGCGTTCGCCCCTAGGGAGGGCGTTAGGTGCTGTTGTGTGCGTGTTGCGATGTCTTGATGTTGCGAGGTTCACCGTCATATGAGACTGCCCCCCTTCGCCACCTACGGTGGGATAACTGACCGAAGCCCCCGGGTTCGGCCATTAATCGAATTTCCGCCGCGCTAGATACCCAAGCACACTCAGATTGCTCGAGTTGATATTTCTTAAAATCGGCCCCTACCACTTTGGGATTAAATCGAATAATCCCAGATGGGCGCGTTACACCATTTACAATCACCGCATTCGAGTACGGGTTACACTATAGCCACCTGGGCCTATAAGCAGGCCTGCAATAATAAGCACGAGACCATAGATAAGTGCGCCTTGCAAGAGTTGGATAACTCCGATAATCACTAAAATAAAGGCTACAATTCCTAAGATTAGATTCACGATTTACCTTTCCCAGAGAATAACGATCTAAATCGTCTCGGTGTCGCGTACTTCTGTCTACAGAACTTGAAAACTCTTCACAGGAAACTTCAAGTTCGTGGTAATGCTCGATAACTTTCGTTCGAGCTGGTGCTAGTCCGACATACGTTCTTTTACCGAGTCGATGGCGTCTTCCACTTTGTCTTTCGCGCCTTCTACCGTCTCTTTTACCTTGGCGGCTGCCCGATCGAGCTTGCCTTCTTTCTTCAGCTCATCGTCATTAGTAAGGTCGCCAGCTGCTTCTTTTGCTCGGCCTTTGGCTTCGTCAAAATTGCTACCCATGATCACTTACTCCTTCACTTAGCAAGGCCTCCCTATTTGGAGGCCACTGATTCACACTTACCGCTATCAGCGTCTTCAAATACAAGAAAGCCACTTGCCCGCATTTATATGTTACCGGCGTCACACTTGTTTTCCCGGCGGCCGGGCGGATTCCGTGGACGTAAAGCCAGTGGAAGCCACATTTAGGTAAAGCACCACGCAATAGTGTTTCACCAGTTCACAGAGGGTGTATTCCAGGTGTCTCGGGGTTCTCTATAACCGTTTGCCAAATATTTCTGGCATTGTTTGATCGCGACAATGGTGGGCAGTGTTCACCATGGCATCGAATAATCTTTTATTGGGGGCGGGCCTCTCTTGTGAGGAACAGGGCCCAAATACTTTGCTGTCTTCGGCCCGTGCCGCCATGGCGAATGACTTTCAAGATTTCGCCGTGACCGACCATTACCACCCGTGGGTTCGAGCGCAGGGGCATTCACCGTTTGTGTGGTCAGCGCTGGCGGCTTTGTCTCAACTAGGCGAAATCTCCCTTGGCACAGCTGTCACCTGTCCAACCGTGCGAATCCACCCGGCGATCATCGCACAAGCAGCGGCCACCACCTCGCTTTTAACCAACGGCCGGTTCTGGTTAGGTGTGGGCACCGGCGAGAACTTAAACGAGCACATTCTTGGCCACCGATGGCCGCCCGCACGCGAACGCTTGGCCATGCTGAAAGAAGCGATCGAAATTTTGCGTCTTCTTTGGGGCGGTGGTGAACAGTCTTATGAGGGTAAATACTACGTGGTCGAAGACGCCGAGCTTTACGACCTCCCCGACAACCCGCCCAAAATCTTCATGTCGGCCTTTGGTCCCCAAGCAGCGATAGCAGCGGCTGAAATGGCCGACGGTTTAGTCCTAACCGGTGCCGATTCGGGCACAATCTCGACTTTTCGGGAGAACGGCGGCCAGGGCGAGGTTCATGTCTTAATGAAATTTTGCTGGGATGAAGATGAAAAGCGCGCCCGCCAGATCTGCCACAAACTTTGGCCAACGAGCGGTGTACCCGGACAGCTGAGCCAGGATCTGCGCACACCGGCACTTTTCGAACAAGCCATTTCAATAGTGACTGAAGAAGATGCTGTCGGCAATACTCCCGTTGGTCCTGATCCAGAACGATACGTAACCCAACTTCGAGAATTGGCCGAAGCAGGTGCGACACGAATCTTTGTACAGCAAGTAGGACCAAACCAAGAACGAGGTTTCAAATTTATTCGTGACGAGGTGCTTCCCCGTCTCTAACGTTTGCTGGCGGCCCCAATGTGGCTTTTCGCACTCGAAGAGCAATGTGGTCGCCTTCCACATTCCCAACACCCTCCCATGGGATCCAAACGCTGCGGCGCATAAACCACCGTGCAATGGCCGCCACCATCCAAGGGCTTTTCATGCCGGTTTGGTCATAACCCAGGCGGGCACCAATCGTCCATTTCCCAACGATGAAGCCTTGCACTTTAAAACCAACCCCCGGGACGCTTCGCCGGACACCGTCGTGCACCAAGCGAACTTCTCGAACTTTACCGATTTTGCGGCCGTCGAAATCTACCACTTCGAGACCTAACAGCTCACTCAGATTCATGGCGTGCTCCGGGGATACGTCCAATAAGAGAGCGCCGCCATAAGGTTTCAAAATCTGTGAATTCACAAGGACACCCATGTACGACGGGTCGTTGGCAACCACCAAGATGGGCAAGTACGTCAACGGTAAGGCCACCACGGAAAATACCAACGAAAACTCGGCAACTTTGATCGGGTCGAGAGTGGTCAGCCCAACCGTGACGGCCATAAAAGATGGCGACGATAACGAGCGTATGGAAACGAGAGTATGGAAACGAGCCGCGGCGAGCGGTCGATCGTTCCTCCATGGCCAACCAAAATATTGGGCCACCATGTAGCCACTAGACAACGCTGTTTCGAGCGAAGCACCGAAAGTCGCGACAAAAAAACCAATAATTACTAAGGCAAGCCCTACCTTGCCCAGCGCTAGAAACACCGGGAAAGCCACATGCGCCAACTCGGAAACCATGAAACCGGCAGGCCGAAACACAATTGCGGCGGTGGTCATAATCGAAAGGGACAGCAGCCCACCAAGAGGAAAACCAACCAACACGGTAATCCGGTTTGTTTTCAAGTCGTCCCGAGTCCACCGTTCTTGAACAGCGCCGGAGGAATAAAAGAAAACCTCATAGGGAGTTAAAGCCGCGCCAAAGAGAGCAATAGCGTAATACCAATAGGTGGGCACACCTTCGCCTTTAGGAACTGTAGGACGGGTGGTTTCTTGCCAAAGCTGCGACCAATCCGGCCCCAGTTTCAAGGCAGCGACAGCAAAGACCACCAGCACCAAACCTAAAAGGCCGAACACCTGCTCCATACGCTGAAAGCGCACCTGCCAGATAACAAGCCACACCGCTACACCGGTTATCCTCAACTTAGTAATCTTTTCAACGGCGATGGAGCTCGCCTTTAACCGCCCTAGGGCTGATGGCTCCTACTAAGCAATCGCGGCGCGCTTGTTGGTAGAAACTGGGCTATAAGCCAAAGCTGTCACCAGGCGCAACGCCTACTCGGGTTGAGACAAGGACTCACGTTGTTTAACAAGCTCCTTAAACGGTTAGGTCATCGGCATCAGCGGCAGGCACCCCCCGAACGCACCACTACGGGCACGCCTTCTTTGCGAAACCTAATAGGCTTGAGCCGCATCAACGTGCAGGAACATTGGGGTTTAGCTAAATACTTGCTGCGCTGGCTCGTCTTCGGCAGTGCCGTCGGAGCATTAGCGGGTTTGTCGTCAGGCGGGTTTCTTCTGAGCTTGGAATGGGCCACCGAGACACGACTCGCACACTCTTGGCTCTTGTTCCTACTACCAGTAGCCGGTTTAGCGATTGGACTTACCTACCATCTCTATGGTGCAGCCGCTGTGCAGGGAAACAACCTGGTCATAGACGAAATTCATTCCCCGCAAGGCTGGCTCCCGCGGCGAATGGCACCCCTCATTTTCATCAGCACTATCGCTACGCACCTCTTTGGTGGTTCAGCTGGTCGAGAAGCTACCGCCATCCAGATGTCAGCTGGGTTAACCGATTGGTTTGCTCGTACCTTTCGTTTTGATCCCGAGGAGCGACGCAACCTGTTAATCGCCGCAATTGGCGGAGGCTTTGGCGCTGTTTTCGGCGTTCCGTTGGCTGGAGCGGTGTTTGCTCTTGAGGTTCAAGCGATCGGCCGTTTGCGATACGACGCCCTAATCACCGCGGTCGCAGCTTCGGTAGTCGGTGATCGTGTAGTAATAGCGCTGGACGTAAAACACCTAGCAGTACCCATAATTGAAGCTATTAATTTCACACCCGTCGTATTTGCCAAGGTAGTGGTGGCCGGAATTGCCTTTGGTCTTTGCGCTCGAGTGTTCGTAGAGCTGACCCGATTCGTTAAAGCCACATTTACTAGGCAGTTGCGGTACCCACCGCTGCGACCGGTAGTTGGAGCACTTGGGGTTATTGGGCTCACCTACCTGGTTGGCACGCGCGACTACTTGGGCTTATCGCTACCTCTAATCACCAACTCGTTAGACGAGGCGATTGGTGTAGCTACGTTCGCGTTTGCTCTAAAATTGGTATTCACCTCGCTCACCTTGGGCTCCGGTTTTCACGGGGGTGAAGTCACCCCACTTTTTGTGATTGGTAGCACGCTAGGCGCAACCCTTGGCCACCTACTCGGGCTGCCGGTGCCGCTTGCGGCGGCACTTGGGTTTGCAGCAGTTTTCGCGGGGGCCACTAACACCCCTTTGGCCTGCACGATAATGGGAATCGAGCTGTTCGGCCTTGGCCCATTGGTACCACTTGTTATTGCTTGCAGTGTGGCGTACGTAATGTCATCACACCGTTCGATATATGGCACCCAGCGAATCGCCACCACTAAAGATGGCCGCGTTATAAACGAGACCTGGACGGTCGACACCTACCGAAGGCCGGAAGCGGAAAGCTAGCTGTTAAGCTCACCAATTCCTTCATAAGTACGTGACGTGATTCGATGGTTGCCGACCCGTCGGTCCATCCGGAACTTTCCCTGCCACTTCCCTACTGAGGTAGTCATGTCTGATAATTCAACACCAGCTAATTGGTACCCTGATCCGGCGGGGCGCCACGAGTACCGTTACTGGGATGGTGTCCAATGGACCGACCACGTTTCAGACGGTGGCGTGCAATCGGCGGAACCACTTGAACCGGATTTCGGAGACAAGGTTGATTCGACTTTTGGCCTTGGCGATGCACCGAGTCGGCCCGATGTTGTGAAGATGGTGACCGGTGATGGAGTCCGAGGCGCTGGGATTAAGCAGAACATTGCAGACGGCGACGGAACATTGTGGGGCGAACCGATTCTGGTAGTCAGTCAGAAGGTCAAGCTGATTGAAGTTAACAATCAATACGGCGTATTCAATCAACATGGCAAACAGATCGCAGCGGTCAACCAAGTCGGTCAATCATCGGTGAAGAAGGCGATGCGGGTTTTAACTGGTTGGGATCAGTTCATGACTCACAAACTAGAGATTGCCGACAGCGAAGGGCAGATTCGGCTCCGCCTGACCAGACCCGCCAAAGTTTTTAAGTCGACCGTGGTGGTTGAGGATGCCAACAGCTCCGAGATTGGTCGGATTGTGCAGCAGAACGTGTTCGGCAAGATCCGTTTTAGTTTGGAAGCTGGGGGCCAGGCATTGGGTTCCATCAATGCCGAGAACTGGCGCGCCTGGAACTTCGCTATTCGTGATGCTAACGACGTGGAAATTGCCCGTATAACGAAGACTTGGGAAGGTTTGATGAAGACCATGTTCACCACAGCCGACAACTACGTGGTGCAGATTCACGAGTCTATTCCCCAGCCGCTCTTGTCGTTGGTGGTGGCTTCGGCCTTAACCGTCGATACGGCTTTGAAACAAGACGCCCGCGGTCTGAATTAGTAGTTGGCTTGGCGAACGGGTTAGAGGTTGGGTTCAGTGTTGGGCTAGCAGTTCGTCTCGGCGAAGCTGCCGTATTCCTATTGTTGCGCTAAACCAGCCATATGTCGTCTTTAGCAAGACAATCTCAACTTCATACCGCTAGAATTCAGCTATGGCTCGCACCGCAGAAACAGAACTGGTTCCCATTTGGCGCAGCCGTGTGCAGCCAATCATCTTGCACGAAGTTAGCCTTCACCCCGGGTTAACGGCGGCCTCAATTGCTAAACGTCACAGGTTAAATAGGGCCACCGTTGCTGCCGAAGTAGCACGCTTGAGTAACGCTGGTGTTCTTATCGCTACTCCCATCGGACGTGCTAATCAGCTTTCCCTCAACTGGGATAACCCCACAACCACACATTTGGTCGCATTGGCTGACCATACGGTGGGCCTACTTAGTGACCTGGCCAAGCTCTACGCCATTAACGGCGTTAGTCGAGTCGCAGTTTTTGGCTCTTGGGCACGCCGCCACCTCGGCGAAGCTGGGCCTCCGCCCGACGATATAGATGTGCTGGTTGAAACCACCGGCGAGGAATGGCCCATCGTCGAGGCTTGTCTCAGCGTGTCGGGCAAGCGTGGAATAACCATTTCACCTTATATTCTCACTAACAAAAACGGTGACTCGAATGCCATTACTACGGCCATCTTGGCCGGACCCCTAGTTGAGGTTTCCGAGGATGAAAGACCAGACAGCTAGCTGTCTCCAACAACACCTGTTAGACAAGTTGAAAGCGCCGAACGTGGTTCCCGCGAGTGCGTGGGTGGCATCCGCTCACCGGCACCACCAATCGGCGGCTTTAATCATCAACCACGACCCAGCTGGGGCATTACAAATGATTTGGTCAGCAATGCACGATCTTGCCAAAGCCTGTTCCGCTTCTTTGGGCCAGCGCTTGGAGGGGGAAACACACGGCAAAGTCGCCGACTTTCTCACGTGCATCTTTGCCGACCTTCTTAGCGACAAAGAGCTCGGGCTCATTCGATTGTTGCATTCCCGACGTAACGCTTCAAGCTACGACGACCCACGAGTAGCTCAGGGCCCATTAATCGGCAGCGCTGTAAATCTTGGGGCGAAAATGGTCGACATCGTGAACGACTGGCCGGAATTCAGTTCCGACTAGCTGCGCCCACCCTCAGTGACCGACAAGTTATTAGTCGGCGCTGTATCTTTTCCGTACCGGGACAGACCCAATGAGGCACGAGTTCTCCCCTGTAGGCCTGCGCACAGTTCTTCCTACCATCGGCGCCCCGGTGACATTTGTAAATTAAGGGCACCTGCCCGACCTGGGTACCCGTTCAGTCGTTAATCAGAACGATCTTGCCGAATTTTCCGCCAGCCGCAAAACGCGCGTAGGCGTCAGCGGCTTCTGCCATTGGGTATGTGGCTTCAACCGGAACTTTCAGTGCTCCCGCAGCTAGATGCGGCAATACATGTTTCTCAACAGCACGAGCCGCGGCGGCCTTGTCTTCAAGACTTCGAGCTCGCAAGGTTGACCCGTGGATGCGCGCTCTTTTCACCATGAGATCAGTCAGATTTACTTCGGCTTTGTTGCCAGCGCCGGTACCGATCACGGCGATTCTTCCGCCAATTGCTAGAGAACGTAAGTCGTTAGGCAGATTGGGCGAGCCGACAAGCTCTAGGACCACATCGAAAGGACCGTGACTGCCAAAACCATCGGGTTCTACAACGTCAGCACCCAAGGCTGCCACGCTTTCTCGCAGTCCTTCATTCCTAACCGTCGCCACCACATGTGCACCAGCGGCCACCCCCAGCTGAACCCCGGCAATTCCCACGCCGCCCGCGGCACCATGGACACACAGCCGTTCGCCCATTGAGAGGCCAGCTTGGGTAAAGAGGGCGTCATGGGCCGTGGTGAAAACCTCGGGGAAACCACCAGCCGCGGCCCAATCTAGCGAATCGGGTACTGGAATCAGATGGCGTTCGTGAACCAGACACATTTCGCCTTGGCCACCACCACCTACCACGGCCATTACTCGGTCACCTACCTTAAAGCGGTCAGCCCCGGGGCCAAGAGCCGCCACTTCACCGGCCAGTTCTAGGCCTGGAATGTCTGACGGTGAACCTATCGGAGCCGGATATCGACCTAGCACTTGGAGGCGATCGGCCCCGTTAAGACCGGCCGCGCGTACATGCACCAGCACCTCGCCAGCACCGGGTACCGGATCGGGATGCTCTTTCCAATGGAGGGCACCGTCGACAATCGTAACTGCATACATGGCTTGCTCCGCTTCTCGCCTCGACACGCGTGTGGCTTAAACCTATCTCAATAAGCCACTCCCCACGTTGTCACCCCTTTATCACCAGCCATTACACTGACCGACCGCCTATGCAAGCCCCTGCTTGCCAATCTGGCAACTCAGTCTTCGTAGTCGTCCATTGGCGGAGGATCGGTGAAATGCACGGCTTCTTCTTCTGCAGAAAGGTCGGAGGCGTCAACCGATCTGGCGACCGACGTGCCTTCGGTATCTTCAGCGCCAACCTCGTCACTGTCGTCGGGCGGTTCAACTAAACGCATGCCATCTTCTTCGGGCAGCTCTTCGCTTCGATACCGATCTTCACGTTCTTCAATCGGTTCATCGACCCGTCCTTCGGCTGGCGTGGTGCCATATTCGCCCACACCCATTGGTTCCTCGGGTGGGTACTCAAGGTCGTCTACCGGCGTGTCGGTAACCGCCATTTTGTCGTCATCGAGCGCTTCGGCTTGGTCTTGGGGGTCACTCATGCCGTACAACTACCCTAAAACCATTTAGCTAAGACTCAATGTTCGAACCGGCGGCGTGCTCAAGGGTCGAACTAGCTACGTGCTCAATGTTCCAACGGGCGGCTTCAAGACACCAGAGCCGGCGGTGTTGCTTTACGGGCGTGATCCGTCTCCACCGCTGGCTCTGGTTAATTTTTTAGGCTCTCGTTGAGTTTTCGTGGGCTTCGATTCGTATAGAAGCGAGGTGCTGCCGACGGCCAGGTCAGTCTCGGAGCAGTCATAACCTGATCGACCCTAAGGGCCGCTCATTTTCGGCACAGCTAAGAGTTCTATACTGTCTGAGCCTGTTCCATGCTCGTGTGAACTCCCCATTCTCGACCAGATCGTACCTACTGAGGGCCCGGGCCTATTTCGCGCTGGTGTGAACTCCCCACGATTCTTAACAGGGATCCGAGCGTTTTAACAAGGGACCGAGAGCGTCAACCTTGCGGGTTTGAACCGCCGGCGGGTATAAACGACCAAAGCTCAGCCGCCGTTCCAACCGGACGTTTCGGCGCTTCGCCACCTTCAGGGGCCTGTCCCTGCCCCCCTTCTGACTGATGGCCAGCACCAAAGGCCGCCGAGTTAACCCAAGCTTCGAAAGCTGCGTCGTCGCGCCAGCGAGTCAGTACTAGCCACGTGGTCCGGCCATCAGTCGGCTGTAGTAGTTCAAAGCCCTCAAAACCGTCTTGATCATCGACGGCACCAGCGCGAGCAGCAAAGCGATGGGCCAGCTCATCGCCGCTTTCAGCTGGAACAGTTATGGCATTAATTTTCACAACACTCATACCTACAAGCGTAGGCCATCCGCGACGAGAGGTTGGTTCAAGACCGCACGCTTACGGTGGTCCCCAAGACCACCCGGGCTGCGCCCTTTGATAAAATTTACTAAAATAATTTTACAGGATTAAGCAACCGTTCAACAGCACCTAAATAATTTCCCTTGCCATTTTACCAAATACAAGTGTATAGTGGCTTTTACCTACATAGGAAATCGGGTGGGGGATTTACCCGGTTAAAATAGAATAAGGAGCGTGAACCATGTCGAACAGATTCACGAGGTACAAGCGTGCGTTTATGCGCTTACTTTTACTTTCCCTCGTTACCGCCATTGGTGTAACCAGCGGCTCCGTGGCATCAGCCCACATCTTGACGCCACACACAGGTAACGATAATTGGCACGTCACTGCTGCCACGTCTGGTACGTGCAGTCGCTCCGTGGCCCACATGGACGGTGATTTCAGCTATTTTGCACGTGCCTTTGCTACGAGCGGTGCCATTTCGGGTACGTGCACCAGCACAGGAAGCCGGATCATCGGAATTTATAAAGGTCATGACCATCCTGACCCACACCACCTTTACTATGCGTCGTGGTCAAGTGGTTTTGACACCTTCTCTTCAACACCAAGCAACGGCTGGTACTACGTGAGCCGTTCTGAGCACCGAGCAAATGGGTACATAACGAGCTATTCACTCTGAGATAAATACCACTAGCAACGCTAAGGATTATGCAAATGACTTTTCGAGAGTTCTTGAAACCACAATTCATGCGACTAATAGCAGCTACAACACTCGGGGTGCTCATAGTTGCATCGTTAACACTAATACTCAACGCAAATGTATCTGCGAAGTCAGATAATGACCCTAATAATATTGATCCAACGAATAGCCATGCCGTAAAAACATCCATACTCGAAATGGCGCAGCTTGCAAAAGCAGCAGGTTTGCAATCTCAATTTGAGGCTTTAGAGGATGGCGAGGTGACCAGGTCTGAATACGAAGATGCAATTAATAGAGTAATTTCGTGTTCCCGTGAGGCCGGGCTAAACGTCACCGACACCGAACCAGACTGGAGCGGAAAGCTGCTCAGCTATGGGGTAATCATTTCCTCTGATCCCGCACCATCTGACCCCGGGATCGAAGCTCACGACAAATGTTACGACGAGCTCGCTTTCTTTGTCGATCAAGCATTTTCACTGGAAACCTTTGGTGATCGCCAAAACAGCATGGCCGATGCGGTTGAATGCATTGCGTCATTCGGCGTGGACACTGAGCCTATGTATGGCCCTGGCGGCAACCTTGTTCCGACCAAAGTGCTGGAACTCGCCTTTGAAGAGTTCAACCTCTGCACCACGCAGACCCGAGAATAATCTTATGTCACTAAGATTATGCTAGGTATGTTAGGCGGGCTCACGTGGCCCGCCTAACATACCTCTGCCGCCACAATATTGATCATATGCTTGTATCATACGAGCTATCGAATAGAAAAAGGAGGAGCAAGATGAGCAGTCTAGTTGCATGGGGCATCGCCGCAGCCGTACTACTTGTTGCGTTACTGGTCGCGCTCCGGTGGGGCAAGCAAACCGAGGGCTCAACCAACGCCAACCATATTATTGAAGCTGAAAAAACTAATCCACGAAGTCAAGGGCTCTGAACCTAACCTTCCTGGCTTGATCAGCTGGTCACCGCACATTACACATTCCAGCTACCAAATCCCGTTTGGTCAGACCATGAGCCCACCTTGTTCTGTGTTCTGGCTAGCGGAAGCCATAAGTTTGTTAGAGAACTTCGGTATCGGCCGTGCGACCCCAATTAACGAGCTTCAGGCCGCTGGGGCCGTTTTCAACCACGGTGATGCTGCCGTTGTCGACCCTGGCCTGCAGCACGGCGTCATCGCCTCGGGCGGCACCGATGATGGCATTGATAGCAATAAAATGGCTGAAGATTACGGTGTCTTTGTCGGCGGTTCTTACCGTTTCTAATAGAGATTGACGCCAAGCCTGTGGTTGCGGTTCTAGCTGTGCCCACCCGGTGGCCATGGCACGGCTCAGCCATTCACCCCGACCTTCCAAATCATCGGTCGGTGCCACGACCTCCGAAACCGTCTGATCTACCACGGCTTCGGTTTCCCAAAGCTTGGCTAACGGTTCCGCCGTTTCACGACAACGTCTCATTGGGCTAGTCACAATTGGTAAGCGACCGATGCTCTGAAGTTCAGCGGCCGCCGCGTCGGCCTGCTCACGACCCAGCTCATCGAGACCAGGGTCGGCGTCTACGTTGTACGCAGCGCTCGCTCGTCCGTGACGTACCAAATAAAGCCGGGCCATTACCTCACACTTTCCTTCCGTTAATCACAACGATCTTGTTATGAGTTTTGTGCGCTATGCGGAGAAAACTCATAACAAGATCGGGATTGCACACGCGAATCTCAGTCATCATGCCAGCAGCTTGGGTCATCATGCCAGCAGCTACGACACCACCGAGCCCGACGCTTAGCCATTAGGCAGTGGCCACCATGGCCAAGGTTCCCCCGACGATTAAGCCCAACCCTAAGAGTGACCTTCGGCCTTGTCGCTCTCTAAAGAAAATGGCCGCCAAACCAACTGTTACTACCACGCTCAATTTATCGATGGGCACCACCACGCTCGCAGGTCCATCTTGCATGGCTTTCCAATAGAACAGCCAAGAAGCGCCGGTCGCCACACCTGACAGCCCTAGAAAAACCAACTCTCGCTTCGGAACGTTACGCAAAGAGACGTATTCATCTTTGGCAAGAACAACCAACCAGGCCATCACAATTACGACGGTGGTTCTGATGTACACACCCAGGTTGGCCTCCACGCCCGAGATTCCCACTTTGCCCAAAACCGCTGTTAGCGCAGCGAAAACAGCAGCACCTGACGCATAGAGCATCCACGGGCCTTGTTCGGCTCCGGTGTCGGATCGGGCTGGCCGCTCGAGCATAAAGTAAGTACCAACCGCTATTAGGACTATTCCGACCAGCTTTACCGCTAGCGATTCGGTTTCACCGAAGACAACGATGGCCAATACGAGGGTCAAAACGATGCTCGACTTGTCGACAACCGCTACTTTAGCGACCGGTCCCAGCTGTAAGGCACGGAAAAAGAACAGCCAAGAGGCACCCGTGGCGATACCCGAAAGCACCAGGAACACCCAGGTTTTGGCGTCAAGTTCGGTGATAGTCGGCGCTGAACCGACAAGCTGTACCATCACCCCGGCGCAAACCAACACAATTATTGTCCGTACCGCGGTGGCAAGACTTGAGGGGATGCTCTCGACGCCAGCTTTTGCTAACACCGCTGTTAAGCCAGCAAAGAATGCGGCCCCTAACGAGTAGACAATCCACATCTATGCGCGATCATCATTCGGGAAGCTCCGTATTCGGGAAGCTCCGTATTCGGGGAGATTCGGTTTTTGAAACCAGCTGGATGTGTCAGCAGCATCTTGTTATGAGTTTTGTGCGCTATGCGGAGAAAACTCATAACAAGATCAGAAACCAAAGAGGAATTAGCGGCCCTTCCAAACCGGGTCACGCTTCTCAATGAACGCAGTGGCGCCTTCTTTGGCGTCTTCGCTGTTAAAGACCTGGGGTTGCAGAACCGACTGGCGTTCCCAGGCAGCGTCGATGTCGTTAACCGCCATACGCACCAATTCCTTGGTCGCAGCCAACCCCAACGGGCCATTCTTCGCGATGCGTTCGGCCATCGCAATAGCGGCCTCTAACACCTCGTCGGGTTCAACCACCTGGTTAACCAAGCCCAGCTCATAGGCACGTTCGGCTGATATGTTGTCGCCGGTCAGAGTCATTTCGAGGGCCACCGCCAATGGAATACGGGTGCCCAGCACAATGCCTCCGCCTGCAGCAAACAGCGAGCGCTTCACCTCGGGCAAGCCAAACTGGGCGGCCGAAGAAGCCACGACCATGTCGCAACCCATCAGCACTTCAAAGCCACCCGCAACGGCTGTGGCGTTGGCGGCGCCCACTACCGGTACGCTTACGTTGCCTCGCACAAACCGACCAAAAACTGCCATGCCTTCTTGTTGTTCGGGCGTGGGCTTGTTGTCGCCCGATGCGAAGGCCCGCAGGTCCATTCCAGCACAAAACGCCCGGTCACCAGTGCCGGTAACCACCACGGCTCGAATGTTGGGGTCTTCCTCGGCCTCGGCTAGCGCGGCACCAAAGCTTCCCATCAATTCGGGATTCAAGGCATTGCGCGCCTCGGGTCGGTTTAGGCGCAGTACTAACACTGCTCCCCGTTCTTCACGCACTAATACTGGTTCTACATCAGACATATGTGGCCCGCTCCGTTCATAGCCATAACAAGGGAAAGAAGCCTGCACCCACCAACGTGTGGGCGCAGCGCAATCGTTTTACGTGTCACAAACTACTAGAGGGCCACCTTTAACGCCTTGAATGCAACGAATCGACAGCCAAGCCGCTCTCGAAGTTCGATATCGAGAGTCCTTTTAAGCTTCGCCGGTCCTGGTTAGAACCTTACGGCTTAAAGGTCTGAGAGCAGGAAGACCTGAAACCACGGGGACTTGAAACCTAGGGGATTTGAAACCAAGGGCACCAAATTCCAAAGGCAGAGTTCCGAAGCTACGAATATGAGCCCAAACCATAGATCTGTGCGGCTGTTACCTACGCCCTGTTGATGAACTTTTATCTTCCGGCACCTTCAAACCGGCCTGTTGTATAGCCTTTGGTGAAGGTTGCAGGGCCCATCTGTGGCAGTGCCCGTACGGAGACAGGAGTAGTAAATGCAAGTTTCAGGAACCGGCGCCATGATCGTTGGCGGCGCCTCGGGAATGGCACGTGCCGCCGCCGAGCGGCTGAAAGAAAAGGGTGCCAAGATCGCCATTGTCGACCTGCCAACCTCGGATGGCGCGGCAGTGGCTGAAAGCTTGGGCGGAACATTCCACCCACTAGATGTTACCGATGAAGCTGCGGTGGAACGTGTGGTGCCGGAGGTTTCAGAATCATTGGGCGGAATTCACATCGCCATTAACACCGCTGGTGGCGGAGTTGCCCAACGAACCATCGACAAGAACGGGCCTCACCCACTGGATGCCTTCAAACGCATTATCGACTTGAACCTAATCGCTACCTTCAATCTCAACCGTCTTCAGGCCTGGGAAATGAACAAGAACGAACCGAACGACGACGGCGAACGTGGCGTGATAATTAATACCGCTTCAATTGCGGCCTTCGAGGGTCAAATTGGCCAGGTGGCCTACACCGCCGCCAAAGCTGGCATTGCCGGAATGACCCTTACCATGGCCCGAGACTTGGGGAGCATGGGTATTCGGGTGAACTCGGTCGCACCAAGCTTGTTCGCCACTGGGCTCACCAAAGGCATCCCCGATGAGTTCGCTGATGTGCTCACTAAAGATGCTGCTTTCCCGAAGCGGATGGGACGCCCAGATGAGTACGCCACTTTGGCGGTGGCCATTGTGGAATCGGCCATGTTGAACGGTTCGTGTATCCGCCTCGACGGCGGTCAGCGCTTCGCCCCCAAATGAGCCCTAAGAGGTGGCAGAATTAACCACCTCAAAAGCAACTAGCTATATCTTGACCGTCCGCTGGGTAGTTGAGCTCAAGTTCTCCTGCCCAAGCGGACGCTCGGCCTGCCTTCCAGTGAGGCTTAGGTATGCCTGCAAGAGAGGCACAGCCCGCTATGCCCGAACTTTGTATTGCGACCACTCAGGTAGCAGTGTCTCTACGGCTGGCACTCAGGTAGCGGTGGCTCTACGCCTGGCTGGGGGCAATTACTTCGTCACCGAAACGGGCTAGCACTTCCCCTATTGCGGCTGGGTTGTAACCCATGGGTGGAACAATAACTCTGCTGACCCCTAGCTCAGCTAGGCGGCCCACCTCGTCTAATGCCTGTTCACCACCGGCAGCCACACCAGCACCACCCGCGGTCACCTCAATGGTGTTCGGGTCACGCCCGGCGTCTTCTGCGGCCTGGCGCATTTCATCTAACAGTGCGGGCAAGTCGCCTTTTGCGGGGAAGAATCCATCGCCCAAACGCCCAGCCCTTCGCGCCGCGGCGACCGAGTGTCCCCCGATGTGGACTGGCACCTTGCGGTTAATGGGACGTGGCCTACTGATTGCCTCAGTGAATTTGATTGTTTCGCCTTCGAAGGTGGCGTGGTCTTGTGACCACAGTGCCCGCATGGCCTCCACATACTCTTCGGTGCGTATCGCCCGATCAGGAAACGAAGCGCCTAGAATCTCGAATTCCTCTTCCAACCAACCAATCCCAACGCCCAGCTCTACTCGGCCGCCAGAGAGCAGGTCTAGGGTGGCGATTTCTTTGGCAGTAATCACCGGGTTGCGTTGAGGCAAAATCATTACGCCGGTACCGAGCCGCAAGGTGGTGGTTTGGGCTGCGACCCAGGTAAGCCAAATAAGTGGATCGGGGATGTCGAAATCAGAACCACCCGGCATCTTGCCATCACCTGAATACGGGTAGGCCGAGGCGTATTCACGTGGCACCACCACATGCTCAACCGTCCACAGCGACTCGAAACCCGCCTGCTCAGCGGCCTTGGCAATAGCAGCAGCACCCTCGGGGCTGACGTATGGACCAGTGTTCGCAAACATGATGCCGTATTTCATGCCCGCTGAATGTACCCGGTTGCGGCACAACGATCAACGCCACGCACGGCCTGCAGCGCTGTTATCGTGAGATCAGCAGAAGGGAGCACTGCGATATGACTGAAATCTGTGCCCACCTAGACACCGTCGCCGACGTCACCCCCTCAAGTAACGGTTGCGAAGATTGTGAGCGTATCGGGGGAGAGTGGGTCAAGCTTCGCTTGTGCATGCGCTGTGGTCATGTCGGCTGCTGCGACAGCTCACCAAACCAACATGCCACCGCCCATTGGCACGAACACCCCGACCACCCACTTATTCGTTCCTACGAACCGGGTGAGAACTGGTGGTGGTGCTATATCGACGAAACTTCATTCGAGGTCGAAGGCGCGCCTCCAGCACCTTCTCACCAGTAGCGAAGTACGCATAAAGCACGCGTTTGCACGTCTTACAAGGCGAGCCGATGCTAGAGGTTCAGCGAGCGGCGGCCATTCCACCAATCACACTCGATGGTGAGTTGTTGATGACTACCGCTCGCCCAATAACACTCGATGGCGAGCGGTTGGCGAAGCGGCAAGCGAAGCTTCTCCATGCTCGACCTATCACCCTGGTTGGTTGAGTGACGGGGCCCTTTAGCGGCGGTTTCTAACCAGAAACCTCGCGGACTGAAAGCGGTGCCCCACTTGGCCCCCGAACCAGGATGCTTTGTGACGCGAATCCGAGGACGCCGTTTTCATCGTAGAGATGGGCATTGGCGACACCGGCACCCAGCACGCCAATGTGCGAGTCGGTGTTCATCCCAAGCCAAGGCCCCGACATAGGACGAAACATGTTGAGGGTGGTATCGGCATTGATAGCAAAAACGGTTCGCTCCTCATCAACAGTCGGGCTCTCCTGGGTAGAGCGCAACAGGTTGGGAACCGAATACGTCCAATCAGCCAGAGTGGCAGCGGCCAAGAAGCCCGAGTTGGTTTCACCTTCCACCACTGGAACGGCCAGACGAAACCAGACCATTTCATCCATCGGGTCAATGTGAATATCGATGGCGTGATGAAAGGCTGGCTCATCTGCTCCGGGCCGCATAAAAGGAGGTGCGGCTATGTCTGTTCCACTAGGTGGCACCGGGCAGCGCTCTGCGGCCTGGTTGTTGTCAACCTGTAAATCGGTTAACCGAACCCGCAACGCAGTGCCACGAACCCAAAGCTCATCGTCGGTATAGAGCGAGATGTCGACGAAATCTATGCTTTTGCCCGCCCGAACGGTGGATGTTTCAACTCGTAACGGTGCCATGGGGGCCGCACGCATCATGTCAACTGTGAGTCGCACCACCTGTCGGGGAACATCGGTGGGATGGTTTTCGGCCCCGCGTGCAATAGCCGCCAACATGGCACTTCCATGCAGCGATCCCTCGTACCATGGACCTCGACACAGCACCCCGGGGATGAGAAAATCACCTTCGAGACGGAACAAGGCTTCATCACGTTTGGGCGCATAGGTGCTAGTCATCGCCAGCGATGTTACGACAACTCACTAGCTCGACAAACTCTCGGGTCAGTCACAATTACTGGCCCTTCGTAAATCCAGCTCTTCGTTGTGGGCTAGCGAAACTCATGCCAGGCTGGCAATATGCGGCGACGCTCCAATCCACGCCCCAGCCCACTTGGTGAAACCACTGAAACCACTGAAACCGCCAAGCGACATGCTCCCGGCGGTGATGCTCTCGGTACTTTCGGCATAAGTGTGGCCAAGAGAGTTGCATTGTTGCTGGTGCTATCTGTGTTGGCGGCGTGTTCCGAACCAGGTTCTTCATCGGCACCCTCAACTACCCAGAGCAGCCCCCCTACCACTGAAGTGGAAACAACACAGCCGCCAACCAGTTCAACCTCAACCACCGAGGCCACTACAACCAGCACGGTTCCACCTCCACCAACCCAAGAATTAGCCGGTGCCAGAACAATTTGTAGCTATTCGGGCCTGACCGTGCCCAATGAGATTTTGGGAATGCTCGCTGAAGGTAAAGCCAGCGGCGTTCTGTGGTTCAAGAGCAATATCCCCAACCAACAAACCGCCCAAACAAGCGCAGCCGCCATTCAAGCCGCTGCCAGTCAAGCCGCCAGCGGGTTAGGCCCAGCCATAATCACCATCGACCAAGAAGGCGGCCAGATTCGCCGCATCGACGGACCTCCCCAATTGAGCGCCTCTGAACTCGGTCGCCTCAGCACTGAAGAAATAACTCAACAAGGTGCTGAAACCGCCGAAGTGATGCTCAGCTGGGGTGCCAACTTCGACCTCGCCCCGGTGGCCGATGTGGCACGAGCAGGGTCATTCCTAGTGAGCCAACAACGTTCTTTCAGCGATGACCCCCAATTAGCAGCCGAGGCCGTGGCGGCCTTCGTTTCTGGGCTACGTCACGGTGGTGTGGCGACCACGGTGAAACATTTCCCGGGGCTTGGTGCGGCGGTTACTAACACCGATTTCGATCCGACTGAGATCGATCTTTCTCGGGAACAGATGAACGCCACAGACCTGCCACCTTTCATCGCTGGTATTGATGCGGGCGCAGATGCGGTGATGATTTCAAGCGCTACCTACCCGGCGTTGGACTCGGTACCGGCGGTGCTTTCCGAACACATCATCAACGACCTGCTGCGGAATGAGCTTGGTTTCGATGGTGTAGTTATTTCCGATGCCTTCGACGCCGAAGCTGTTAAAGAACTCGGGCCGATAGAGGAAGTTGTGGTTGAGGCTGCCAACGCCGGAGTCGACGTTTTCATCACTGCCACAACGGCCGCATGCCAACAAATTCATCAGGCGTTGGCTCAGGCCATTGACAATGGGACGATTCCGCTTGAAAACGCCGTGGATTCTTACTGGCGTGTGGCGGAGCTCCGTTCAAATCTAGCTTCCAATTAGGACCCCGCTTCGGCGAAGCAAAACCGATAGCCTGGTTAGGACGTCGACCCGAGCTGTTTTTTGTGAGCCACGTTCCTACATCTGAAACAAGTGTTGTGCCCGAAGCCGAAAGTAATCGTGCTGAACAGGTTGAGGCTTGGTTCACAACTCCGGTAATTGTGGCTGCTTTGGCCTCGGTTCCAGCCATGTTTCTAACCACCATGGAAGGCCACGCTGAAACCGTCGGGTCAGCTCTCAACTACGCCACAATGGCCGTGTTCATAGCTGAAACTTTGGTGCTACTGGCGTTTAGCACCGACCGCTTGGAATGGCTCCGCAAGCACCGTTTTGTAGTTGCTGTCACCCTTCTCACCATCCCGGCAGTGGTTTTTGCGGTGGGACCAATTCAGATATTTCGGCTGATTCGCCTGGTGGGAGCATTACGAATAGTGCGAGTGCGACGGGTGCTAAAAGCGGGCCTCATCCTGCGGAAACGTGCCCAACTGTCAGGGCGCGCATGGCAAGCTACCGCCTTTATCCTCTCGTTGGCGGCGGCGATATTTGTCGGGTTTATTTTGGCCGACCCATCATCGACTAGCCGACGAACTATCGATGCCACTGTCGGCCGAATTGGCTTTTTTGCCACTCTTGTTGCGGCCGCAATTTTGGCTCTAGCAACCTATGTTGTGGCACGAACTCGTCGGCAAAATTCGCAAGCAAAGAGCGCGGCTAGCGAGCGGCGGGGCTCTTTCTAGAACCTGTCCAGAAACGGCAGACGGTCGTTCCGAATGCTCGGGCCGCCGGTTATCTTGTTATGAGTTTTACGCGCTATTCGGAGAAAACTCATAACAAGATCCGAAACAGAGGGCGAACCGTTAATATCAGGTGCGCCCAACACCGCCAACGACAAACGCTGCTAATGCCGAACACAGCGGATGTCGGACACAACTAATGCCAAACACAGCCAGGAATGTGCTGAAAATTTAGAACCACGCCAGGATACAGGGAATGCCCAAAGCCTCTAGCGATCACACCAACGCCTCGGACGCTGATCAACCAGCCTTAAGCCACAGCGGAAAACTACGACCCGGATCGGTGGCATTCACCTTAACCATGTCGCTCACCATGGCTATGACAGCTCTCGCCATTGATTCGATGCTGCCCGCCTTTGATTCGATCCGAGACGACCTTGGTTTAGCCCGTGGCGCCACTGACGTCGCGGTGCTGGTCACAGGGTTCATGATCGGTTTTGGGCTAGGCCAACTTCCCGCCGGGCTGCTAGCTGATCGCTTCGGGCGTCGCCAGGTGCTCTGGGGTGGCCTCGCCATTTACGTCATCGGTGCGATTGCAACCATGCTCGCGCCAACGCTCGCCACTATGGCGTTCGCTCGATTTATTTGGGGCCTCGGCGCCGCAGGGCCACGAGTGGCGGTCACTGCCATTATTCGAGATTCGTTTGAAGGCGAACAGATGGCTCGCCAAATGTCCAACATCATGGCCATCTTCCTGCTGGTACCAATGATCGCTCCGAGTGCTGGGGCAGCCATGGTTGCTCTCGGCTCGTGGCACTACACAGTACTTATGTGCGCTGCAGTGGCAGTGGTGGTATTTGCCTTCTCGGTACGTCTACCAGCCACTTTACCGCCAGAAAAACGTCGATCCCTAAGCGGCACCGAGATTATTGCAAGCTGGCGGATAGTGCTTACCACGCCGGGTACCTTGCCCTATCTAGCTGCCATCACCATTGCCACCAGCGTATTTTTGTCGTACCTAGCTTCATCAGAAAACATCTTCGGCACTGTGTTTGGGCTTGATACCTGGTTCCCCCTGATTTTTGGCGTGATGGCGGTGGGCCTTGCGGTAGGCGCCCTCATCAACGGGCGGATTGTGGAACGGATCGGCCTCGATCGAATCCTGTTTGTAACCTCATCGGGCTTCGTTCTCGCTTCAACCCTGATGGCGGTTGTAGCCATTGTTGGAGACGGAACACCACCGTTCTTGTTGTTTGCATTCACCCTGCTACTCACGTTGATGTCGCTACAAATCATGATGATCAACGCCAATACGGCGGCCATGATCCCGTTGGGCAATGTGGCTGGGTCGGGAGCCGCCCTGTTAGGCATGGCACCAATGGTGATCGGTTCAATTCTCGGCTCACTCATCGACCGCCAATTCGACGGCACCATAACGCCGTTGTCGTTGGCTTTTGTGGTGGCTTCGCTGCTGAGCTTTAGCGCTATTCGCCACGCCGCCCGCGTTGCTCCAGAACGCGTGAACACGCTGACAACCACCACGACCACCGCTTAATCGCTGACTGCCCGTGATCTTGTTATGAGTTTTCTCCGCATAGCGCGCAAAACTCATAACAAGATCCGCTTACGACATCGGGGGGCTGCGCTAGGAAACGGCGAGGTCGATTCGACGAAGCAGTTGGGCGTTGGCGGCTACCACGATGGTGGAAAGGCTCATCAAAATCGCCGCTAGAGCTGGTGGCATAACCACACCGGCCCAGCCCAACGCACCGGCCGCAATTGGTATGGCCACAATGTTGTAGCTAGCCGCCCACCACAGATTTTGAACGCTCTTTCGGTAGGCGGCTTCCGACAACTTAACGATGCTCACCACCGAGCGAGGGTCGGAACTAGCCAAAATGAGGCCAGCCGATTCGATGGCCACATCGGTGCCCGCGCCGATGGCAATGCCCACATCGGCTCGGGCTAGTGCGGGGGCATCGTTTACCCCATCGCCAACCATGGCCACCTTGAGGCCTTGTTCTTGCAGCTCAGAAACCTGGGCGTCTTTATCTTCGGGCAGTACCTCAGCCATTATCTGGTCGACCCCAAGATCATGGCCCACAGCATCGGCTACGGCCTGTGAATCGCCGGTGATAAGCACCACCTGGTGACCGAGTTTCTTAATTTCATCGACGGCAGTGCGAGCTTCAGGGCGTATTTCATCCTCCACAGCGATGCCGCCCAGTACCGAGTGATCGTCGGTTAGGAATAGAACCGATGAACCCCGCTCGCGCCAGCCTTCAATCCACTCGGCTAGTTCCGACGGCTCACTTAGCTCTCGTTCTCGCAGCATGTTCGGCCCACCTACGGCGTAGGTGCGGCCCTCGACTGTGGCTTCAACGCCGCGGCCAGTCATGGAACGAAACTCAGTGGCCGCTGGAATTTCTCCGGCTTCCGAAGCCGCCGTCACAATGGCTCGAGCTAAAGGGTGTTCGCTGTCGGCCTCTACCGCGGCGGCGAGCCGAAGCACCTCGCGCTCACTGAGCGCAACCCCCGCCGTACCGGCCACCGTGTGGGAACCTTTGGTTAAAGTACCGGTTTTGTCGAAGAGAAAAGCGTCGATGGTGCGGCTTTGCTCAAACGCCAAACGGTCTTTGATGAGAATGCCGTGTCGCGCCGCCAAGGCTGCCGAAATCGAGGTAGTAAGGGGAATGGCTAGGCCCAGTGCATGAGGGCACGAAATTACCAGCACGGTAACCACCCGGGTCACAGCTTCGCCGGCATCGCCAACTACCAGCCACACGACCCCCGTGATGATGGCGGCGCCAAAAGCCACATAAAACAACAGTGCCGCCGCCCGATCAGCCAACACTTGGGTACGTGATTGGGAATCTTGGGCTTCGCTCACCAAACGTTGTATGCCAGCCAAGGCGGTGTCTTCACCAACGGCGCGCACCCGAACCCGGATGGCAGAGTCGGTAGAAACCGTGCCGGCAATTACCAGGTCACCCGCCGTTTTGGCCACCGGTTTCGATTCGCCGGTGATCATCGATTCATCAAGTTCTGCCGAGCCCTCAAGAATTTCGCCATCAGCGGGAACTCGGGTACCCGAACGGACCAACACAATGTCATCGGCGGCTAATTCATCTAGTCTCACCGATTCGGTTGAACCATCGGGTAACACTCGTTCTGCTTCATCGGGTAGAAGTTCGGCTAATGCAGCTACGGCGTCTTGGGCTTGGCCCAAGGCTTTCATTTCTTGCCAGTGGCCCAGCAACATTACCGACACTAGTGCCGCCAGCTCCCACCAAAAATCAAGATCAAAGCGGTCGAACGAAGTGACCATTGAGGCCACATAGGCCACGATGATTGCCATTGAGATCAAGAGCATCATGCCCGGTTGGCGGGCCTTAAGCTCGGATAAGCCACCTTCTAAAAACGGCCAGCCCGCCCAAAAGAAAATGATGCTGCCTAAAACTGGGCCCACCCAGTTCACACCGTAGAAATCGAGGTTGTATCCAAACCAGTCCATCACCATGGGGCTGGTAATGACGACGGGAAGGGTTAACAGCAGGCTCCACCAAAACAGCCGGCGAAAATGTTCGGCATGGTCACCGTGGTCGTGATGGTTGTGGCCATCGTCGTCATGGCCATGATCGTGATGATCGTGATCGTGATCATCACGGTCGACAGCGCCGCCCTGGCGGTAATCGCTCGGCTGATCGTCGTCGTGGCCGTGCTCATGGTCATGGGTGGGCATGATCAAGCTCCTCTAATTGGCAGGCTCTTCCCCATTCTAGGTAGCCAGGACGTTTATACGATCTGGCACGTTCAGGCTTCGTCCCCCAGACCAAGCCAGCCAAGCCCGCCCACTAGGCGCGTTCCCAGCCAGACTTTTCGGGTTGGGGCCACTGGTGCCCTTAATGATCGCATGTGGCGTGACTTACGCGATCTCGGAACATAGACCGATATGCGGCACGCAACGGATCACCAGCGCTCGACCAGTGCAAACCCCTAAACCGCTAAGGGGACTGGTTAGTTGCCTCGGGGTATATTCGCACGGCGATAGATGGGTGCTGCCGCTAGCCAACTACCAAGAACCAGGATCGGAAGGGCCATCATGAGCAGCCCGCCACCGATGTTGGCTCCGCTGGTACCTGCAGTAATAACTCTTCCCCCAGCACCCACGGCAACACCAGTAGCTAGAGCATGAATAAGCAGGAGCCATCGACCTTTAGCAGACCATCGTGCACTAAGCCTTCGGTTCAACGGGCGCAACACCCACCAAAGCGTCCCAGTGCCTACCAAAGCAACGACGTATTCAAGCCACCTTGGCAGCGACGAAACTTGGAAGAGGTAGTCGTTGTAGTCCCACCCGTTCTCGGTGGAAATTGGTGTCTCACGTAGCTGACCAATAAGGAACCAGGTAACGAGAGTTACGAGCAACACGACAGAGGCGGTTTGTGCCACCACAACAGCCCCAGCCGTCGAATTTCGGCTTCTCACTTCACCCCCCAATTCTTCACCGTTCTTGTTATGAGTTTTACGCGCTATGCGGAGAAAACTCATAACAAGATCCGAGACGAAGCACGAACTGCCCCACTATTCGATCTGGCACGTTCAATACGATCTGGCACGTTCAGACTTCGGCCCGCAGACCTGGCCAGCCAAGCCCGTCAAGCCAGCCAGCTAGGCTTTGCGATCGGCAGTCGGCGCACCTCGGCTTCTTCGACGGGCCGGCTAGGCGCGTTCCCAGCGAGACCTTTCGGGCACGGGAAGCGCAAAACGTTTAGCCAGCCAGGTGGTGCACTGTTCGAACCAGGTTGCCACCCGGGGTTCGATTTCGCCTTGGCCACTAGCGGTGGCTTGGGTGGCGAGCGACAAACCGTGGCGGCCTTCTTCAAAGAGATGCACTTCATTGGGCACACCGAGATCGGCCAGGCGTTGGGCCATAATCAGGCTTTGTTGTGGTGGGACCACCATGTCAGCACCGGTAGCCCAGATGAACGACGGTGGGAAGCTTCCATCGGCCAAGGGGGCAGGGCTGGCGGCTTTAAGTTCATCGTCACTAGGTGTGGTGCTACCGAAAAACGCCACAAGCACCGAGCTGTAGAGAGCAATTTCAAACTCACTTCGCGTTGATAACCGCTCGACCAAATCGGTGAAGTCACTGATGGCATAACCAAGGATAAGGGCCGCTGGACGCAGCGGCTCACCAATAACATCAGTCACGAGCGGTTTGTCCCAATAGGCGCCGTACATGGCGGCGTTATGCCCGCCAGCCGAAAAGCCAGCCACCGCAATGCGCTCGGTGTCGACCCCCCATTCTTCGGCCCGATCGTTGATTTCACGCATAGCCAAAGCCACATCGATGAGCGGTCGGGGGTGAGGGGAATGGGCGCGGGGCTCGAGATTGGTCATTTGGTCGCTTAGCCCATAAACCGAATAGCGCAACACAAAAGCGTGGTAACCGGCTGTGGCGAAAGCCATGGCCACCGGCTCAGCTTCACGATCGGAACAGAAGATATAGCCACCACCAGGCAGGATGAGCACCGCCGGTCGACGAGCTCCACCCAACATTTCGGCCGAATCTTCCAGCACGTAGGTGGTGAGGGTGACCTGGTCGTTGTCGTCCTGCAGTCTTATTTGTTCAATCTTCACCAGCATCCCCTTAGCTTTTCTAAGACAATCTACTGGCTGAACCCTAGAGTTGACCGACCGATCACTGGCTGGGCGCAGTCACTGTTCTCACCAGAGCCTCGCCTTTCAAGGAGAGGCCGAGCGGTCGCCGTCGAAATCAGGTTTTCGAACCCTACTGGTGTAGCGATCGGACCATGGTTATTTCAAACCCAGATCGCCTTGCAGCATCATTATGCCGCTAACACTGCTAAAATGCATGTATGGCTTCCATTACTATCCGGAACGTCCCCGACCAGACCCACCAAGAACTATCAGCGAGAGCAGCGTTAAACGGACAGTCGCTACAGGAATACTTGCGACACCGACTTATCGAACTTGCTAGTCGCCCCACCGCACAGGTCGTTATGGCCCGAATCAATAGCCGCAAGAAAGCCACCGGCAGCCAGCTCGATGACAAGGCAATCCTGGCTCATGTCTCCGAGGGTCGCCGTTGAACCTAGTGGTCGACGCATCGGCGGTGCTATCAGCGCTGGTTGATAGCGGCCCCACCGGGCAATGGACCGAAGCGCTCCTCACCGAAGCAGCGCTGTTTGCGCCGGTATTAATCCAAGTAGAGGTGGCCAACGTGCTACGCCGGGCCAGCCATTCCAATGAGATCAGCAACGAGGTGGCCTCGCTCGCCTACCACGACCTACTTGATCTTCAAATTGAGCTTTTTCCATACGAACCATTCGCAGAACGAATCTGGGCTCTTGGCGCTAACCTCACTCCATACGACGCTTGGTACGTAGCGGTAGCGGAATCGATTGAAGCACCCTTGATGACCCTCGACAGCCGCCTGGCTCAGGCACCCGGGCCAAACTGTGCTTTTTATCTGCCGGGTGATTCCGCCTAGGCCGTCTCCCGGTGAACTAAGCACACAGAAACAAACCTTCGTCTTTATTTCATCGAGGCCACGCATCGGCTAAACGCTCAATGTAAACGGTGGCCACCCGACGCCATAGGGAAGGGCCCTAAGGAAGGTTTGCCCTCGCGCGTTATATGCGTTGGCCGAAGTTCCGACAGCGCCACGTTGGCTAACATGGGTTAGGTAATGGCGATACTTGCTCTTGATGTTGATGGCGTTCTGCTCGACCCCAATCGTGGCGGTGCTGGTCACTGGTCCATCGAGCTCAACACACAATTTGGAATTGACCGTAATCAGATTCGTGAAACCTTCTTTGAGCCAAAATGGAAGCAAATCGTCACTGGTCAAGCGTCCGTCGAGGATGAACTTCAGGCGTCGTTGAAACTCTTGGGAACTACAGCCGATGTTGAATCTGTACTGACTTGTTGGTTCGAGGCCGATTACATACCTTTCGAGGCAACATTTCAGCTCGCTTGCCAAGCTGTTTCTGCAGGACACCAAGTGGTGCTAGTCACAAACCAAGAACACCGACGGGCTCACTATCTCTACCAACGAATCAACGAGAGCATTCCTGTTGGCCAGATTTTCTACTCGGCTGACATTGGCTTCGAAAAAAGCGACCGGCAATTCTTTGAAGTTGTAACAGCAAAATTAGGGCTATCACCGGACCAGCGGTCATCGGTAGTTTTTGTTGACGACACCTATGAGAACATTGAGGTGGCCCGATCGTTTGGTTGGAGATCTGTGCATGCCACCGCTAGCGAGTCGTGGCACCCCGAGGTTAAAAAGCTACTGGCGCTTCGCTAGCAACCTCGTCCTCAAATCCTGATCATGAGCAGCTGGGGCCAGTGGGCCAGATCGCTATGAAGTTGTTGGTCATGGCTCACCACAACCACAGCTGCATCACCAGCGCGAAGACCGACACAAAGCCGCAACTGCTTCTTTAGGTTCCTATCGTGGACGGTAAGCACCTCGTTGAGATTCAGCACACCCCAAATGGAGCAGTACCACCAAACAATTCGACTGAAGGAATAACAAACTCATGACCATTACCGCCAACCTTGGTTTTCCCCGTATTGGAGCTGCCCGCGAGCTGAAATGGGCCCAAGAAGCAGCTTGGCGTAGCGGCACCTACGATGAGCTACGCGCCACGGCCGCGGAGTTACGGGCCCGCCATTGGAAGCTTCAAACCGAGCGAGGTTTAAGTCGGGTTCCGGTGGGTGATTTTTCTCTTTACGACCAGATGCTCGATGCCACTTTGGCGGTTGGTGCGGTGCCGGAGCGTTTCGGCGGTGCTGCTTTTGATCCCGAGGCCGACGATGCTGGGTTGGCACGCTATTTCGTGATGGCCCGGGGTGGGGCGCTTGATGGGGAAGAGCGGGCCCCCCTTGAGATGACGAAATGGTTCGACACCAACTACCACCAGCTGGTTCCCGAACTAGCCCCGAACCAGGTCTTTGAAGCCCGCCCGGCCCGACTTTTGGCGCACCTACAAGAAGCCCAAGCCCAAGGGGTAGCCGCCAGAGTAGTGCTGGTTGGCCCCATTACTTTCTTGGCTCGTTCCAAACGGACCGATGGCGGCAACACCTTCGAGTTGATCGACCAGTTGCTACCCGCCTACGTGGAACTGGTGGGTGCGTTGCGCCAGGCCGGTGCCACCGCTTTCCAGTTTGATGAACCGCTTTTGGTCACCGATGTACTCGATGAAGCCTTAGCCGCCTATGCCCCGGCCTACCAGGCTCTACGCCAAGCCGCTGGTGATGCTGAGGTTACTCTGGCCACCTATTTCGGCGCGCTCGGGTCGTCGGTCGAAACAGCCGTTGGGCTCCCCATTGATTTCTTGCACCTCGATTTAGTACGAGGCACCGACCAGCTTGACCAGGTCTTGGCGGCCCGGCCCGACTCTTTGGGGCTGTCGCTTGGGGTTGTGGATGGTCGAAACTTGTGGCGCTCCGATCTTGACCAAAAAATCGAGGTAGTTAGCCAGGTCGTAGAACAAATCGGCTCCGACAAAGTTCAGATCGCGCCTTCTTGTTCACTCTTACATCT
The DNA here is from genome assembly GCA_041676705.1 of Acidimicrobiia bacterium. Lineage (NCBI taxonomy): Bacteria > Bacillati > Actinomycetota > Acidimicrobiia > Acidimicrobiia bacterium. The sequence goes on from JBAYRL010000003.1 coordinate 364,538, forward strand.
GCCGGTTGACCTTTCCGCAGAAACGAATCTTGACCCCGAGTTTCGTTCTTGGTTGGCCTTTGCCACCGAACGGCTGGATGAAATCCGCATTATCGGTGAGGTGGTTGGCGGTCGTGGCGACGGTGTAGATGCCGAATTAGCCGAGAACCGTGCTGCGGCAGCGTCGCGTCGGGCTTCCGAGCGAGCCCATCGCCAAGAAGTCACCGATCGGGTGGCCGCGATCACCCCAGCCATGTCGAGACGCGCTTCTGCTTATGTTGAACGCCGGGTGGTTCAAGCCAAGCGTTTGCCGTTGCCAGCTTTGCCCACCACCACCATTGGTTCTTTCCCCCAAACCCGCCAGATTCGTGAACTGCGCCAAAAATTCCGCAAAGGTGAAATCGACCGGGCCACCTACCAAGCCGGTTTGAAAGAAGCCACCGAGGCCTGCATTCGAGAACAAGAAGAGCTTGGTCTCGACGTTTTGGTGCACGGCGAATTTGAACGCACCGACATGGTGGAATACTTCGGTGACCAGCTGGAAGGGTTCTTCACTACTGCTAATGGCTGGGTGCAAAGCTACGGTTCGCGGTGTGTGAAACCGCCGGTACTTTACGGTGATATTGTGCGGCCGGCACCCATGACGGTGGAGTGGAGCACCTACGCCGCCAGCCTGACCGATCGCCCTATGAAGGGCATGCTGACCGGTCCGACCACCATCTTGTGCTGGTCATTTGTACGCGACGATCAGCCTTGGTCCACCACTGCGAAACAGTTGGCGCTGGCGTTGCGTGATGAGGTTGATGATCTGATTAAGGCCGGTATTCCTGTCGTGCAGATCGACGAGCCAGCGCTACGCGAAGGCTTGCCCCTGCGCAAAGCCGACCGGGCGGAATATCTGGCTTGGGCGACCGAAGCCTTCCGACTGGTGGCTGGGGTGGCACCTGATGACGTTCAGGTTCACACCCACATGTGCTACGCCGAATTTGGTGAGATCTTAGGCGCCATTATTGCGTTGGATGCCGATGTTATTTCGATGGAAGCCTCTCGCTCCCACATGGAGTTATTGGACGATTTTGTGGTGCACCACTATCCCAACGAAATTGGCCCCGGTATTTGGGATATTCACTCGCCGCGGGTACCGGGTGATGATGAATACGACGATCTCTTGGCTCGTGCCATTGAAACGCTGGGCACCGAACGGCTTTGGGTGAACCCCGACTGCGGACTGAAAACTCGCGCCTGGCCCGAAACCCGAGCCTCACTCACAGGTTTGGTGGCCGCTGCTAAACGAGCCCGCACCAAACTCGTCGTTGATTGATAACTCACCGTTACTCACGGCGTGCAACAGCTTTCCACCGCATTGCTCGGTTGATTGTTGACACAATAGGCGTACACTCTTTTTTATGGCTACAACAAATCCCGGGTCAGTGGAGCGCAAAGATGCACGCTTAGCAGTGCGCCTGACCCCAAATCAGCGTGCCCTAATCGATGAAGCGGCGACGGCCAGTGGCCAATCATTAACCGAGTTTGTTACCACCGCGGCGTTGGTGCGAGCTGAGGAGGCCCTGGCTGATCGTCGACTTTTTCATATAGATGACGCTGCTTGGAAAGAGTTCAACGCCATCCTTGATCGCCCTGCGATGCACCGGCGTGAGCTTGCCAACCTTCTTAAGGAAGCTGCGCCCTGGGACTGAAACCACAACGTCCGCGTCCGATTAACGCTGCCGACATCACCGCTGGTTTCGACTGTGGTGAGGAATCTCTAAACCGCTACCTAGTCGATAAGGCTTTGGCCAACCACACGCGAGACCTAAGCCGCTGTTATGTCTGCCTGGACGGCGGAACGGACAAGCTCCTCGGTTATTACACTCTGTCTGCTGTGGCTATTGCCCACCGCGACTTATCGGGACGGTTACGTAGGAATTCTCCTGACCCGGTGCCGGCCGTTCTTATGGGCCGACTGGCGGTTGATCGGGCAGCACAAGGGTATGGGTTAGGACGATTTCTAGTTCGCGACGCCATTTTGTCGACTCTGGCCGCCGCCGATCGGATCGGTGTGCGGATCCTTTTGGTTCATGCCCTGCACGCAGAGGCAACCACGTTTTACCAAAGCCTCGGCTTTGCGAAGTCGCCTACCGACCCTCTTCACCTCTATTTGTTGCTAGCGGATGCCCGAAAATCTCTGGGTGAAGAACCCTCGGCCTAGCTACAAGCCTCACGTAGCCCACAAATATTTTGAACGCAAGACAAACAAAACGGCGGATTAGGGGCTAATTACATCCAATTGCGAGTTGACCCAGCTCCTTTTGGTGAGCTGCACCGCCGCAATGTTGATCGGTTTTCGCCTTCCCACCGGCTGGAACCGCGACCGTAGTCAAGCCGCTGACACATCATACGGTCAGTTTCGCTACTGCATCGTTGCTAGGCGGTATGCGACAAACCAATGCACCCTATTCAACGTCGATTCAAGGAACGGCATATCCAGAAACCCGTACCGACAATCGGCCCACACTTGGGTCATTATCGAACACAAACACGAGATGCTCTTTGTCCCCCGGGGCCAGAAAATCAACAACTTGTTCACCCACCGAAACCTCTCCAGCTAGCTCAAGTTTGGCTTCAACTGTGACCTCTGCCGCGGTCGAGCTGCCAACGTTCGTTACTTCCACCTCTACATGGTGACTAGCGCCAACTTGGCGGATTTCACCGGTGAGAACTGCTACGGGCTCGGCAGGAGAATGTTGGTCACCCATCTGGGCGATCAGCATCCCAATGACTACCAGTAAGATAAGGCAAGCGCCAGCAAAAGTCGTCCATTCAGCTGCACTGCGACCTTGTTCATGATCGTTGTTCATATCGCTAAACGTCCCGCGGCGCCTCCCACAGCGGCGGGAAAACCAAGAACAATCACTCGATTGAATAAATCACTGACAGGGCTCATGTCGCGTTGGAAAAACCAGAGCAAGAACGCTGAAATCACCAACGCAACCAGGTAGGAGGCCACTGTTTCACTTAGCGGGCTTTGGAATATGCCCTCCTGAGCGTGCCGACTCTCCTGACGGGAAAATCCAGCAGCGAACACGATTGCATAGGAAGAAATCAATGAAGCGGCCACCGCCAGCAATAACCAGCCGCCGCCCATCCGACTGGCAATCATGGGAACTTCGTCGGTGGGGGCGATGCTAAGCGCAATGAACACAGAGCCTATGGTGGCCGCGCCCAGGTCAGCTAGCGTCGCATTCAATCGCCCTTCATCTTCGCTCGTCTCAGTTGGGCTCGTCGACTCGCCTCTGGCGGTGCCACTCATCTTGAGGTAATCCTTATTGTCAACCTGGTCATCTTGCTTTTGTGTTGCGCCATCAAGAAAATGCCGGGCAACACCGATACCTAGACAAAATGGCGCTGCTTCATACAAAACCTTGCCTAGCGCCGGCCCAGTTGCGATATCTGGGCCAATCTGAATTTCCCGCAATAAGATCAACACGATCGCTGTGATTACAAGACCAATGGCCACGGCCTCCACCGTGTCAGCCGCCGCTTCCCAGAACCTCGGGTCAGGCTTCGAGCGGAAACCTTCGGTCAAATTAAGAGCGAACACTGGTATCGCCAGGAATGCGAGTACAACCGCTGTTTGCTCTGGTCGGGTGTGGCTACCGATCCACCAAACCTCCATGGTGTAGAGCAATGGCACACCAAAGAGCATCCCGCCCGAAGCTGCCCTAACCAAGTCGTTCAACTCAGCTCGCCACGGACTCGCTTGTGGTTTCGCACTGGTTTTAATCCGGGTGGCCGATCCGGCAATAGCTGTCATAACTGGCCCTACCCTGATTAAATCCGTGCTAGTTCAACCAAACCTCGGAGCGTAAGGCGCCTACCAAATACGTCATCATTTTGTAGCTCGTGCACCTCGTGCCAGCCCCTCCAAACGTTGGATGAGATGAACCCCGGCAACGAGTCACCGGGCGGAAGCTGGGGCTCGGCAGTGGCCGCGCTGAGTTTGTCACCAGTGACGGACTGCAATTATCGCGGATTCACTGACTGAACCAATCCACGGCAGATTCCACCAAGGCACACTTGGAGCGGCACTATGCTAAAGCCCGTGTATGGAGATGCTGCTCGCTTCTATGACCTGATCCACGAGGCCCGAGGCCGCGCCCCGCAAACAGAAGCGGAGCTCGTGATCGGCGAGGTTCTGCGTCACAAGCCAACAGCTGCCACATTGCTCGATGTCGGATGCGGCACTGGCGCACACCTGCCATACCTCGCGTCCAGCTTCGACGTCGTCGGCGTCGACCTGAGCCGCCCAATGCTGGATATCGCAGCTGAGCGTGCACCCAACGTCCAACTCGTCGAAGGTGATTTCCGATCTTTCCAACTCGACCGTACCTTTGACGTCGTAGTCTCGCTGTTCAGCGGCATCGGATACCTGACGGGACAGGAAGATCTCGACGCTGCTGTGGCCAACATGACGGGACACCTCAACCTGGGTGGCGTGCTGCTCATCGAGGGGTGGGTCGAACCTGACTACTGGATCGGGTCGACCGTCAACGCCGAGTCGGGTCGTCAGGGTGATCTCGCAGTGGCTCGCGCGGTGCGCTCCTCAAGGTCTGGCATGCACTGCGCGATCGAGATGCAGTACGTCGCCGCGACTCCACAGGGCATCACGACTGTCGAGGAGCGGCACACGATGCGCCTCTCAGATCCAGATGAGTTCGCTCGCAGCTTCGCGGCGGCAGGTCTGGACTTCGAGCGCATGCCGCACATGCTCCATCCGGGACGCTCGGTGTACGTCGGAACCAAGACATAGCCACCCTGACACGCAAGACCGTCTAGGTCTCGTTCAAGAGCGGTCAGTACACCGAAACGAATCTAGGTCGTCGTGGCCTCTCGACCATACATCGACCGACGGTGTCCGCCACACACCGTAATGAAGGGGTTGACACTACCGATACAAAACCGTCACGTTCATATTCGTCACCCGCAATGAACTGACCTTTATAAGGTGTCGAGAATCAACGCTCGAACATTGACTGGGACCAAACCAAACTTTGGGTGCGGGTTAGGCCGATGGACTATCCCGTGCAGGTATTGGTAACAACGCCTCTCCACCGCCCATCCCAAAACGTTTAATGGAATGACGATAGTCAATTAGCACACGGCAAATTTCCTCGGTTGATACGTTCCCAACACGCAGCCATACGAATTTAGGTGGGGGTCCATGCAAGAAATCGAGATAGGTTCTGGTCGAACAACAGCTTCACGCTGTAGCTAGGCGGCGTTCACGTAGCGCCGCAAACTGAAAGGCAGCTCGCACATGCGTATCGGTGAGTTCAGGAAAGTCAGCAATAATTTCCTCAGAGCTCATACCAGCAGCAAGATACTCGAGCACATCGTAAACCGATATTCGAGTACCCACGAAGCATGGCTTACCACTCCGAACACCCGGACGGGTCTCAATCAGCTTCGTCAACTCCATGCCTATGAGCATACCGTTCACGTCCTGCCGCCGTGTGATCACGTCTTTCCGAACGGCAATAGAAGGGGCTCGAGCGACAGGTCAGTCATCGTAATTAGGTGAATACAGGGGGAATCACCGTTCAGCTCGAAGTGGCCGTGCTCACGAACGATCAAAGCGATCAGCACATTGGTATCAGCCGGGAACGTTTTAGTCACTCGTCCGCAAGGTTTCGTACGTCTTCGGCGGTGATCGTTCGGCCAACCGAGACTACCGGTAAGCCTCGCACACCTTTCTGGGTGGGCTGCTGTTGTTTGTGTAGCCCAGAGCGAATGAGCTCAGTAATCACCTCGCTCATCGTCTTGCCGGAATCAGGCGCGGTAAGGGCCGCGTTCAACCCACCGGTTTAGGCATGATCGTGGCAGAAGCAGTTTGGCTTCCATGGGCCAGGAACTCACCGGTTTCTGCCCACGCTTTTACCCCACCGTGAACATAACCTCCGGCGATAAACCAAGGGTCAAACTCGAATAGCACCCACTCGGTGTCGACCAGGTGAGCAAATCGCATGGAGTTATCGAGACTGTTGCCGCCACCATGTTCGCCCACCACCCGCAACACGCTAGGCGGGACGATATCGGCCAGAAACGATAACTCCGCAGCCCCAATAGCTTCGCCTTGTCGCATACGCGCCCACATGTACATACGAAGCGGGTCAACTTCCACTTCTCGAACTTCGGCCGTATAGGTCCAGTCTTCCACTTGGGGGTCACGAGCAAGAGGTGATCCCCACGGCACACCAGATTCTGGTCCCGGCACTTTGGGCATAGCCGGAACTTGGGTATTGGGGACCTTGCCGTCCACGTGGATACCAGTAGAACCTACCCCGGCTAGTATCTCCCGGTCGCCTACCCGGGCGGTGAAACGCACCTGAGAGGTTCGACGCCCGTTAGCGAGCACTTCTAGCTCACAATCTATTTGCTCGCCGAGCGCCGCGCTGCCCACAAACTGCACCGTGGCCCACAGCGGGGTGCGACCGGTTTGGGCTTCCATGGTAGCCAGCATCGCCGCCAGCCCGGTACCTCCGTAGAGCCGGGCATCGGGCCGACATAGCCGACCAGCTAGCTTGAAAGACCACTCGGTTTCGGAAACCCGGTTAAGACCCAACCACTCGGCGCTATTACTGTCCATGGAATAGAAAACCTAGCATCAGCTTAAGCATGAGACCTTGAGCTAACGGCACGTCTACTAAGGGTCGGAGGTGGGGAGAACGGAAACGTACCCCTAAATCATTAGTGACAGGCTTAGGCCGGGTTTAACCAGGCGGTATAGACCTCGGCCAAACGAACCAAACCAGCAATATCAATGTGTTCGGTGGCTAGGTGAGCATCGTCAATGCTGCCCGGACCAAACACCACCAGCTCGTTCACAAAACCCACATATCGCAGCGCATTGGTGCCATAAGGTGCCACCGTCGGACTGTTCCCGGTAACCGAAGCCAACAGCTGAATAAACGGCGAATCAGCTGATTGGTAGAAAGCGTCCGAACCGTACCGACCGTCTTGTTCCGGCGACCGCATCGGCTCGCAGGTTACCGGCAAGGGGCACGCCTCTTCGGCGATTTTCACCAAGCGCTCGTACACCTCGTTGGCATCTTCACCAGGTACCACCCGCTGGCCAACCCGCACCGTGCAAGAAGCTGGAATAACGTTGCCTCCGGTTCCCCCTTCAATCACCGTTACCGACACGGTACTGTTGCCAAGCTCAGTATTGGGGGTGAGGGCCTGCAGCCGCTCGTGTTCCGCTTGGAAGGCCAGAATTACTGGTGCCGCCGCCACGATGGCGTTCTTACCCAAGTGCGGCAGCGCCGAATGTGCCGACGCACCATGCACGGTGACCGTCACGCCTACCCCACCTTTGTGGCCATGAATCGGCGCTAACTTGGTGGGCTCAGCCACCATCATCTGGTCGATTTCTAGATTTCTACCCTCCGCCCATTCCCGAAAACGGGCAGCCCCTGGCAATCCACCGGCTTCTTCACTGATTGATCCCACCACCAACAGGGTCGGTTCCGGGCGCACCCCAGCCACCTGCCAACCCTCCAACAAGGCCAGCATCACCCCCATCGACGCTTTGGTGTCGAGCGCTCCCCGGCCCCACACGGCACCGTTCTCAATCCGACCATCAAAAGGTGGGTCGGTCATGTGCTCCACCGTCACGGTGTCGGTGTGAACATCTAACACCACCAACCGATCGGTACGACCAGGGAAAAACCCGTAGACGTTGGGACGTCCTTCTAACGCCTCATCTAGCACAACCTCGGTGGCACCTAGGGCTTCAAAACGCTTGGCCAAATGGTTGGCAAGCGCCGCTTCTCCAATCGGTCCCGCGGCTTCCGCCCGGGGACCCGGCTGAAGCGGGTTAACACTTGGGATGCGAACAATCTCTGCGACCGATTCGGCCAGTTTGTCGGCGGTAGTGCCCATGCGCGAGTGTCGCGCGCTTTGCCAGGCCCCTCAACCGATTTACCCGATACCCAACACCCCAGCTCACAAAACACAAACAGCAGGCCCGAAGGCCTGCTGCGAGTAAGTGGCGGGGGCAACTCGGAAAACGGCGCCAAACCAGTCTTCTAGTCCTGAAAGCCCGGGTCAGAGTAGGTGCACAACCTGTCTGCCCACCCGCGTGCACAACCCTGGAAGATTCCGGCCGGATAGGCAATGCGACAAAGGTCTCGGAGCTTTTCACGCCAACGAGTGTGCCGGGCAAACCAACCTCAACACACCCTATCTTTCTCCAGGTTCAAGTGGAGTTTCGACCGTCTGTGATGGCATCAGATGGAGGTCGAAGCGGCTTTGAATGCCGGGCCTCGCTGTGGGGTCATACGGCTGGGTGCGGCATCCGGTTGCCGCCGGGAGTACGGCTCAGAAACCCGGATCCTGGAATACCTGTCACCCGATAGACATGTCAGCTTTCCATCCAGCAGCGAATAGATCGGCGTGGGTGAAAGTCGGGCCACCTCGAGACGCCACTCGTATCTCGTAGAAGGATCGGTCCGGCACGTCAGGCACTGAATAGTGAAACAGGCATGTCGCGAAGGAATAGGTTCTCCCGCTGATCTGGGACTGTCCGATGGTGTGTGTAAACGGTGGTGGCTTGATGGTCCGCGGCTGAGTGCTGCGGGCTTGAAAGGATCACTGCTGTGGCTATGAATAAAGATCGTGTCGAGGACCCTGTGGAGGG